>CAYSAK010000008.1:0-27115 GCA_964429055.1 uncultured Candidatus Saccharibacteria bacterium
AGAAACAATCAACTACCGAACCCAAAAACCCGAACGCGACGGTCTGTTCTGCGAACGGATTTTCGGACCGGTCAAAGATATTAACCCCCACGACGCGAAGCTCAAGGGCGTCCGCTCTCGCGAAGCTGCCGTTGATAAAGAGGGGAATCTCGTCACAAAGTCCATCACTCGCCGCGAGCGCATGGGACATATTACCTTAGCCGCCCCCGTAACTCATATCTGGTTCATGCGTGGAACCCCGTCCGCTCTCGCGACCTTGCTCGACTTGACCGTTAAAAATATCGAAAAAGTCGTTTATTTCGCTCTCGACCTCTTCCTTGGCAAGGAAGCGCTCTAAACAACTGAGCTATGCTCGCACGTTGTGCATTAATTGTATCACAGGTTTTGATTTAATGCAACGAAACTATGCTATAATAGATACATAAAAAGTAAAAGGAGAATAAAATGCCTACATGGTTAATAGTAATTATTGTGATTGTGGCGGTGATTTTCGCGATTGTCGGCCTGATTGCAGGAATTTATAACAGCTTGGTCAAGCTCGATGAAAGAGTGAACGAAGCTTGGTCAGACATTACGGTACAACTAAAATACCGTGCTGATTTAATTCCAAACGTGGTGGAAACCGTGAAAGGTTATGCTAAGCATGAAAAAGAAACCTTCCAAATGGTCACCGAAGCTCGCTCAGCTGTGATGGGTGCCAAAACCGTCAAACAAGCTGCCGAAGCCGAGAAGGAAATGCAAGGTGCCCTTGGTAAAATCTTTGCCATTGCCGAAGCTTATCCAGAGCTCAAAGCTAATTCCAACTTCGTCAAATTACAAGAGCAGTTGCAGGATGTGGAGGACAAGATCCAAGCAGCACGCAGATTCTATAACGCAGGTGCCAAAGAACTTAACACCAAGATTAAGACTTTCCCAACCAATTTAGTAAACAGCATTATTGGTCATTTCAAGAAGCGTGATTACTTTGAAGTAGCCGACTCCGAAAAGGCCAGAATTGCAGAAGCCCCAGAAGTAAAATTCTAAAAAATGTATAAGCAAATCGCTCAAAACAAACGACGCACCATATATATTATAATAGGGTTCGTAGTTTTGATTGGGTTGATTGCCACAGCTTTTGCCGTGTATTATGGCGACGCATGGATTGCGGTGTGGACGATAATCATCGCCGCAATCTATGCAGCCATTCAATATTTTGCGGCTGGCTCGGTAGCAGTATTGATGACCGGTGCGGAGCCAATTGCAAAAAAAGACAACCCGAGACTATATAATATAGTCGAGAATCTTTCGATTACGACGGGCTTGCCAATGCCGAAAGTTTACATCGTTAACGACCAGGCGCCAAACGCTTTTGCGACTGGACGAGATCCAGAACATGCCATCGTGGCTGCTACAACTGGCCTCATGGATATTATGGACGACAAAGAACTCACTGCCGTGATGGCGCACGAAATGTCGCACGTCAAAAATTACGACATTCGCGTGTCGATGATTGTGTTTGGCCTAGTGTGTATGGTTGGCCTCATTTCAGACATTGCTTTTCGGATGATGTTCTATGGTAACAGAAGGCGCAACAACGAAGGCAGCCCGATGGGGTATCTATTAATTATTGTGGCAGCGATTTTATCGCCAATCTTAGCCGCAATTGCGCAAATGGCGGTTTCGCGTCAGCGTGAATACCTCGCCGATGCTTCGGCCGTCAATATCACTCGTTATCCAGAAGGTATGATTGATGCCCTGAAAAAATTGCAAGCTCACTCGCAGCCGATGAAAAGCCAAAACACCGCCGCAGCGCCGATGTATATTAATAATCCTTTGAGAAAGGGTTTTTTTACTGATTTGTTTAGTACTCATCCAGCAATTGAAAAACGCATAGAAAGGCTCGAAAATGGTAAAACGAATTTCTAAGAAAAAAAAGGACAAAAAAGTTAAAAAGACTGGCAAAATCAGAACTTTTTTTAAGAACCTCAAAAAGAAAATCCAAGAAAAAAGAGCTAAGCGTGTTATTTTGCATAAATCCTTCAAGCGGTCATATCGCGAAGACTACAAACGCGATTTAGAAATTCCTGGCATCATGCACCACATCTTTTCAAGCTACAAAATCATTTTCAAAAACTGGAAACTATTCTTGCCTCTGCTCATCATTTCGGTGATTTTATCAATCGTTTTTGTGGGTTTAATGAGTGAATCAACTTATCAACAATTCCAAGAAGTGCTAGATCAAACCACAGAAAGTATGGGTTCTGGTGATATCGGCGAAGTCGCCAAAGCATCGCTTCTTTTGATTTCTACCGTGACAACCGGTGGTTTGTCTGGTAATTCCAGCGAAGCAGCGATGGTATTTTTCGTAATCATCTTTCTAATTATTTGGCTTTCTACAATTTTCATTTTGCGCCATCGCTTAGCGGGGCACAAAATCAAACTCCGCGACGCCTTGTATAATGCCATGACACCATTAGTGTCGACTTTTCTAGTGTTTATCGTAGCATTAATCCAATGTATCCCGATATTAATATTAATCATTGTGTATTCCGCAGCCGTGCAAACAGAATTCTTGTCCACGCCATTTTATGCCTTGGTCTTTTTCATTTTTGCGGCAGTTATGATTATTTTGTCAGGCTATTTATTATCAAGCTCATTGATAGCTCTAGTCGCAGTCAGCGCGCCGGGGCTTTATCCAATGCGCGCCTTAAATACCGCTTCAGACTTAATGGCGGGACGACGCATTAGGTTTACTCTAAGAATTGTGGCCTTGATTTTTGCCTTAGCCATCATGTGGGTGATAGTAATGTTGCCACTAATTCTATTTGATCTTTTGATGAAAAAGTTTGAATGGACCAGCGAAATACCATTTGTACCAGTTTGCTTGCTTACCATGACTTGTTTCACGGGTATTTATCTAACGACATATCTCTACATGTATTATCGCTACGTGCTAGGTTATGACACCAAGAAGGCCGAAGATGAAAAAAAGTGAAGCAGAAGAAAGAATATTAAAACTTCGCGAGATAATTAATGATTATCGCTATCATTATCACGTGCTAGACGAGTCAATCATGAGCGAAGCCGCGGCCGACTCGTTAAAACACGAATTATCGGAACTCGAAGCGGAATTTCCAGAGCTCATCACGCCGGATTCACCAACTCAACGCGTTGCCGGAAAACCACTGGATAAGTTTACTAAAGTAAAACATGAAAAACGCATGATTAGTCTCGCCGATGTTTTTTCGCGCGAAGAAGTTTTAGATTGGATTTCAAGAAACGAAAAATTAATCCCTGGCGGTACAATTGCAGAATTTTTCACCGATATTAAAATGGACGGGCTCGCCTGTGCTCTTAAATATAAAGACGGAATTTTGACACAGGCGGTAACTCGTGGCGATGGTTTAGTTGGCGAGGATGTTACTTTAAATGTCAGGACAATTGAAAACATTCCACTCCGCATTGATATTGACGAAGCGGAAGTGCGTGGCGAAATTATTATTTTCAAAAAAGATTTTGAAAAATTGCAAGAAGAGCAACGAAAAAAAGGCGAGCCAGAATTTGCTAACCCACGAAATTTAGCAGCGGGTTCCATTCGCCAACTAGATCCAAAAATTGCTGCCTCAAGACCATTAAGATTTATCGCCTACGATTTAGTTAAACCGAATTTAAAAACACATCACGATGCTTACGAAATGCTCCGGAAACTAGGTTTTCAAACTTCAAACGAAGACAAGGTTTTTGGAAAAGCCGAGCAGAAAGAATTATTTGAATATATTGATAAATTAGACGATTATCGCAAAGGCTTGCCGTTTAACACTGATGGCATGGTCATCAAAATCAACGACCGCAAAATCTATGACGATTTAGGAATCGTTGGCAAAACTCCTCGCGCGGCAGTCGCTTTTAAATTCCCGGCGGAAGAAACCACCACGGTGGTAAAAGACATTGTCATTTCAATTGGCCGAACTGGTGCAGCAACGCCAGTAGCGATTTTTGACCCAGTGGTAGTAGCTGGCACCACGGTGCGGCACGCATCTTTACATAATGCAGACGAAATTGCTCGGCTTGATGTACGAATTGGCGATACAGTGATTATTTACAAAGCCGGCGACATTATTCCACAGGTCAAGGAAGTTCTAACTACGCTCCGGCCAGAAAACGCAGAACCATTCAATTACGAAGAAGCCCTGAAAAAACAATACCCGGAACTCAAATTCGTCCGCCCAGCAGGCGAAGTAGTTTATCGCGTAGCGGGTGAATCTTCAGATTTGATTTTAAAACGCGCCATTGAATATTATGCATCAAAACCTGCACTAAACATTGAAGGTTTAGGTGAGAAAAACGTCATTGCGCTGGTAGATGCCGGAATGGTCAAGTCGATTGCGGACCTTTATCGACTAAATGAGACAAATGTCTCAAAACTTGAGAGGTTTGGTGAATTATCAGCTCATAATTTGGTGGCCGCAATTGAAGCCTCAAAAAATGCTCCACTAAATAAATTCATCACAGCTCTTGGAATTCGTCACGTCGGTGGCCAAACCGCAACAGCTCTCGCTAGAAAATTTGGCTCGCTAGACAAATTAATGATTACCACCAAAGAAGAACTACTTGAAATTCCTGATATTGGTGAAGTCGTAGCCGAATCGATTCTAGCCTATTTTGCCGACGAAGAAAACCTTAAACTACTCGATGAATTAAAGAATCTCGGCGCCTGGCCAGCAGAAGAAAAAGGTGGCGACCTACCACTTTCTGGTAAATCTTATATCGTTACTGGTACATTGGCCGCAATGGGACGCGAAGAAGCGGAAGATAAATTAAGGGCACTTGGCGCGACGGTCACATCCTCAGTCACTAAAACTACCACAGCCCTCATTGTGGGTGAAAAACCCGGCAAGGGAAAGACCGACAAAGCTGATAAACTCGGCATTCCACGCATTAACGAAGTCGAATTTTTGCGGTTGATAGAACAAAAATAAGCCCGAAGGGCTTTTTGATGGTGATCTCTGCGGGAGTCGCATCGAGCAAAGCGAGATCCGACGACCGCAAAAAAGGCTCGCTAGAGCCAATGGTGATCTCTGCGGGAGTCGAACCCGCGTTGACGGGATGAAAACCCGTTGTACTAACCGTTATACTAAGAGACCGCAGATAAATTATAGCAAAAAAATCTAAAATGCGCAAGAGTAAGTATACTCAACGCGGTAATTGGTTTTGCCGTAAGGCGGCTCTGGATAAATACGAATGAAAGTGGAGTTTTCATCGCAGTATTTTGTAATTGCGCTCGTGGATTTCGCGTGGCGACCGTTATCATATAACAATAACTGTCTCAAAGATACAATTGCAAAACCATGGGTATGATAATGTTCCATTATTTCATCAAGCGAACCTTCGACGCCATCAGTAATTTCTGGGTAAAAATGATTCTCATAATAATCATGAGTAATTGATTCAATTTTACGCTTAACGGCAGTTTCCGGATTCTGGAAAATTGAAAGAAGTGTCACCAAAATTACAATCAGCATCGCAAAAATAATAATCGTCACAATTGAACGCTTGGCAGTTTCAAATAATTGCCGATCAATTCTTTTAGAACGAGCCAGATTAGAAGAGCCAACTTTTGCCCGCCCGGTATGATATTTTGCGCTACCATCTTTATTTTTGGTTTTCGCCATAACTTAATCTTACCATAAAAACTTTATTATGATAATATATATTATATGAGTAAGCTTTTTAAACGAACAAAAATATTAGCGACGATTGGCCCGTCAACCAATTCGGCCGAGAAAATTGAAGAAGTTATTATGGCGGGGGTGAACGGCTGTCGGCTAAATTGTTCACATGGTTCTAACGAAGAGCGCGCGCAACAAATCAAATGGATTCGCGCAGCGGCAGAGAAAAAAGGTCGTAGTGTCGCGATCTTGCAAGATTTACAAGGGCCGAAGATTCGCTTAGGTATGCTAAAAGACAATCGTCTAGATCTTAAAAAAGGAGATGAACTCATTCTTGAATCCAAAGAAGGTTTTGAACACCGTGGCGAAATGATTGTGCCGGTGCAGTATAATTTAGCCGAAAAAGTTAAAGTCGGCGAGCCAATTTCAATGTTTGACGGCAAAGTCAAAGCAGAAATTACCGGTATTGAATCGGCTACAGCAATTAAAGTCAAAATTCTAAATGACGGATTCATCATGTCAAAAAAAGGCCTCAACCTGCCAGACACCGATTTTGGTGGCGATATTATCACGCCAAAAGATATGTCAGATATTGAATGTGGTGCGAACGAGGATTATGATTATGTATCCTTGTCATTTGTTCAATCAGCCAATGACATCTTGAAACTCAAGCAGATTTTATTATCGCTTGGTTCAACCGCCAAAGTGATTGCCAAAATCGAAACCAAAAAAGCTATTGAAAGCGACGAGAACCTAGAAGAAATTGTCAAAGCCTCTGATGGTATTATGGTAGCTCGTGGTGATATGGCAGTGGAAGCTGGCGCCGAAGTAGTGCCAATCATTCAACGAAAACTCATTGCTATGTGCCGAGCGCACGCTAAACTTTGTATCGTGGCGACTCAAATGCTCTCATCCATGGTAGACAATCCTGAACCAACCCGTGCAGAGGTTTCCGACGTAGCTACAGCCGTAGTGCAAGGCGCTGATGTTGTGATGTTGTCTGATGAAACCGCCAACGGCAAATATCCAGTCGAAACCGTCAAAGAAATGAAAAAAGTTATTCTCTACACTCAAAATCATTCCCGCATTGCGCCAATTTCGAGAACTCCAGAAGGTGAATCAGCAGTATACGATGCCATCTCCAGTGCCGCCGCAAGATTGGCTGAAAAAATCGAAGCCGACGTCATCATGTGTCAGACCGCTTCAGGTGCTACATCATTTGCCATGGCCGCTCAACGACCAAACTTGCCAATCGTTTCAGTTACTTCCAATCAACGCGTCGCCAACCAACTAGCTCTTCTTTATGCCAACTCAGCATTCGTCAGACCGTATTCCGAAGAATTTGGTTATGAACTAGCTAAGGAACAAAAGGGTAAAGGTTATTTGAAATTGGAGGATGGTCGCAAAGATTTATTAACCGTCATTGTGTCAGGCGATAAGAATAAATATGGCACCGATACGATAAGAGTACGTCAAGTATAATTAATGGGTGTGGCAGAAAGAGCGAACATGGATTACAGAACTATCAAAGATGTAAACTTCAAAGGAAAAATTGTCCTAGTGCGCGTGGATTTTAACGTGCCTTTGGAAAATGGTGAAGTAAAAGAAGACTTGAGAATTCGCGCGAGCATCCCGACACTAGAATACTTGAGAAATAACGGTGCCGAAAAAATCATTTTAATTTCGCATCTCGGCCGTCCAGAAGGACGTGACAGAAGTTTGTCCTTAGCACCAGTCGCAAAAGATCTTAGCAAAATGATGCCAAATGTTTCATTTATTGACGACGTGTCTGGCCCGGATGTAGAAGTAGCAGTAGACAAATTACCAAAAGGTGGCATCCTGCTTCTTGAAAACTTACGTTTCTTCGCTGGAGAAGAAAAGAATTCGGATGATTTCATTAGAGACATCATCGATTCAACTGGCGCTGAAATCTATGTGCAAGATGGTTTTGCAGTAGTGCACCGAGCACATGCTTCGACTTCAGCCGTAGCTAATCATTTACCAGTTTACGCCGGCTTACTAGTAGAGAAGGAAATCATCAATCTACAAAAAGCGATGGAAAATCCACCACGCCCGCTACTTTTAATTATTGGCGGAGCCAAAGTCGAAGACAAAGAGCCACTCATTGCTAAATTTAGTAAAATCGCCGACCAAATTGTAGTAGGCGGCAAGATTGCAGCAGACGGTTACAAGGCTAGCGGCAAAATATATGTCGCAGAAGATTTCGACGAGGACAGCACTGGTGCTAAACTTGACGTCGGCCCAGTTTCAACAGGTAAGATTGCCGGATTTATTACTGATGCTAGAATGATTATTTGGAATGGTCTGATGGGTGAAGCTGAAGATCCGGCCTATGCCACCGCTTCGACCATTGTTGCCGAAATGATGGGTGAAAAAGAAGGCGCCGAAACGATTGTGTGCGGTGGCGATACGACCGGTTTTGTGGAAAGTTTAATGGAAGAACACCCGCATCTCAAATATACCTTAGTCTCAACCGGTGGCGGTGCAGCTCTGGAATTCTTACTGGGCAAAGACCTTCCTGGCCTAAGTGCAATTGAAACAAAATAATTCCTTGCATAATATGCATGTCGTGATATAATTTTTGTATGAAAAAACCAAAGACTTATCAGGAGGCAATAGGTGAAGCGATTGAGCAAATGCGCCTAGAAAAAGGCTGGACGCAGGGTGATTTGGCACGCGAAGTGGGGACGAGCCAGTCAGCAATTCACCGGATTGAAAAAGGCGGGCAAAATGTTTCGCTAGAAATGGTTAAAAAACTATCGGAGGCACTTGGGAACCAAATTCTCTCTATTAACGATGCAGTTTCACAGAGTTTTCGAATTCGCGGAGGCAAGGAACTTAGTGGCGAAATTACGATTAATACTTCTAAAAACGCGGCCGTTGGGCTACTTTGTGCCGCACTTCTAAATTCCGGAAAGACGGTTCTTCACCGCGTAGCAAGAATTGAAGAAGTCTTCAGGATTATTGAAGTTTTGGAATCAATTGGCGTAAAATGTCACTGGCAAAACCGTCATCGCGACCTAGAAATTATATCACCACGCGAATTGAAACTAGACGAACTAAACGTAGAAGCAGCTAGAAAAACTCGTTCTATTATTATGTTCCTCGGGCCATTGCTACACAAATATCCTAAGTTCCGGTTACCTTATGCGGGTGGTTGTTCATTAGGTACCCGGACGGTAGAACCGCACATCCAAGCCTTAAAATCTTTTGGTCTTGGCGTAGATGCGGTTTGTGAAAGTGGTTTTTATAATGTTACAGTCAACCAATCCACTCTCACCAAATACACTGATAGATATATTGTATTAACCGAGCGTGGCGACACCGTGACAGAAAACGTTTTGATGGCGGCCGCATTGGCACCAGGACGCACCACTATTGTGGGCGCTTCACCAAATTACATGGTGCAAGACGTTTGTTTCTTCTTAGAAAAATTAGGCGTCAAAATTAGTGGCATTGGCACGACAACTTTAGTAGTGCGAGGTAAATCTAAAATTGACGAAGATGTTGATTATTATGTCTCAGAAGATCCAATCGAAGCAATGAGCTTTATCGCGGCAGGTTTAGTCACCAAATCAGAAATCACCCTTCGCCGCGCACCAATTGAGTTTTTGGAAATTGAACTTGAAGTGTTAAAATCCATGAACGCCAGAATTGAGAAATCAGCCGAATATTTGTCGGCCAATGAGCGTACGCGCTTGGTAGATCTCACGGTGCATAAATCCGACTTAGTCGCACCAGTAGATAAAATTCATCCGATGCCATTTCCAGGCCTCAACATTGATAACTTACCGTTCTTTTCCGTGATTGCCGCCGTGGCGGAAGGCCGTACTTTGATTCACGACTGGGTCTTTGAAAATCGTGCAGTTTATATTACGGAACTTGCCAACTTAAATGCCAAAGTCGAACTTCTCGACGCGCACCGCGTGTATATTGAAGGTCCAACCAATTGGCGACCAGCCGAAATGGTGGCACCACAAGCTTTGCGTCCAGCAGTGGTGGTTTTAATTGGTATGCTGGCTGCGCCTGGTACTTCAATTTTGCGTAATATTTATTCAATTAATCGTGGCTATCAAGATTTCGCCGTAAGGCTTAGACACCTAGGTGCGGATATCACACCGCTGACGGGGATTTAAATGAACCCGATATTTGATGGTTTGAATCCGGAGCAGAAAAAAGCGGTAGAAACTTTAGAAGGACCGCTTCTGATTTTGGCAGGAGCTGGTTCAGGAAAAACTAAAACCTTGACGCACCGGATTGCCAATTTGATTTCGCACGGTGTGCAACCTTCGCACATTCTCGCGGTGACTTTTACTAATAAAGCGGCCAATGAAATGCGCGAAAGATTAGCGAAATTATTAAACGTGCCACTCACTCGTTCATTCATGCCGTATATGGGCACTTTTCATGGCGTATGTGTTAAGATTTTACGGCAAGAAGCAGCGGCAGCAAACCTCGCCCGTGATTTCGTAATTTACGACACCGATGATCAAATATCCTTGATTCGTCGCGTGATGAAAAATCTAGGAATTTCGGACAATAAAGCCCTAAAACCAAAGTCAGTGCAGTCAATTATCTCGAGCGAAAAAAACCAAGGTAACGGGCCGGAAGAATATTTAGCTTCCGCTTTGTATCCGAACCAACGAGATATTGCCAAAATTTTTCGCGGCTACGAAGCAGAAAAGCAAAAGGCTGCCGCGCTAGATTTTGATGATTTGTTGTTAAAGACCTTAGAATTATTCAGCAATAATCCTGACGTGCGCGAAAAGTGGCAAAAAAAGTTTCAACACATTTTGATTGACGAGTATCAGGACACTAACATCATTCAATACCATTTAGTGAAGCTCTTAGTTGGACCAGAAAAAAATATTTGCGTGGTAGGGGACGACTGGCAATCAATTTATTCCTGGCGCGGCGCGGACTTTACTAACATTTTACATTTTGAACGCGATTTTCCTGGTGCCAAAGTTATTAAATTGGAGCAAAACTATCGCTCAACTGGCAACATCTTGGAAGCTTCGCAAAAAGTCATCGCGCACAACAAAACCCGCACTGAAAAAACTTTATTTACCGAAATCGGTAAAGGCGAACCAGTAGATATTGAATCGTTGCATGATGAAAACACAGAAGCTAGTTTTGTGGCGATGACGATTTTAAAAATGCAAAAAGATTTTCCGGATTTTGCCGACTTTGCAGTTTTGTATCGCACTAACGCACAATCGTATACCTTTGAAAACGCATTTATCAATCTTCACATTCCATACAAAATTGTTGGTGGTGTGAGATTTTATGATCGGAAAGAAGTCAAGGATGTGCTCGCAATACTAAAACTCATCGTGAATCAACGCGACAAAGTTTCACTCGAACGCGTAGTTAAAAATGTGTTGTCAGGAATTGGTGAAGTGTCGCTCAAGAAAGTCTTAATGGCGGTAGACGCGATGGATAGCGAAATGCCGTTATTTGAACCGGATTTGCCAGAAGTCTTATCCTCAGCCAAAGCCAAAAATGGTTTAATGCGACTAATCAATTTCTTGCAAAAAATCCATGGCGAATCATTCCAAAATGCGGGTGAAATCGTGCAAAAAGTAGTTGAATATTTTGATTTTCGCAAGCTCACCGACGACGGCACACCAAGTAGTGAAGAACGCATGAAAAACTTGGAAGTCTTAGCAGGGAACGCGGCGGAGTATGATAACTTGGAGAATTTCTTGGCGGATGCGACTTTAATGTCATCGGCGGATGAAGCCTCCGGTCACAACGCAGTAACTTTAATGACGATGCACGCGGCAAAAGGTTTGGAATTTCCGGTGGTGTTTATGGTTGGGATGGAAGAAGGGCTATTCCCGAGCTCCAGATCCTGCGACGATGAATCTGGTCTTGAAGAAGAACGTCGGCTCGCGTATGTGGGCATGACCAGAGCGATGAGGAGACTATTCTTGACCTACGCAGCGTCTAGATTTTCCTATGGCAGCCGAAATTACAGTATGCCATCAAGATTCCTAACGGAAATAGGCTACAATCCATACGGTTCTTCTAGCTATCGCGACCAAGACGGCGACGGTTTCACGGATGATGATTTCGAAAATGACGATTTTGACCCTTTTCCACCAGACGTGCCAGTGTATGAATAAATATAGTATGATGGTAGTATGAAAATCTTTTGGACTGACGGTAGCGCCTCACCAAACCCGGGCCCGGGTGGTTTTGCGGTGATTGAAGAAAAAAAGTCCGGCGTAGGGGAACCTGTAGTGCTCGGGAAAGAAAAGAATACCACCAATATTCGGATGGAAGGTCTTGCCATGATTGCGGCAATTAAATATGCCGGTGAAGAAGGTTGTGAAATACATTCAGATTCGGAGTTTTGGATTAATGTATTGACTAAATGGGCATCTCAGTGGCAAGCTGATGGCTGGAAGAAAAAAACCGGACCAATTAAAAATCTAGACGTAGTAAAAGAATTATATGAACTATATTGCTCGCACAACGTTAAGCTAGTGTGGGTGCGTGGGCATGTTGGTACAGAACTCAATGAAATGGCAGACGAGTGGGCCAACAAAGCACGCGAAGGCGCTACGGTTTAAGTAGTATATTTTATATCTTAAATGTGATATATTATATATATGAAATTATCGGAAGAACTATTATATCGTGGGTTTAAAGCTGAAACGACCATTAAAGACGTCGCTGATTTAGACACGCGAGAATCGAAAAAATTTTACTGGGGTGCAGATCCATCGGCAGATTCTTTAACGATTGGCAATCTCGCATCTCTCATGATGTGTGCCTGTTTTGTGCGACATGGCTACGAGCCATATCTACTCGTCGGCGGTGCCACCGGCCAAATTGGTGACCCGAAAGACAACGGCGAACGCGATTTGAAATCATTGGAAGAAGTTGAGCACAATAAGAAGTGTATCAAAGAACAAGTCGAACGTATTATTGGCGGAGCAGGCTCCACATTCACTATGGTTGACAACTATGACTGGTTCAAAAACATCAACTATCTCGAATTCTTACGCGAAATCGGCAAAAACTTTTCGATGACACAACTGCTTGATCGCCAATTCGTCCAAAAACGCATCGGCGACGGTGGCGCTGGCATAAGCTACGCCGAGTTTTCATATACTTTGATTCAAGGCTATGATTTCTTGCACTTATATCGTCAATATGGAGTAGATTTACAACTTTGCGGTGCCGATCAATATGGTAACTGCACTTCCGGTATTCATCTAATTAAACGTCTTGAAAACAAAGATGCCGATGTTTGGTCCACACCACTTGTGATTGACCCAGTGACTGGCAGAAAATTTGGCAAATCAGAAGGTAACGCAGTGTGGCTAGCCGCCTCGGATAACGGCAACGGCAATTTCACTTCTATCTTTGATTTCTATCAATTCTGGATGAACCAGCCAGACGAATCGGTAGAATACTTAATTAAGATTTATACTTTGCTATCGCCAGAAGAAATCGAAGATATTATGAGGCGTCACTCTGAAGCGCCAGAAAAACGCATCGCACAGCGTGCACTTGCCTTCGGTGTGACTTCTGTAGTTCATGGAAAAGGCGCCGCCGAAGCTGTCGAAAACCTCACGGCGACCTTATTTAATCGCGAAACCGATTTTGCGGAATTTTCAGAAGATGAATTAACCGAATTTGCAGCCTATCTGCCGGTAGTCTCAAAGGGCACGATGCTTGTTGATATCCTAACTAACACCGGCCTAGCCGAATCGAAGAAAAAGGCTCGCGAATTCATTATGCAAGGTGCAGTTTCAGTTAATGGTACAAAAGTAACGGACGATATTGCAATTAATCAGACCGCCATTGTCAAAAAAGGTAAAAATAAATTTGTGATTGTCAAATGAAATATCTTGCGGTGCTAGGGCGTCAGCCGGAAATATCAATTGCCGAACTAGAAGCTACAGATTTTTGCACGGACATTGAACGCTTAGGCGGTACAATGAAATTGGCAGAGAAGCTTGACGAACGTCCGATTGAATACCTACAAAAAATACCCGAAGGAAAAATCACTTTAGGTGTGAGCGACTATTCAGAAAAAGCCTCGCGAAAAACTGCAACCACCGAAGCCTTGAAATTAAAGAAGATTTTAGTGCGTCACGGTCGTTCAGTACGCGTGGTAGAGAACAAAGACGCTACGCTCAGCACAGCTACGTCTCTGCATAATGGTTTGTCCGGCAAGAATGAGCGCAAAATTGAGCTGATTAAAGTGAACGATGAATGGTATAAAGTAATCGGCGTGCAAGATATTGAGGCTTATGCCAAGCGCGATCAAGCACGGCCGGCACGGGATGCCTTTGTCGGCATGCTCCCGCCAAAGTTGGCACAAATTTTGATTAACTTATGTGGACCTTTACCAGCGGGCGCCACAGTTTTAGATCCATTTTGTGGCACTGGCGTAGTTTTACAAGAGGCTATCCTCATGGGCTATCGCGCCTACGGCACCGACATTAGCGAAAAAATGATTGATTATTCCGATAAAAATATGAAATATTTTGATTTTAAGAATTATAAGGTTGAAGTTGGGGATGCAGTTAGCTTCAAATGGGCTGAAAAAATCGATGCGGTAGCTTGTGAAGGCTATCTCGGCAAGCCGATGTCGATGATACCAAACGAAATGAAGCTAAAAACGCAAAAACAAGAATGTAAAGCCATCATCATCGGCTTTTTAAAGAATCTAGCAGGGCAGATTAAGGCCAAAACACCAGTAGTAATCGCTGTGCCTGCCTGGTTACGAGAGAACGGCGAGTATTCCCGCCTCGAAATTCTTGACGAAATTGAGAAACTGGGGTATAATGTTAGCAATAAATCGCGCGAGGGGCTTCTTTATCATCGAGAAGGGCAAATCGTAGCGAGAGATATAATAATATTAAGGAAGAATTAAATGTCACACGTAAAAGCTGGCGGTACCGCCAAAAACGTCCATAACAATGCTGGCCAGCGCCTTGGCGTTAAGCGCTTTGGTGGCCAGAAAGTCAAAAACGGCGAAGTTCTCGTTCGTCAAACTGGTGCAACCAAATTAGCAGGCCCAGGTACTTATATGTCGCGCAATTTCACCATTCACGCGGCTAAAGACGGTGTAGTTACCTTCGTTAAAACCAAGAAAACTCACTTCTCCGGTAAGTCCTTACCAAGAGTAAGAGTTGAAGTTCGCTGATAACAAACGGGCCCAGCAGGGCCCGTTTTTTGTGCTATAATTGTGCTATGGCTAAGAAAAAACATAAGCTGATTTCTTTTCGGGCGATTTTATCAATTTTGACCGCAGTACTAGTAGGCTATGTTGTCTATCAAAACTGGCCTGATATGGTAGAAACCTTCCATCACCTTGGCGAAACCAACATTTTCATATTACTATTATTAGTCCCGGAACAATTATTCATGTATTATGCCTGTGGACAGATTTTCTTTTCCTATTTGAAAAACCAAAAAGAAGTCAAAGAGTTCAGTACAAAAGAAATCCTCACCCTCTCCACAGAAATGAATTTCGTTAATCCCGCTGAGCCAGCTGGTGGCCCTGGCGGTTTGGCCTATCTTACTTATCGGCTTCATCCGTATAATGTTACGGCCGGGCAAGCCAGTTTTCTTTACGTCTTTCGTTATGCAGTAACGACGGTAGTTAACTATTTCCAAGCGCTTGTGGCAATCGTGGTGCTCCTCATGCTTGACTTAATTCCGCCAGAAGCCAAATGGGTAATTCCAGTTTCTTTGTTAATGAATTTTGGTGTGTTCGTAGGGCTGACTATTATTGTTTATGTAGCTAGCAATAAAAAACGTATCGAATTCTTCTCCAAATCAGTATCAATGGCCATCAATACTTTAGGCAGAATTTTTACTTTTGGGCGAAAAAGAAAAGTACTAAGTGAAGACCGTATGAATCACTATTTCATGGATATTCACGAAAGCGTCAAAATCGCTCGGCGCAACAAAAAGTTCTTAAAACAACCGCTCAACTGGGGCTTTGTCTATTCTTTCTTCGAAGTAGCGACCTATTGGATCGTTGCCATGTCGCTCGGTCGTCCGGAACTCTTGCCATTTATTCTAGTTGGTGAAGCCATCGGTTCAGTCTTTGATGGTATTGTACCTTACGGCTTATATGAACTTGGTATGGCTGGCGTGATGATTGCCCTCGGCGTAGATTTCCCGACCGCGACTATTGTTACAGTGATGACACGCGTGTTTACTTTGATTTTCACAATCGCGACCGGCACCGGCCCTTATTACAAAGTGATTAGAGGGAAAAATGGATAGTATGACTCCCACCGAATTTATCGCGGTGGTGAATCAAACGCTAGAATATGCGTATTCTTCAGTAACAATCGTAGGTGAGGTGGCGAGTTTTAAAGTTAACCAAGGAAAATGGGTATTTTTCGACGTCAAAGATGAAGAATCGAGCATCAGCTGTTTTATGACTCTGTTCCAGCTCCGGCAGCCACTCGAGGATGGCATGAAAGTGATTGTGCGTGGTGTGCCAAAACTCACCAAATGGGGCAAGTTTTCATTTACAGTCACGGCAGTACAACCAGTCGGTGAGGGAAGCCTCAAAAAAGCTTTTGAATTGCTAAAGAAAAAATTATCTGACGAAGGCTTATTCGACGAAACCAAAAAACGTGAATTACCAAAATATCTCACTAAACTTGGCGTGATTTCTTCTACGCAAGCGGCCGGTTATGCCGACTTCATCAAAATCATCAACGCCAGATGGTGTGGCATGAAAATTCAAGTAGCTCATACACAAGTACAAGGCTTAGACGCACCAGACCAAATCATTAGAGCACTCAACTATTTCAACGAACGCGGCGAAGTGGAAGCAATCGCAATTATTCGTGGCGGTGGTTCGGCGGATGATTTATCGTGTTTTAACGATGAACAATTGGTGCGTGCAGTGGCCAGCTCTAAGATACCTGTCATTACCGGTATTGGCCACGAAGTTGACGAATCCTTATGTGATCTCGCGGCAGATGTGCGCGCTTCGACGCCGTCTAACGCAGCAGAAATTCTCACTTTGGATAAAGAGGCCGTCAAATTTAACATCAATATGCGAATTGATACACTTGATTCAGTTATCTACAACCGAGCAGATGCTGAGAAAAAAGCTGTCAATGAAAAATTAACACAAGCAATGAAAATCATTGGCATAAAAATTATCGATTATAGAAAACAAATTTCCGCCCGCATTAAAACTCTGAGCGCCCTAAATCCAGAAAGAGTTTTAAGACAAGGCTACGCCATACTTAAAGGAGAAATCAATCCAGGTAGTGTTGTAAATATTACAACATTTGATAAAATAATAAACGCCGAAGTAAAGGAGATACATGAGCGAGAAAAAAACCATTAGCGAGAAAATGGCCGAACTAGATAAAGACACCGATTGGTTTTATTCGGACGAGTTTAATTTAGACGAAGCCGTCGAAAAATACAAAAAAGCCATCAAAATCGCCGAAGAGTTGCAAAAGGATTTAAGCGACCTACAAAACGAAGTCGAAGTTTTGTCACAAGATTTTAGCAAATAGTGATATAATAAGCATATGGATAATACAACTATGCCACCAGTACAACCGAGTACACCGCTTAGTGTGCCATCTAGATCAGCTGCCGTGCAGGCAGAAGCAGCTTTGATTGCTAAGAATAATAGCCAAAAGAGTTTTATTAAAACTATTATTATCGTAATGCTATCTCTAGTAGCAATTACGTTTATTATTCTGTTTGTTTGGATTTTAATGAAGTATAACGATGTGAACGATGATGTCACTGGCAGAATTAATTCAGCCGTCGCCGCTGCTAAACAAGAGCAAGCCATGGAAGATGAGAAAGAATTCGCCGAGCGTGAAAAAGATCCTTATCGGACTTTTGCCGGCCCAGCGGATTATGGTGAATTGACTTTTAAATACCCTAAGACCTGGAGTGTATATATTGCGGCAGATGCAGTTAGCGGCGGTGACTTTAGCGCATATTTAAATCCGATGCAAGTCGATTCAGTTTCAAACAAAGATTCGATCTATGCCTTAAGAGTGACCGTGCGCGACAAGGCCTTTGACGTAGTAGCGACCGAATATCAAAAAGCCATGGATAAAAAAGATTCTGGTCTCAGTATGGAAACCATTACGGTTGGTGGCGCTGTAGCCAATAAATACACTGGCAAAATCCCGGGCACCGAACTCAATGGTTTCATCGTGATTTTCAAAATCCGTGATAAAACCGCAATTCTTCAAACCGATTCAGTGCTGTTTGAAAATGACTTCTTTAATACTGTACTCAAGAGCATAGAGTTCAACGCTTAGTATGCTATAATAATGGCATGGATGTGGAGGTTGATGGTATTTTGGTAGCGGCGCATGAGCTCAAGGCGCCACTTTCGACACTCAGGCAACTGGCACTTTCTTTTGACGAAATGGACGCCGACGGTGAGCACATCCGTGACGAGATGGTCAGCGTGTCCGAACGCGCAATCAAGCAAGTCAACGACCTAATGAAACTAAGAAAACTAGAAGACGGCATGTTCGAAATGGAGCCAGTGGCAGTGCGCGCAGTCTGCGACGAGGTGACGAGGGAACTGACTTACCTATTCAAATTCAACAAACGCAATTTATTTATTAAATATTCCAACCGGGCAAATCTTGTAATTGCCAATAAAGAATTACTCCACAGTGTAGTATATAATTTTCTCCTCAGCGCCATGCATTATTCCGGCGATGAAACGCGGGCGGAGTTGATTGTCAAAGATTATCGCGACAAAGTGCGAATTATGATTCGAGACTATGGCCCAGCTTTGCCAATTGACGTCTGGAAAGAAATGAAACGCGGCTTTATTAAGAAACCGACTTCCATCGCCATGCGCCCGGGCACTTCTGGACTCGGGCTTTTCATCGCCTCCCGCTTTTCAAAATATATGCACGCGAATGTTGGCGCGGTCCGTCACCGTGACGGCACGAGTTTTTATGTTGAACTAAATAAATCAAGACAAGCGAGTTTATTTTAATGATTTTTGTAATTGACGATGACGAAATAATGCGCGAATGTATAGCGCGAGTATGTTCTAGGTATGATGTGAGTATGTTTTCTGATGCGATTTCTGCCATGCAAAAAATCGCAAGTGGCACTCTCCCGGACCTCATTTTCATTGACGTGATGCTGACTGGCCCGGACGGTTTTACTTTTTTAAATGAGTTACTTTCTTACACCGACACGGCCAAAATTCCGGTCGTCATCGTCACAGCGCTTGAAATGCCAAAGGCAGATTTATCCACTTACGGCGTGGTGGGAGTCTTAAATAAAGAAAAAATGACGCCAAAAGACATCAAGGAGTATGTCAAAAAGTATGCGAAATGATACTAAAACCTTGGCTTACGTCCTTCGGCGCACTAATTACGGTGAAGCCGACCGGATTCTAAATCTCATCACGCCAAATGGTAAAATTTCCGCCATCGCCAAAGCCGCCCGCAAAGAAAAATCCAAACTCGCCGGTGGTATCGAAATGTTTTCGCTAATTGAATTAAACATCCATCAAGGTCGCGGCGAAATTGGCGTAGTAACCAGCGCCAGAATGTTGAAATACTATGACAAGCTACTAGCGGATTATGCACGGATGGAACTAGCATCGTTTATTCTAAAAAAAATCAACCAAGCAGCAGAAGGTTCAGATAGTGAAGAGTTATTCAAAATCACTGATCAAAGTTTAGCCGGCCTAAACAAAGGTATGGATTTAAAACTGGTAGAAAGTTGGTTTTTGATTAATCTTTTAAAAAACATGGGCGAAGAGATCAATCTCTACCGCGATTTAGATGGTGACAAACTGGACGCAAATCTGCACTACGATTGGGACGGCATAGAACAGGCCTTTATCAAAAACGAGCATGGTGACTTCGGCGCGAACGAAATCAAACTTTTAAGACTGATGTCTACAGCCGGCCTAACCGTAGTAAACAGAATTAAAGACATCGAAACCATGCTACCAACAATTGAAAAAGTCGTCAAATTTAAAAATAAGTATTAGCAGAATCAAAAATATATGCTAAAATAGAATAAAGGAGTGGATCATGACGAAAAAGTCTAGGAGGAAAACTGAAAGGCAACGTGGTATTGCCATTGGTGTTATTGTAGGAATTGTGGTACTTTTGATTGTATGCACCGTGGCGGCCTTTATTAGGGCGGATGATTTAAACCATCTCGATAAATCTTACTTTGTAACAAACGATCGCAAAATTGTGCTTGAGATGACTAGCGATATTTCCTCGCTACAAAAAGGTGAGTATGAGCCAAGGACCACTTATGTAGTTTATTATTGCAATGGTGAAGAAATTGTTGATGCTAAAGTTTTCTTTGAGTATGCCGCGGCCAGTGAAGCTAAAGCCGCCTACGAAAACATTGATGTCGACGAGAAAGACTGGGCTACTAGCAAACAGCTCAGCCATGATTATGTGATTTTTGAGGCAGATAAGTCTCAGTATGATGGTTTGATGGCGAAACAAGTGCGAAGTATGGTATAATATTCCTTATATAAAAAGGAGATATTATGGCGGACTTCAATAAGATTTTGACGCCGGGGGATTATGAAAATGGTGAACTCAATGTGGTAATTGAAATTCCAACTGGTTCCAACCACAAAATTGAATGGGATCGCAAACACGCCTGTTTTATGCTTGACCGGGTAGAGCCAATGGCTTTTGCCAAGCCTTGCAATTATGGTTTTATTCCACAAACTATTGACGAGGACGGTGACGAGCTTGATGTATTAATGATTACCGATCAACCACTTACAACTGGTATTTGGATGAAAGCCAAAATTCTTGGTGTGATGAAATTTGTTGACGGCGGCGAAGTCGATGACAAAATCATCTGTGTGCCAGAAGATGATCGCAACAATGGCGATGCTTACAATACCTTGGAAGATTTGCCAAAGCAAACTTTGAAGCAAATTGAATATCACTTTAATCACTACAAAGATTTAAAGAAACCTGGCTCAACAGAAGTCAAAGCCTTCGAAGGTGTCAAAGAAGCTAAGGCCGTGATTAAAGCTTCAATTGAACGTTACGTTGAAGCACACCCAGAACTCAAACTTAAAAACGACATTAAAGACACCGTCAAAAAAGCCAAACAGGCCATCTCGGAACTATAAAAAAATAACCCCTCCGGGGGTTATTTTTTATGCGAAAGAATTATTCCACGTCTTCTTCGATCACTTCTTCATCTATAGCCTCGTCAGCGGAGCCATCCGAGCTAGCGTTTTCAAGTAATTTGATAAATTCAATATCTTCTTTAACACTTTCTACGGTTTTGTCTGCGTATTCTTCTTTGTCGGCTTTGTAAATGAAGTATTTACCTTCTACCTTTGCAGAATTGAAGGCGCTGAGCGCTTCGGCTTCCTCAAGATAATCATAGGCTGCTTGTGCCGCAGCATTGTCTTCGTATTCAAAGTAAATAGTTTTATCGGTGATTGTATCACCAGAATATGCGTAGACTACGTGCGATACGAGCGGGGTGTATGGCTCGTCTTCGTTGAGAAGTTCGCGCTTAATGTTTAATACTAATTTACTATCGTCTGAGACGAAGTATGCGTCATTGATCACGACTGGCCCTTTGTTGATGAAAATTATGGCTACGACAGCAATAATTATTACGGCTAGGGCAGTGCAAATACCAATGATTAAACTTTTATTGTCTTTTTTTGCTTCTTCAGCCATAATATACTCCTTTTATGGTTATATTATAGCATAAGTTGTTTATAATTCAGAGATTTTCACGCGGATTTGCTCAGTCGTATCACGGTCGCGGATAGTCACCGTATCATCCTCTAGGGTATCAAAGTCAATCACGATACATTTTGGTGTACCAATTTCATCTTGTTTACGATAGCGCTTACCGATATTCCCAGAATCATCCCAGGTGACATTAACATATTTTTCACGAAGCATTTGATAAACTCCTCGAGCCTTTTCAACTAACTCTGGTTTATTCTTAAGTAGTGGTGAAACACAGAATCTATATGGTGCGAGATTTTCAGGGAGCTTCAAAACAATACGTTTTTCGCCGTTGACTTCGTCTTCAGTATAAGCCGTAGAAAGCACAGCGAGCATCAAACGTTCCACACCGATAGATGGTTCAATCACATGTGGCACAAAGACTTCATTAGTCACTTTGTCGCGATAATCCATCGACTTGCCAGATTCGCGAGCAATGTTCTGTAAATCAAAATCCGTCCGATAAGCTAGACCCATCAGCTCTTCTTCGCCATTTGGATAATCAAACATAAAGTCAATTGTGCGTTTAGAATAATGAGCCCGGTCTTCAGCTGGCACTTCGTATTCATGTAGTTTATCAGCTGGAAGATGCATCACATTTTCTAGAAAATCGTGCTGAAGCTTTCGCATAGTTTCAAAACCATCTTCCCAAGCATTTGGTGCCACGAAATATTCAATTTCCATTTGCGAGCATTCACGATCGCGCAAGATAAAATCACGCGGGCTAATTTCGTTACGAAAAGCCTTGCCTTGCTGAGCGAGACCAAATGGCAAATCTGGATAAATTGTATCCACGATATTTTTGTAATTAGTGAAAATACCTTGTGCCGTCTCCGGACGAAGATAGGTCAAATTTTTGTTAGCAGTCTCCGCGTCATCATCCGGTAAAACTGCACCAACATGAGTAGTAAACATCATATTGAATTTACGAATTGGGCCCCAGTTTTCTTTACCACAAACCGGGCATTTGGTATGAGTGTTTAGAAACTCTTCCGTCGTCACAGATTCAGTAATTCCACTGGCGATTTTATCAGCACGGAAACGAGATTTACATTCTTTACATTCAACTAGAGGATCAGCAAAAGTTGCGAGGTGACCAGAAGCTACCCAAGTGCGCGGATTCATAATAATCGCCGCATCAACGCCATACATATCTTCACGCGATTCAACAAAATAGTGCCACCACTCGTCCATGATTTTTCGTTTTAATGTGGTGCCAAGTGGGCCAAAATCCCACGTACCGGCCATGCCACCATAAATGTCGCTACCGGGAAAAATAAATCCACGGCGTTTGCATAAGCTTACAATATCTTCTAGTTTACTCATGTTATAATTATAACATGAAACAAAAGAAAACAGGGAACATAAAACGCACGCTGCACTATTTTTGGCAGGCGTTGATGCAGTTCAAAGCAAGAACGTTTTTGCTTTTGTTTTTGGTGCCGACTTGGATTTTTGTATCAAACGTGGTGGTGCCATATGGAACGTCTCAAATCATTGGTAAATTATCGAGCGGTGATTTTGAAATTGCGAGTTACGTAGGGATTTTATTAATTACCATCGTGCCAGCTGCAATTAATAATCTCGCCGTGATTAGGGCGATTGATTGGCTGGACTGGTCGCTAGATGCCAAAGGTGGTGAGTATTTGTCGCAACTTGCTTTTAATGCTGTGATAAATCAATCGATGACCTTCCATAGTAATCGTTTTTCTGGGTCTCTTACTTCTGCGGCAAATAAATTACCAAACGCCTTCATCCATCTCAAGTCAAATTTCGTGTGGGATATTTATCCATTAATTCTCACAGTGCTCTATTCTATTGGGGTGACGGCAGTGGTGTGTTTGCCATTTGCGATTATTCTAGCTATATATGCAACTACGTATATGGCAGTTGCCATCACGACTTATTACAAAACTCGTCATGTTGACGAAGGCTTAGCTAATGCTGAAAACAAACAAACTGGACAACTAGCCGATTCAATTACCAACGAAATGTCAGTTAAATCTTATGCGCGCGAGTCTTTTGAACGCGCAAGATTTTCTCGTGCTACTAAAAAAACCAAGGAAGCAACCTTTAACGTAGCGAAAGTTTCTTTCTGGCGAAATTTATCAATGAACATTATTAATATAATTACTTATGCAGTCCTCCTCGTGCTAATCATCATGAGCCACGATTTGTTTGGACTTTCCATTGCGAGCGTGGTATTTATTTATTCCTTGTCAAATTCTTTGCTCTCTAACGTGTGGACCATCAACCATATTTTGAGAAGCATCAACAGCGCGCTCGGTAATGCCAAAGAAATGGTGGAGATTTTAGATTTACCATATATTATTGATGATAAAACCGATAAGCCTTTAGAAATTAAAAATGCCGAGATTGATTTTTCGCATATTAGTTTCCGGCATGAAGAGCAAAAAGACGTGTTATTTACTGATTTTAATCTAGATATTCCAGCCGGAAAAAGCGTCGGTTTAGTTGGCGTTTCTGGTTCTGGTAAAACTACCCTAACAAAACTATTACTAAGATTTGCAGATGTTGAAAATGGTGCGATTTATATTGACGGACAAGACATTCGGGACGTAACACAACAAAGCCTACGTGAAGCAATTGCCTACGTGCCACAAGAATCATCGCTCTTCCATCGTTCAGTTTTTGAAAATATTGCATATGGCAAGCCAGGCGCTACGAAAGAAGAAGTTTTTCGTGCGGCAAAACTTGCCAACGCGGATGAATTCATTCATGAACTACCGAATGACTACGAAACTTTAGTAGGGGAACGCGGCGTCAAACTGTCGGGCGGGCAAAGACAACGTATCGCTATTGCACGAGCAATTTTGAAAGATGCGCCAATTCTGGTTTTGGATGAAGCTACTTCCGCGCTAGATTCGGAATCTGAAGCTCTGATTCAAGGAGCCTTAAAAAACTTAATGAAAGGGCGAACCTCGATTGTAGTGGCGCACCGGTTATCTACCATCGCTGGACTAGACGAAATTGTCGTCTTAAAAGAGGGAAAGATTGTTGAAAAAGGCTCACACCACGAGCTTCTAAAGAATAATGGCGAATACGCTAAGCTTTGGTCTCGTCAGTCGGGCGCTTTTCTGGACGAAAAATAGTTTCATTTTTAATAGAATCAGGCAGGTAGTTTTTGTCTAAATGAAAACCAGATTCCCATTTTTGACCTTTACCAAAACCGAGGTCTTTCATTAGTTTGGTTGGAGCATTACGTAACCAAACCGGAACTGGCTCACCACGAGTTTTCCTAGCTAAATCTTGTGCTTTATACCAGGCATCGGCAGTGGCACGAGATTTTTTGGAAAGTGAAAGTGCCACCACGGTATGAGCTAGAATGAGACCAGATTCTGGCATCCCGACTCGTTCCACAGCTTGAAAACAAGCCGTAGCCAGCGACAGCGCACCATTACCAGCTAAACCAATATCTTCCGATGCAAAAATCACCATGCGACGGGCAATGAATTTTGGATCCTCACCGGCCTCGACCATGCGAGCAAGATAATAAAGCGCCGCATCAACATCGGAACCCCGCATCGATTTAATAAATGCAGATATTGTGTCGTAATGATTGTCGCCTTTCTTGTCATAACCCGGAAGCTTTTTGCCAGCGGCTTCAATTACTACGTCTTTAGTAATATTGTTTGGTGCGAGTGACATCGCGAGTTCTAAATCGCCAAGAGCTGAACGAGCATCGCCACCTGAAAGCTCCGCAATATAATCAAGGGCATCGGGCTCAATAGCGATGTCTTCTTTTTTACATGCAGTCTTTAAAACCTTTAAAATATCTTTTTTAGAAAGCGGCTTAATCACCACCACGCGAGAACGGGAAAGCAGCGGAGAAATTACTTCAAAAGACGGGTTTTCGGTCGTAGCGCCGATTAAGGTAATTAAACCAGATTCCACATGTGGCAAAAAAGCATCTTGCTGAGCCTTGTTGAAACGATGGATTTCATCTACGAATAATACCGTGCGAGTGCCAAGATTCCAGTTGACTTTTGCTCGCTCTACCACAGCTTCCACATCTTTTTTACCAGCCGTAACAGCAGAGATTTCCACAAAATCGGCCTTGAATTCACGAGCGAGAATCCGAGCTAATGTAGTTTTGCCAGTGCCAGGAGGCCCCCAAAAAATCAAATTGACCGGCTCACCCTTCTTCACGATTTCAGTTAAGATTTTTCCATTACCAATAATCTCGTCTTGACCCAAGACGTCTTTTAATTTAGTCGGGCGCATCCTTTCGGCCAGGGGAACTCTATTCATAAAAATATTATAATAAAAATCTTTACAAAATAAAATTATTTATGCTATTATTAAAGTAATAATAATAAAGGAGTTACAAATGTATAGCAGTTCATTAAGTACTTATGGCTTGGATTCTACAACCAACGCCTTAGCAGGAGCGGGTATTTGGATGATCATCGCGGCAATTATTTCAGTTGTCGGCGGTATTTTGGTCTACTTCCTATTCGTGAAGGCCAAAGATGAACCAAAAGGTAAGTTTTTGAAATGGCTGAAGGACTTTTTGTCATTCAAGGTGATGTGGATTGAGCCAATCTTAAAGGTTGTCTATTACATTGCAACCATCTTTATTATTCTCAATTCCTTCTCATTCCTCAGCCTTGGCGGCTATGGTGTTCTCACCTGGCTTCTCACTTTGATCCTTGGGCCAGTGCTACTTCGTGTCGCTTACGAAGCAACCATGATGTTCATCATGATTTGGCGCAATACTCGCGATATCGCTGAGAGCGTAAAGAAGAAATAGTATAGCTTCTTAAAAAATCCCCTTTTAAACGAGGGGATTTTTTGATATGATGAAATAAAGAATGGAGGTTATATGTTAGCACCAAATGAGGTTATAGCGGTGGTAGCAAAGGCGGGCGAAAAGAAAGCAAATCTTCCGTGGTGGAAGATGTTAATCCTAGGTATGTTTGCTGGCGCATTTATTGCGTTAGCTGGTGTGGGCGCAACCTTCGCCAGTGTCTATGCTGGCAAATTAGCTGGAGCCTTAGTCTTTCCAGTTGGTTTAGCCATGGTGGTAGTCGCTGGTAGCGAACTATTTACTGGTAATAATTTAATGGTGATTGGTTTATTCAATCGCAAGTTCGGTGTCTGTAAATTATTCAAAAACTGGTTTTGGGTTTTTCTCGGTAACCTACTCGGCGCTCTTGCGGTAGCCGGTCTAGTTGCGGTCAGTGGCGTATTTGATCCAATTGCCGAGACGGTAATGACCACGGCAAGCGCCAAGGTGAACCTAGGCTTTGCTGAAGCTATGATTCGGGGAGTTTTATGCAACTTCCTAGTTTGTATTGCGGTATGGATGGCTTTTGCCGCCGATACTGTAGGTGGCAAAATCGCAGCGGTGTTTTTACCAATCATGCTATTTGTCTTATGTGGGTTTGAACACTCAGTTGCTAACATGTTCTACGTGCCAGTAGGGATGTTTATGGCTGGACTAAATGGTGTAGTCGGGCCAAGCATCGCAGGTTTTCTAGTGGGGAATCTCTTACCGGTGACGCTAGGCAACATTATTGGTGGTGCGATTTTCGTAGGTGGCGGTTACTACCTTTCTTATCTGAAGAAAAAATAGTAACAAAAAACTAAAAAATGTGGTATAATAAGTCGAGTAACGCCGGCGCTGTAGCTCAGTTGGTAGAGCAGAGGCCTGAAGAGCCTTGTGTCACTGGT
>CAYSAK010000009.1:0-27036 GCA_964429055.1 uncultured Candidatus Saccharibacteria bacterium
GGAGTTTTGAAGAAAAATCCTGGCGAGGCAAGAAGCCTGGAAGTGTTAGATTATAAACATGAGAAGACCGTAGAGTTATTCAAAGTGAAGATGATGTCTTGTTCCGAGGAAGAAAAAAAGATTCTAGAAAAAGCGTCGGAGATATTAGGATTAGATTTAGCATAAGGTTTACAATTCTTTTTAAACCTGTTATGATTAAAAGAGAAAGGTTTTCTGATGGCAAGAAGACGAAAACGTAGCAAAAAATGGATTTCTCGACTATTCTTTTTGCTTCTTTTGATTGTGGCAGTTGTCGTGTGTTATTTTGTGTGGGAAGCCTATTTTAAAGAAAAGAAGGAAGTGCCAAAAGGGAAAGATGATCAAACGCAGATAGTTAAGCCGACAGAAAAAGAAGAAGATAAAATAGAGGAAGAAGAGCCAATCCAAAAAGAAGAGGTCCCACAATATGATGGCGAAGATCCAAATGAACAGGGTGGATTAACTGGAGTGATTACCTATCTTGGGGTGTCAGGTAGCGATTTGGTAGTGAGAGTAAATATTGATCAATATTTAACGAGCGGAAGTTGCGAAATAAATGTGATAAAAGGTGGGGAAGTTTTGTACACGAGCCTAGCGTCAGTAATCGATTCGGCATCAACTTCGACATGTGAAGGGTTTAATGTGCCAGTTGAGAAGCTTTCGTCGGGTAAAATACAAGTGAACATTAACGTGAGTTCTGGTGAGAAAACGGGCATTATTAGCGGGGAGACAGAAATATAATGTGGATTCGGCATTGTAATAATAGGGAAGTTGGAAAGATGCGGGTGAGAAGGCGTGATACGCGAATTTGGTTCATGGCGCTTGCAGTGTTTTTTGCCGTGTTTTTGTTTACATTTTTAAGACAGACGTTTAGCGATAAGGATGAAGTTGAAGCGGCAAACTTAGCCAATTTTGATCCGGGGTATATTATTTCAGACTATCAAATGAGTAATTATAATTCAATGAGTGAAGCGGAAATTCAAGCATTTTTGACGGCCAAGAACCCATGTAGTAACACTAACCAAGCAAATTATGAATTATTAAAAGAAAGATATCCGAGTATTTCTTGGCATTTTGAGAACGGACATTTTATTTGCTTGTCTGAGGAGTTGTTTGGTGACGGTGAGGTGATTGGCGAAGGAGAAACCGCGGCACATATTATTTGGCAAGCAGCACAAGATTATCAAATTAATCCGCAAGTTATTATAGTTTTGTTGCAAAAGGAACAGGGGTTGATTACGGATGATTTTCCGAATAGTCGACAATACCGTTCGGCGACCGGATATGGTTGTCCAGATACGGCGGCTTGTTCAGAAAAATATTATGGATTTAAAAATCAAGTGAGAAATGCGGCGGCGATGTTTAGGACGGTTTTAAATGGAGGTTGGACGAATTATCCTCTCGGTAATAACTATATTCAATATAATCCGAATGCGGCTTGTGGTGGCTCGGTGGTGAACGTGAGGAACTTGGCGACGTCGGCGCTTTATCGGTATACACCGTATCAGCCGAACGAGGGGTCTCTCGCGGCGGGCTATGGCACGGCTTACTGTGGTTCATATGGGAATAGAAATTTTTATCATTATTTTGAGGATTGGTTCTCGGGAATAACTAAAGAAGGTGAGGTGATTTGGTATGAGATGGAGAGCCCGCGCTATTTAATGACACAAAAGGGACTAAAATATTACGATTTAGAAAAGGGTGATTATTCTAGTGAATCGATCTTGGAGGGCGAGATATTGTTCTTTGAAATGAAAACTGTTACGAGCGACAATAAGATGTGTCTCAGGACGAAAGAGGACAATAAAAAGCATTTGGATAGGTGCGTGCTTTATCGTGATTTGAAAGAGGCTGAATGGGTTTGGCAAGATATGGAAAGACCTCGATATTTGGAGGCGGGAGCTGAAACGAAGAAAATAGAAATGAGCACTAATAAGGAAGGGGAGGCTCCTTTGAAGAGGGATTTCTATGACGAGAAAATTTCTTTGCCAGACGGCAAGCTATGTTTAAGAAACAAGGAATTGTTTGAAGAAAACGAATGTGTTTTATTTAGCGAATTGAAAGACGTGGAATTTAAGACTTATAAAATGATGTCGCCGAGATACATGACGGCTAAAGATAGTGAAGTTGAAATAATTGACCCAATTAAAAACTCAGTAGTAAAGACCGTGGAAGAGGGGGAGAATTATTATTTTGAAGAAAAAGCCTTCACGATGGAGGGGAACGAAATGTGCCTCATTGTAGATACTGAGGGTGGGACCATTAATTGTATAAAGTATGCGGATTTAGTTGAGGTTTGGGTGCCAATGGAGAGACCAAGAGTGATGAAGATGATTAAGGAATCTTATAAGGTTGATGCAACTAACTTAAATGTCGATAAAAATGTTCTCTTAACTTTTGGTATGGAGAGAAAGTTTGTAAGAAAGAGATATATGCCAGATGATACTTGGTGTTTACAGACTGAATACGATTTTGAAAAAGAAACCAATAATTGTATAAGATATATTGAATTGGGTGAAGTATAATTTGTTATAATTAAAGTATGTTGAAGAATAAACTAGAAAAGGGTTTTTTCAAAAAAGATTCTGAGCAAAAAGTGATATCGGAGAAGTTTGATGAGCTTTCTCAGAGAATTGGACAAAGCCTCGAGAGGCTTGATTGTCTTGAGGATAGAATTGATATCCTTTCGAAAAAGCTCAGGGAATATGTGTCTTTGGAAATTGCGACGCTAGACCCAGGAAGTCGAGTCTTAATAATGGGTTTTTATGGTGCAAGAAACATTGGTGATGAACTAATGTTGAGAACATTGCTTGATTATTATGACGAAAAAAATATCGAAGTAACCATAATGATGTCAGATAACTATGTATTTGACACAAGTTTTTATGCACCACACCAGGCGATACACTATCCTAGAAAGCCCAATGATATTGCTCTGATTAGTAAAAAATTTGATATGGTGATATGGGGTGGCGGAGCGATGCTGGACGACCATGACTATTATTATAATGGAGATAAAACGATACTATCGTATTCTTTGATGGCTATTTCAAAAGCGGTGATTAAGCATCATGGCAAAGTTGTGGTTTTAGGGGTGAGTGCTAACGAAAAGATTGAAAATAAGTATTTTATTGAGGATTTGAAGTATGTGATAAATGGAGCAGCACATTTTTCGCTGAGAGATACAAATAGCCTAGAAACCTTAAAGCAGGCTGGGATACAAGAGGACAAGATTGAAATCGTTGACGATCTGGCACTTGCACAACTTAAGTGGTTAAAGGAAGAAAAAGGATCGCGGAAGAAGAAATTAATAATTGGGTTAGTTTATATTTTGAGCGAAGAAACTTTTGATATTTTGTCTGGTTATACTAAAAAGATGATTGAATACTTGAACAAAAACTTGAAAGATAGCGTTGGTGTAGAAATAATGATGATTCCATTTTATGATTACCAAAACAACGATTATAGGTTGTTCCAAAGGATGAAAGAAGAGCTAGAAGAAACTAAGTTTAATAAAAAAATAGTTATTAAAAATAATGATAATCTGAATAATTCTGAGGAAGTGATAAATGTTCTTACCTCTTGCGATGTGGTGTTTGCAATGCGCTACCATGCTCTTTTATTAGCGAGTTGTGCAGGCGTCAGAACTGTTTCGTTGGATTATAGTCCTAAACATCGGCATTATTATAACAAGATAAAGTACGTTAAAGAATGCTATAGCCCTGAAGTTATCAACTTTAGTTTTGGTGATTCGCCAGAGAAATTTGAAAAAACAATAAAATCGGCTTTGAGTATAGACATCAACAACCAGAAGAAGAAAGAACAGGCTCAAGAAATCATCAATAGGTTACACGATTTGCTTGCAAGAGTGTTAGTGAAGTAAAGTGCTTATAAAATAAGTGAGGGTAGAAATAATGGCGGCGACTGAAAGTTTAATTATCATTTTGATGTCTTTTTTGAGCATAGTTTTTGTAAATTTGAACTTGATAATATTAACTGCAATCATATATAGGAAAGAAAAGGCATAAAGGCAGATAACAAGAGGGAAATAAGTGTGGTCAATAAGGAGGATCAAAGAATTAAGAAGACTGAAGATCAAATAGTTCGATATTCGGTGGAAACTAGTAACGATTAGAAAGAGAAAAGATAAGCAAGAAAGAAAAGTGATAAACGGATTGATATGGAAGAACATTTCTAGGAGGATAGCTAATAAAATGAGAAGGAGGAAGATGATGAGAGCGAGAATAAGGAGAGGTCTCTTTTTAGGGAATTTTGAAGATAATCTTTCTTTGTATTGGGCTATTTTTTTGACTAGGGAATTAAATGGCATGAATAGAGCATGGGTTTTACGATGGAAATTAGTGATAGTCCCAGCGATGCCAGGGTGATTATAGAAGGATTTATATGGTTTTAGCTTCTTGTCGAATGATATAAAGGCTTTTTTGGATTTACAATAATCTGTAGCTATTTCATATTGCATGTGGCACATTGGGATAATAACTCTCGAAGAGAGATAATCCTTTTTGGCGGTGGGCATGGTTGCAGAGTGCTTTTTGAATTCAGACAAAAGCCTTGCACAGACTTTTTCATGTGAATAGACGTTACGAATAAGAGAGGCCCTTTCCATGGATTGGCCTTCGCGCTCAAGACGGTATTGATATACTATAAATGGATAGTATTTGACAGTTTTGGCACATAGATAACAGGCAAGATTGTATTCTTGATCTACGTAAAAACAATGCTCATCAACTTTCAAATTGAATTTCTTTAATAAAGAAGTTTTGATGGTGGTAGTAGGTAGAGTGGGTCCCCATTCTGGGAAGTATATTTCATCTAGATTGATTAGCTTGAATTCCGGGAGTAAATAATAATATAAAGCTGGCCTAGTTAGATGTCGCTTAATAAAGCATTCGGCATAATCTGTCAATACTAGGTCGGCGTTTTCTGATAATAGTTTCTCAATGAATTGGTCAAATTCGTTAGTATCAAACCAGTCGTCACCGTCTAGTAGACGAAAATATTTGCCAGTGGCGTTTTCCAATCCGGCATTGATGGAAGAACCATGGCCGCCGTTAGTTTTGTTAATAATTTTGACGCAGGAATGTTTTTTGGCGATTTTTTCGATTACTTCGGCGGTAGAATCGCTAGACCCATCATTAACAATGATAATTTCAATATGGTTTTGGTATTTACTACTGACTAGTGAGCTGACAGTTTGTCCAATATATGGGGCTACATTATAAGCTGGGATGGCGATAGTCAAAATAGGTTTAGACATTTTTAGCACTCCTTTTTAGCATGTCTTTAACTTGATTGTCGAAATTGTTTTTGTCATACAATTTAGCGAGTTTAGTCTTAAGGGCAAGAGATTTTTTCTGATAATCTGCTTTGTGCGACAGTATTTGTTTAATACCATTAATAAAATCTTCTGGGGAGCTAGTGTCTTTAATAAGAATAGCATTCTGCCCAACAACATCGCGAATGCCGCCAATATCAGATGAGACTATCGGCAATCCTGCGATAGCTGCCTCTAAAATAACATTAGGGGTCCCATCAGTAAGTGAGGTATATAAGAATAAATCATATTTTGATGGTTCAATATCTTTAAAGAAATTCTGGTATGGGCCAGCATAGGTAAGGTTTTTGAGACTTGTTTTCAGAGGGTTTTTCCCATTCTCCCAGTTGCTAGGGTCAAATAGTCCATAACAAACAATATCAATTTTTTCGCTTGAAAGACTTTTGGCAATTTTCGGCAAGATCTCAGGATTTTTTTCTGGTCTGACGTGAGCGGCCCAGAGGATTTTAATTCTATCAGTTTCTGCTTTTTGGGTTGTTTTAGTGTTTGGTTCTAAAAGCTGGCGGTGTATTAATATATCGTCTTTTATAAACCCATATTCTTCAGCCAAAAAATCTTTTGCTTTTTGATTGTCTGTAGTGATAATATCTCCTGGGCGATAAGCTCTTGGTAGCTCTTGTACGTGGTAACCTAAGTATTCACCATTTTTGCCAACAATATAATTATAAGAGGAGAAAAGCACTGAAGTCTTAGCGTGGATTTGACTGCTATACTTAATAATACAATCGTAGCCGACTTTACTAGCAATGATGTGAAGATATTGAGGGTTTAATACGTTTATTAATGAATATAGTAAATTGATGGAATACTTTTGATAGAGTAAGTCGTTGTGTAGAATGTCGGGGAGGTTAATTAGCTCAATGTTTTTAGGAAAATTTAATTCCTTTGTGGTGAGGGAATGATAAAAATCGTTAGTAAGGATAGCTAAGATTTGATAATCTGGATGAAGTTCGGCAATAGTTTTGAGATAGTTGATTGAGAATAGGTCGATTCCTCCTGGGATAATCCAAGGTACAACCATAATATAATCATATTTATCGTGTAAAAGATGTTTAGTGACCAGTTGGTAGCAATAGTATAGTTCTTGAGAGTATTTTGATTTTACCGAAGTGATGTCAAAATATTTCATGTTTTCATAGCCATTGAGACTTAGTTTAATGGTGGAGAGTAAAGAAAGTTCATTTTTGATTTGAGGGCTAATATAGGCTGGAGGACAATCCTTGGAGATTCTTTTAGAAGATAAGTATTCATCAGCAGATTTTAAGATTGCCTTGCTAACTTTGCTATTGCCACAGAGTTTAGACAGACGGTTTTTCTTTTGATAGAGACGTGCAGGAGATTGGTTACTGCTATTCTTGTCGACGCTATGTGGGGAGAAGAAGCGATCATCAAAAAAACATTGTTCTTTTTTTAATAATCGGTAGTAATCTTTGAAGTTGATATCAATAGTAGTGGTAGCAATACAGGTATTAGGGATAATATTTGCTTGAGGAGAGTAGTGTTTAAAAGAAGATTCTTTTTTAAGGTCAACTAGTTTTCCTAGAACTATATTAGAGAGAAGATTGTGGTTGCGGACTGTAGCGATGATTAGACTATTATCAATGCGTTTAAAAGTGTACTCAGGGCAGACAAAAGGTACATCGTTGTGTTTTAGATAATAAACTGCTTTATATAAGAATGATTTAGATAAGGCTTCTCCGCTTGTGAGGCTAATTGTAAATCTTGGTGATGCTTGAGCAGGTGATATGCTAATTCCGGCCTCTTTCAAGCGACTTAGTTCAGATTCAATAGGGAGATTGGTTTGGTTGATGACGTTGACGCAAATATTTAGGCGGCTGGAAGCATTTTGCATTAGAATGCTAGAAACTGTGTCATGGAGTTCAGAAATAGAAGAATTATCTATAATAATATCAATTTTTACACCATCTTTCATGCTCATAAGATTATAACAAAAAATATATGGGTTTGCAATGAGAGGTGATATACTTAATATATAAGTAAGGAGCAGGAGTTGTGGCTGAAGAAAAGGTGACTAATTTAATAATTGGCGGTGGTTTGTCCGGCCTTTCGCTTGCATATTTTTTAGGAGATGATTATTTAATCATAGAAAAAGATAGTACGCCTGGCGGATATTGCAGAACGATCCCTAATCCAGAGTATGTTTGGGATTACGCTGGGCATTTTTATCATTTTAGGAATGAAACGTATAAAAAACTGTTTCTTTCGATGGTAGAGGAAGACCAAATTATAAGGCAGAAAAAGAATACGAAGATTTATTATAAAGGCGAACTGATAGATTATCCTTTTCAGGCTAACATTCATGAGCTAGAAAAAGAGGAATTCATAGAATGTTTAAGTGATTTGTATTTTAGAAATAAGGATGAAAAGGCTGACAATTTTTTGGAAATGCTTTATAACAAATTTGGAAAAGCGATTACAGAGAAGTTTTTGAAGCCATATAATGAGAAGCTTTATGCGACTGATTTGAAGGAGTTAGATAAAGATGCAATGGGAAGGTTTTTCCCATATGTTGATTTTGGGCAAGTGATGGATAGCATGAACAAGGTTTCCAAGGCTACTTATAATGACGAATTTATGTATTTAAAAAAGGGAACAGGGTATTTTATTGATAAATTATATAGTCATTTAGATAAAGACAAAGTGCTCCTAAATACAGAAGCATCATTAGTGAATAGTGAGAAAAAGTATGTTGAGACAGTAGATGGAAGAAGGTTTTATTATGATAACCTTATAAATACTATGCCATTTAATAGTTTTTTAAGAGTTCTTGGTGATCAAGGGAAGAATGAATTAGCCGAAAGATTGTCATATAACAAGGTGTTGGTATTGAATTTGGGCTTTGACAAACCGTCTCCAAAGTTTAAAAATGAGCATTGGGTGTATTTCCCAGATAAGAATTTAAACTTTTATCGGATAGGTTTTTATAATAATATACTTGGCCAGGATAAGCTGAGCATATATGTAGAGATTGGCTTCAATAAAAAAGAAAAGGATATTAATGTAGAAAAAGAGCTTGCTGAGGCCCTCGAAGGTATGAAAAGAGTTGGGATAATTGATGAAAGTATGACGTTGGTAGATAAGAATATACTGATGATGGACCCAGCATACGTGCATATTTCAACGGAAGAATCAAGAATGGTTGAAGATGAATTTGATAGATTAGAAAAGAATAATATTTATACAATAGGGCGGTATGGTAAATGGACATATAATTGTATGGAGGATTGTATCGGCTTAGCAGATGATTTAGCTAAATTGTTACGTAACAAAAAGGAGGATTTGGTATGAAGATATTATTAACTGGCGGGGCTGGGTATATTGGTTCGCATACAGCAGTTGAATTAATAAACCTGGGTTACGAAGTAGAGGTATTGGACAATTTGTTTAATAGCAAGATTACGGTATTAGATAAGATTGAAAAAATAACTGGCGTGAAACCAGTGTTTCATAAAGTCGATTTGTTAGATAGGGCTGATTTAGATAAAGTAATGGCAGAGGGGCATTATGATTTAGTGATTCATTTTGCAGGGATGAAGGCAGTTGGAGAGTCAGTAGAAAAGCCGCTGAAATATTATGAAAACAATATCGGTGGTACGATTAATCTACTTAATAGTATGAAAAAGTTTGATGTGAGTAAGATTATTTTCTCTTCTTCGGCGACGGTTTATGGTGATCAGGGCGTAGAGGAAGTTAAAGAGGACATGCAGACTGGTATAGGAATAACGAACCCATACGGCCGAACGAAGTTTATGATTGAAGAAATATTAAAAGATGTGTCGGTGGCTAACCCAGAGTTTCAGATTGTGATTTTGAGGTACTTTAACCCGGTAGGTGCACATGAATCTGGGCTTCTTGGAGAAGACCCAAATGATATTCCAAATAATCTAATGCCAATTATTATGAAGGTGTCGACGGGAGAATTAGATAAGCTCAAAGTTTACGGTGATGATTATGATACGGTAGATGGGACAGGAATGCGAGATTATATTCATGTAGTGGATTTGGCGAGAGGTCATGTGGCAGCAATGATGAAAATGGAAGAAGGCGTATCGATTTACAATCTTGGGACGGGAGAAGCGACGAGCGTACTTCAGATGGTGGCGGCGTTTGAAAAAGCAAGCGGAAAGAAGTTGCCTTATGAAATAGTCGAGCGAAGAACAGGAGATTTGGGCAAGATTTATGCTAATGTTGAAAAGGCCTGGAGAGAATTAGATTTTAAGACCGAATTGACGATTGAAAACGCGATGAATGATACGATTAATTATTTAGAGCATGTAGAATAAATGAAACGAGTGGTATTTTTAATCCGTAATATTGCTCCTGAGAGTTTTGGTGGTGGTGAAATGTATCAAATTCAGCTCGCGAGAGTGTTAAAAAAGAATAACTATACGCCAATTATTTTTACAGCGTCGGAGAAACTAATCGAAGAAGCGAAAAAGAACGAGATAGAATATGTCAGGTCGCCGTATTTAAAGCAACAAAATTGGAGCAGCTGGCGTAATATACTGTTGCCAATATATGGGGCTTGGCAAATCAAGTTGCAGAATTGGTATAAAAAGCAGATCAAGAAGTATGATCCGATAGTGTTAAATGTTCAGTCGCGTGATGAATTGATTGGGGCGAGCTTAGCTGGTTTAAAGTGCGGTAGGAAGGTGATTTGGACGGACCATGCGGATTTTAGAACATGGTCTTTAGTGAATGTAGATAAAAAATTGAAAAACCAAATTGGTAAGTGGATTTTAAGATGCGCAAGGAAAGTTAATAAGATAATCTTGATAAACGAGCACGAACGAGAGTCTTTAGAAAAAAGAATTCAGCCTTTGAAGTTGAATAATTTGGTAGTGATTAGAAATGGTTTAATTGACGAGTATGAAGAATGTGAGAAAAAGAAAGCAGAGGAATATAGTTTTTATTTTGTAGGTCGTGTGGTGGAGGATAAAGGAATTAGAGAGTTGATTAAAGCGTTTTTGAAGGTTAAGGCAAAGAATAATAGAGCAGTCATGAATATTTATGGTGAAGGTGAAGATTTAGTAAAGTATCAAGAAATGGCGAAGAATGAGAAGGGAATAGTGTTCCATGGGTATGTGAATGAGCCGCTTCGGATTGCTTCATCAAATGAGATTTTTGTTTTGCCAAGTTATCATGAAGGGTTATCTTTGGCGCTGCTCAATGCGGCGATGATGAAGAAAAGAATAATCGCTACCGATATTGAAGGAAATAGGGAAGTGGTAAAAGATGGTGTGACTGGGCTTTTGGTACCAGTAAAGGATATTGATAAATTGGCTATGGCGATGGAAAAAATGCTGAGGGATAAAGGACGAGCAGAGAAAATGGCGGAGGAAGTGAGAAAGGAATTTGAACGAGAATTTAATTTCGAGAAGATTTTTGAAGAAAAAATGGCGCCACTTTATACGGAGGATGAGGCATGAAAAATAATTCTTTAGTATCGGTGGTGGTGCCGGTTTATAATATTAAGGATTATATTGAGAAATGTTTAAAATCTATTGTTTCACAGAGCTATGATAATTTAGAAATTGTGGTAGTGGATGATGGGTCGACGGATGGATCCGGAAAACTATGTGATGAATTTGCAAAAAAGGATAAAAGAGTAAGGGTCTTTCACAAGAAAAACGGTGGGTTGTCGGATGCAAGGAATTTTGGGATAAAAAAGTCCCAAGGTGAGATAGTCGCCTTGGTTGATGGAGATGACTACGTTGATGCTGATTATATTAAGGCGATGTATGAGGTGATGGTAAAGGATGATTCGGATATGGTGGTGTGTGGTTTTGATAATAATATTCCGAGCAGCTTTGTAGTGAGTGGGGAAGATGCGACGAAAAAACTGCTGGTAGAGCAAGAAAACATTGAAATTGTGGCTTGGAATAAGCTATATAAGAAAGAATTGTTTGAAAAAGGAATAGAGTATCCAGTGGGCGAGAAGCACGAGGACGCGTTGACTACCTACAAGTTATTCGCGGAAGTAAAGAAAGTGTCATATGTTTCCAAATCACTCTACCACTACGTGAAGCGAGAAGATAGTATTATGGGGCAGAAGGATATAGTGGGGAGGCTGGAAATGCGGGAGAAGGCAGCGAAAGAAGCAGTAGAGTATTTTGCGGATAATTCACAATTGAAACAGGCGGCAGAAGTTGCAGTTTTGACCGCTCGATATGCTTTTATGGATGCGGCGATACATGGCGAAATTGACAAGAAATACTTCGCGCCTAATGCTAAATGGGTGGATGAGAATAGAAAGAAGTATCAGAATAATAAATTGATGACAAAAAAACTAAAACTGTATAATTCTTTGAATCATTTGAAACTTTATAAGGCTTTTAGGACCATAGTTTAAGGTAGGCATCAGCAATTTTGTTTGAATCACCGTCTTTGACGATTTTGCCGTCATCTAGGAGAATGGCGCGAGTACAGAATTTGCGAACGTTTTCCATGGAATGGGTGACTAGAACTACAGTTTGGTGGTTTTCTTTGAGAGATTCAAAATAGTTAGTACATTTTTGCTGGAAGGCAGCATCACCAACAGCAAGAACTTCGTCGAGGAGTAAAATATCGCCACGTGCACGGATAGCAATGGAAAAGGCAAGACGGACTTGCATACCGGAAGAGTAGTTTTTGAGTTTTTGATCTTGGAAAGGTTCAAGTTCAGCGAATTTCCAAATGTCATTATACATAGCGTCCATTTCAGTATTAGAAAAACCAAGTAAGGCACCGTTCAAATAGACATTTTCACGGCCAGTTAATTCAGGATTAAAGCCGACGCCGAGTTCGATGAAAGGGATAAGATTGCCATTAATAGTGACTTCGCCTTTTTCCGGGTAGTAAATACCAGCAAGGATTTTGAGCAGGGTGGATTTACCGGAACCATTGCGACCAACAATGCCGAGAAACTCGCCTTGTTTGATTTCGAAATCGAGGCCTTTTAAGACTTTTTGTTCTTTGTAACCTTTAATGCCCCGCAAGCGATTGAAGAAAGCCTGTTTTAAACCGAAAGCCTGTTCAGTAGGGAGGCGGAAGCTTTTGTGAAGATTTTTCACTGTAATAGCTGGAGCGTTAAGATCAGTTATTTCTGTACGAGTACCGATAGAACGTTTCATTAGACTTCCTCCGCAAAGAATTTAGATTTTCGACGAAAGACAATGGCGCCAAGAATGAGGGCAGTAATGACAAGAAGAATTGGGATAATGATAAGCGGGCTGTTTACATAATTCCAGGCCGTAATTGTTTCGGTAGTGATAAGATTGAAACGAATATCTTGGATAGCTTGGGCGATAGGATTTAAGAGGATGATTTTGGCGGCGATTTCACTGCTGGTGGCGACCATGGTGATAGGGTAAATAATCGGGACAGCGTAGAAAAGGGCTTGAATAAGAACGTCCCAGATAGAAGTGATGTCACGATATTTGACGTTGATAGAGCCAAGGAGGAAGGCAATACCTAGAGAAAGGAGGTATAGTTCCAAAATGGCTGGAATAGCAAGAAGCCAACTAAAGCTTGGTGTGACGCCATTGATGAGCGCGAAGATAAGGATGACAACAAGGTTGATGAGCATATTAATGACGGCGGTTAAGGTAGCAGAAACAACGACGATGTATTTTGGAAAGCTGATTTTGCGAAGGAGGTCACCACGAATAACAATTGCTTGAATGCCTTGAGAAGTGCATTCAGTAAAGAAGCTCCACATAGTGGTGCCGCAGAGTAGGTAGACTGGGTAGTGAGGAATATCGTTGCCAATTTTTAAAAGTTTGGCAAAAACAACGTATAAAATTGCAAACATCATAAGTGGGCGAAGGAGCGCCCATAAATAGCCAAGCACTGAACCTTGATAACGAATTTTGAAATCGGTCTTAGTGAGCTCTTTTAGAAGAATACGATTTTTGCGGTTTAAAACGCGAGGGATACTCATATGCTATATTTTACCATATTTAAGTATGATAGAATAGACTCATGAGAAATAGTGGAAGGGCTCGCAAAAAGAAAAAAGGAACGGCTGGAAAGTGCGGACGAGTTATTTTTGGGGTTTTGATGTTGTCGCTACTAGCAGTAGCGGTAGTTGGCGGGTTGATGATTGAGCCAGAGAGAAAAGAAGAAATACGACCAGTTGCGATTCTTGAGATTAAACTAACAGACGCTTCGCTAGAAGAAATAAATGGTGGTAGTAAAAAGACTGATTATCCGGGCAACACGGTGATACTAAAGGAAGGCGACAAGGAACAGACATATGAGGAGGTTGAAATTAGAGGGCGGGGAAATTTTTCGTGGCTAGCTGATAAAAAATCATATCGGCTAAAATTTGCGAGTAAGGTTGATCTTTTGGATATGGGAAAGAAGAAAAAATGGGCGCTAGTAGGAAATAGTGTGGATGCGAGTCTGATGAGAAACGATTTTGCATATTATTTAGCTGGATTGCTTGGTGGTGGGTACCCGATTAAAGGTGATTTCGTGCATCTTTTGGTAGATGATAATGATTTAGGCTTATATTATTTAATTAAAACTATGAGTATAGATAAGCAGGCGGTCGATTTGAAAAGCCCAGAAGGTATTTTGGTGGAGGTTGACAATGCTTATTGTGATGAAGAGTGCTATAAGGCAAGAAACGGAGATTTATTGTCAATTAAGGATGTGGTGGCAGAAGACGAAAAAGAAGCGGCGATGGAAGATTTTGTCAAAGATTACAATAGTTTTTTGAAAGCGCTAGAGAAAAAGGATGTAGAAAAAATAAATAATTTGATAGATATGGAGTCGTTTGCAAAGTATTTTGTCTTAAGTGAGTTTACCGCGAATCCAGATGCTTATATAACGAGTTGGTATTTATATAAGGATGGTTATTCGGATAAGATTCATGCTGGGCTGGCCTGGGATTTCGACGCGGCATTTGGCAATAAAGATTGGACAGGAGGGCCGGATGAGTTTTATAGCCCATCTGTGGGTTTAGCCAGATTTGAATACACTTTTGAGCATGATGGGACAAAGTATTGTGGTTACGATAGAAATAAGCCAGTAAAGGGCACGGTAAATCTTTCATGGGTAGTGTGTGATTTGTTGAAAATACCTGATTTTCGTGAGATGGTGAGTAAGATTTATTTAGACAAAATAGTAGCAAAAAAAGATGAAATACTGGACTATATTGATTTAACCGCAAAGCGGATTAGAGAAGAGGCGATTCATGATGCGGAAATTTGGAATAAAAGGAGCTTTGACGAGGGAATTGAATATTTAACTGATTGGGTGCAGAAGAGATTTGAGTTTTTCGATGATGAATATGTGATAAGGCGTTTTGATTTGCAAGAGTCAAAAAAAGAACTGTAGGTTACTACTTGGCGCGACGTTTGGAGCGAATGAAAGAAATGCGCCAGCGAAGATGAATGACGTGGAGCCAGAATTTTTCGGATGGAGTGGGGCGAGAGCCAAGCCAAGATTTAAGGTTTTTATACGAAGTTTGCCAGTTTTGCCAAATAGTGGCGCTGGTTTTGATGGTGCTGCTGTCGGTGCCGAAGTTATAAATATAAAGTGGCTGTGGGGTATAGGCGATTTCGCCTTCAGTGTGTTTTAAATAATCTAGGACGAACTTGGTGTCTTCGGCGAAATTGAGTTTTTGGTCAAATTTGAGCTGGTGGTCTTTGATGATGGAGACTTTAAATAGTTTGTTGTTGCAAGAATACAGGCGACCGTCTTTGGCTAGAAGTTTTAGGACGTAGACTTTTTTAGTCTCATGATGACGGCGAGGTCTTAAAGGAGATTGGTATAAGTTTTTTGAAGTATTCTTTTTGACCCAGTGGTATTGGTGGCCACAAACGGCAAGAGAAGTGTCGGCTTCATATAATTCTAGAAGGGAATCAATGAAGGTTGGTTTAATTTGATCGTCGGAATCGACGAAATTAATAAATTCGCCGGTGGCTATTTTTAGCCCCGCGTTTCTCGCGGCGGATTGGCCTTGGTTTTTTTGGTGGATGACTTTGATGCGCTGGTCTTTTTTGGCGTAAGTGTCGGCGATTTTTTTAGAATCGTCAGTGGAGCCGTCATCGACTAGAATGATTTCTAAGTTGGAGTATGTTTGGCCAGTGACGGAGTTTAAACAATCTGGCAAATACTTAGCTGTGTTAAAAACAGGGATAATAATGGATATTTTTGGTTGTTTTTCTTTGGAGTATGTTTTTTCTTTAGCGAAGTATGATTTTTTGGAAGTGCCAAAGACGAGTTTGTCGTAGAAAAAATAGTTCAAAATGAGGGTGACGATGGTGACGAGGAGGTAGATGCCGGTGCTTTCGACAAAATTGTAGTCAAAAGGAAGATTTAGGTTGGTACAGAGCTGGTGGATAGATTGATAAAGTGGCGTGAGAAAACCAAAGAGCCAGGTGAAAAAGGGACTAATGAGAAAGGCGGTGATGCCATTCCATAAAAAGAACATCAAAATGCCGGTTTTGGTGACGTGGCGCTCCTGCCAGGTAATTTTAGAATGTAAAATGTAGGCGAGAACGGTGGCGAGGGCATAGGAAACCATGCTGTCGAGCCAGAGAAGGTCGTTGTTCATCAAAATGACGCGGGCGATGAAGGTGTAGACTAGGAAGTTAAAAACAGTGAGAATAATGCCGATGATAATAAACTTGCCAACGCGCTTCTTAGTGTTTCTCATAGGGATATTATACCATCATTATGGTATAATCATGGTATGAAGAAGGTGATTTCGGTAGTAGTGCCGGTTTATAATGAAGAGGCGGGGATTTTGGATTTTTTGGATGAACAATTGCTGCCGGTGATTTCTGGTTTGTCATATACGGTGGAAGTAGTGGTGGTGAATGATGGTTCGCGCGATAGAACTCTCGCGGAAATTGATAAGTGTAAGTTAAAGAAGAACAAGAATTTTAAGATAGTATCGTTTACAAGGAATTTTGGAAAAGAGATTGCGCTGTCGGCGGGGATAAAAGAAGCGACGGGCGAGGCGGTGATTCTGATTGATGGGGATGGGCAGCATCCAGTGGAGATGATACCGAAAATGATTGCCGAATGGGAAAAGGGGGCGGAGATTGTGACGGCGGTGCGAGAAGAAAACACTACGCGGCACAAGCTTGGTTCGAAACTATATTATGTGACGATGCGGATGTTTGGGAACAAGCAAGTAGTGGTAGGGGCGATGGATTTTCGGCTGATTTCTCGGAACGTGGCGAATGAGTTTAACGATTTTACGGAACGAAACCGCCTGGCACGAGGTTTGATTGATTGGATGGGGGTGCCACAGACTTATATTAAGGTGAAAACTAAAAACCGAGTGAAGGGCAAGCCAACCTATAGCGCGAAGAGGCTAGCGAGACTGACGGTGGATAGCTTGGTTTCGGCCTCGAGGACGCCACTTTTGATATTTGGTTATATTGGGATATTTATCACGGCGGTGTCGTTTTTGTTTGGGCTGTTTATTCTGATTCAGCAGTATATTTTGGGTGATCCTTTGGGTCTTGATTGGAGTGGGGCGGTGGCGATGAGCGTGTTTGTGTCGTTTTTGGTGGGGTTGGTGCTGATTTCACAGGCGATTACGGCGCTTTATATTTCGCAGATTCACGTGGAAGCGAAGGGAAGACCGCTATATATTATCGATAAGAAGAAATCGCATGGCATCAAAGGTTCTAATTAGTTTTGATATTGAAGAGTTTGATTTGCCACGGGAAAACGGGGCGGAGATTTCGCTTGAAGAGGGGGTGAAGGTGTCGGCGGTGGGGCTTTCTCGGATTCTTGAAATGTGTCAGGAGACGGGGGTAAAAGCGACGTTTTTTGTGACGGGAAATTTTGCGAGAGAATGTCCGGAACTAGTGCGAGAAATTGTAGAAGATGGGCACGAGGTGGCGTGCCATGGGGTAGATCATTTTAAGCCGGTTGTGACAGACGTTGCTGAGTCGAAAAAGATTTTGGAGAAAGTGGCGGGGGTGAAAGTAGAAGGGTATCGCCAGCCACGGATGTTTGAGATTGATTATGATGAGCTGAAAAATAACGGGTATTTGTATGATTCAAGTGTGAATCCGGCGTGGGTGCCAGGAAGGTATAGCCATCGTGATGTGCCAAGGAAGCCATTTATGAAGAAGGGGATTTTGGAGATTCCGACGTCGGTGGCGACGGGACTTAGAGTGCCACTGTTTTGGTTAGCTTTACATGTTTTTCCGAAAAGAATGTATTTAAGGATGGCAAAGATGTCTTTAAAGAAAACTGGATATCTTGCAACTTATTTTCATCCGTGGGAGTTTGCCGAGATTTCTCAGTATAAGGTGCAGAAGTATATTATATATAATAGCGGTCGAAAGTTGGTGAAACGGCTTTCTTGGGTGATTTCGGAACTACAAAAAAGCGGTTACGAGTTCTCGACCTACGCGGAGTACTCTAAAACATGGTATAATGCGAATGATGGAAAAGGTGAAGAAACTATTTAATGAAAATCGGTTTTTGACTCTACCGATACTTTGGATGTTTTTAATTTATTTGGTGGGGGCGCTCGCGATAATTTTCGCGGGAGTGCATTTTGCAGATGATATTGCACGGACGAACTATGGCTATGCGGGGTGGAATGGGTTTTCAAGGTATCTGACGACGGTACTCGCGCACATTTTTCATGCGGATGGGTATTTGACGAATATTGCTCCGTTGCCACAGGTTTTGGCACTTTTGATTCTTGCAGTGGCGAGCGTGCTTTTGATTTGTTTAGTGACAGGGAAGGATGTGTTTAAAAAACCGAAGTGGTGGTGGTATTTGGTAGCGGCGGTGCCTTTGGGTTTGTCGCCGTACATGTTAGAGTGCTTGGCTTATCAATATGATGCGCCGTATATGGCGATATCGGTGTTGTTTGCGATTTTGCCGGTGCTATTTAGAAAAAGTAGGAAGTGGGTATATGGGTTGGCGATTCTAATTGGAGTGCTGGTGGTTTGCATGACTTATCAAGCGGCAATTGGGATTTTACCGATGGTGGTTCTCTTTGTGGCGATGCGAGAGTGGAATGAGGACGGGAAGTTAAAAAACAAAGAAAACTGGAAATATATTGGGTTTTCGGCAGTGGTGTTTATCGTGTCTTTGGTGTTATTCCAAATGGTATTGATGAAACCGCGGGATGCGTATGTGTCAAACAGTTTACCAGAAATTCAAAATTTGGTACCGGAATTCTTTGAACACTTAGGACAGTATTTTTCATTGGTGTTTTCAGATTTGAAAGTGTGGTGGCTGGTGTTGATTGGTTTAATCTTGGTGGGGTTTGTGGTGTTATTTGTGGTGAGAAGCAAAAGAAACAAGGTGGGGGCTCTAGCGGTGGCCGTGCTGGGTGGTTTGGCAATTATAGTACTTGCGTTTGCATTTTATGCGGTGCTGGATAAACCGTTGTATGCGACAAGAGCGATGTATCCGCTAGGTGTGGCGATAGCGATATTTGCAATTTATGTAATGAGTGGAGAGAAGAAGGCGTGGGTGTTGAAGATTCCGGTGGTGGTGATTTCGTACTGTTTTGTTGTATTTGCCCTGACCTTTGGGAACGCTCTTAAAGAGCAAGATAATTATCGGAGTATGGTGATGGAAATGGTAGTGGCGGATTTGAACGATTTGCCAGAGATGCAGGATGGTACGACGAAGTTTGTACAGGCGAGCGGAAATGTTGGATTCTCGCCGGTGGTTCTACATATGCCAAGAGATTATAATATTTTGCAGCGGCTTCTGATGCCGACTTTTAGCGAGTATGTGCCGTGGATGGCATATCAGGTACTAGAAGAATCAGGGTTGCCGTTAGTGTATGATGAACAAAAAAATATATCAGAAATGAACCTGCCTAAGCTAAAAGAGACAATACTATATAATATATATGGTGATAAAGAGCATATTTTGGTGGAATTTAAGGGCGAAAACCCGTTTAATTTGATTTTCTAGAGCTATTTCTTACATCTGGACAAAAATTGACTTTTTTGATATAATATCTGGCGTTTATGGAAGAGAATTTTATTCGCGTAAGAGGCGCAAGACAGAATAATTTACATGATTTAGACGTAGATATACCGAGAGATAAACTGGTGATTATCACGGGTTTGTCGGGGTCGGGGAAGTCTAGTCTGGCTTTTGATACAGTGTATGCAGAAGGGCAGAGACGTTATGTGGAGTCGTTGTCGTCTTACGCGAGGATGTTTCTCGGGATTATGGATAAACCGGATGTAGATTCAATTTCTGGACTCTCGCCGGCGATATCGATTGATCAAAAATCTACTTCGAGAAACCCGCGCTCGACGGTCGCGACGGTGACGGAAGTATATGATTATCTCCGGCTTCTATTTGCGCGAGTAGGCGTGCCGCATTGCCCAGTTTGCCATCAAAAAGTGAGCCGAAGAAGCGTGGAAGACATTGTGAATGAAGTGATGAAGTTGCCACTTGGCTCTAAACTAATGCTTCTTGCACCAATTGTGGCGGCAAAAAAAGGTGAATTCCAGCATATTCCGGAGCAGTATTCGGCAAAAGGTTTTTCAAGAGTAAGAGTAGATGGCATTATTTATGCGCTGGATGAATTTCCGGAATTAAACAAAAACGAACGACATGATATTGAGGTGGTGGTGGATAGGTTTGTGTTGTCGCCGGATCTTTATTCGAGAATATCGGGTTCAATTGAACAGGCATTGGAACTCGGGCAGGGAATAATAAAATTACTCAAAATTAATGATACTTCGACGGCGGTAGGGGAGAACAAAATTTCGGCAGATTCGACAGAGATATTAACTTATTCGCAGAGATACGCTTGTCCGGACCATCCAGATGAATTAATACCGGAGCTGACGCCGAGACTATTTTCGTTTAACGCGCCGGAGGGGGCTTGCCCAACTTGTACGGGGCTCGGTTCGAGGATGGAGGTGGACCCAGGACTGGTGTTTAATAAGAATTTGACGATTGCCGAGGGAGGGATTAGGCCATTTAACCGGGTACAGCAGGACTCGTGGTGGTTGAAGAGATTAATGCAAGTGGGCGCCAAACATGGATTTGATATTTATACGCCGATTGGTGAACTTTCGGACGAGATTCAGCATTTGATTTTGTATGGAACGGGGGATGAGAAGTTCCAAATGAAAATTACGGGGTCGGGAAGATTTGCGGATGGTACGGTGTATGAGACAACTTACGAAGGTGTAATTCCGATGCTTGAGAGGCGATACAATGACCCGAAGATTTCGGAATTTATGAAGCATGATATTGAAAGATTTATGCGGGTGAGAGAATGTCAGACTTGTCACGGAGCAAGGTTGAAGCCAGCGGTGCTCGCAGTGACGATTCACGATCTTAATATCGTGGATATGTGTAATCTGGATGTGGACGCGACACTTGAGGTTTTGTCGCAAGATTTAGGTTTTTCGGAGTCGGAAGAGTTGATTGCAAAGCCAATTCTAAAGGAGATTCGCGAAAGAGTAAAATTCATGCAGGATGTGGGGCTGGGATATCTCGAGCTTGGACGGGCGGCGAATACGCTGTCTGGTGGTGAGGCGCAAAGAATTCGACTCGCAACGCAGATTGGCTCGGGACTTCAAGGAGTACTTTACGTTCTAGATGAGCCGTCGATTGGGCTGCATCAACGCGACAATAATAAGTTGATTGCGACTTTGAAGCATTTGAGAGATCTCAAGAATACGGTTTTAGTAGTGGAACACGACGAAGATACGATGTGGGCGTCGGATTATATTATTGATATTGGACCGGGCGCGGGGGTGAGTGGTGGCCGGTTGGTGGCAGCTGGGACGCCAGAAGAAGTGGCGAAGAATCCGGATTCGATTACAGGACAGTATTTGTCGGGGGCGAAAACAATTCCAGTGCCAAAGAAGCGTCGCAAGGTGCGTCCAGGCCACGAGTTAGTAGTGGTGGGTGCGAGAGAGAATAATCTGAAGAACATTGATGTGCATTTCCCGCTAGGAGTGATGACGGTGGTGTCAGGGGTGTCTGGTTCGGGAAAGTCTACCTTAGTGAATTCAGTATTGGCGAACGAACTTCTGGCACGGCTGCATCGGGCACAAACGGTGTCGGGAACACACGAGAGAATTGATGGGATTGAAAAGATCAATAAAGTAATTGTGATTGATCAATCGCCGATTGGTAGAACGCCAAGGTCAAATCCAGCGACTTATACCGGAGTGTTTAACGCGATACGGGATTTGTTTGCTTCGCAGCCGGAGGCGGAGATTCGGGGTTATAAAGCCGGTAGATTTTCGTTCAATGTGAAGGGTGGACGATGTGAACACTGTCAGGGTGATGGGGTGAACAAAATTGAAATGCATTTTCTTCCGGATGTTTATGTGACTTGTCCGGCGTGTCATGGTAGGCGTTATAATTCAGAGGCTTTGGAAGTGAAGTATAAAGGTAAGGATATTTCACAGGTGCTTGATATGACGATTGATGAGGCGGTGGAATTTTTTAAAAACATTCCATCAATTGCGGGGAAACTACGGACGATCCAAGAAGTGGGCTTAGGTTATATTAGGCTAGGCCAGCCAGCAACGACTTTCTCGGGTGGTGAGGCGCAGAGAATTAAACTTGCGACGGAGCTTTCGAGAAGATCGACAGGTAAGACTTTGTATATCCTTGATGAACCGACGACCGGTCTTCATACAGATGATGTGAAGAGGTTACTTTCGATTTTGAATAAGTTGGTAGACGGGGGGAATTCGATGATTATTATTGAACACAATTTGCACGTGATTAAATCGGCAGACTGGGTGATTGATATGGGGCCAGAAGGGGGCCTCAAAGGCGGGCAAGTAATAGCTTGTGGGACGCCAGAAGATTTGGCGAAAAAAGCGGACACGCCGACGGGCGAGTATTTGAGAAAATACCTACATATATAATATATGGTATAATAGGGGAAAGGAGTTATTTTTATGGCAACAAACATTACTAAAATTTTCTTAGTCTTAAATTCGGGTTCATCTTCGGAGAAGTTTTCACTTTATGAAGGCGAGGATGAGGTTTGCTCACTTTATTTTGAGGGAATTGAAGAAGGTGGCAAGAAAGTATTTATTTGTACCGTGACAAAAGAGAATGGTACAGAATATGTAGTGGATAAAAAATGGAACAACTTGGATGATGCATTTAAAGAAGCCAAGGCGATTTTTGAGAAGGAAGGATTTATTAATGAAGCTCATCCACTGGACGGTATTCTTGTGCGAACGCCTGCGGCAGGAACTTATTTTTCGAAACATCATATTGTCGATGATGAAACTTTTGTAGAACTTGAGAAGGCGAAAGTAACATATCCGCTACATGTGCCTGGAGCGATTCGGGGTGTGAAAAATGCGCAAGCTGCGTTTCCAGATGTACCTGTAATGACGATGAGTGATTCGGAAGCTTTGACAAGGGAAACACGAAAAGATGCTGTATACGCATTGCCTGAAGAAGTGATTTCCGAATTTGACCTTGGGCGTTGGGGTGCACACGGCTCATCATATGGATATGTGATGGGGAAAATTAAAGAATTAGGAATCTTGGAAAAAAGAATGGTTGTATGTCATCTTGGGTCTGGTTGTTCGGTAACTGCTTTTATGGATGGAGAGCCGGTTTACACTTCGATGGGAGAAACTCCACTTGAAGGGTTGATGTCTTCGACTAGAACTGGTTCAATTGATCCGACAGTGGGGGCGTTGTTGGGCGAAAAATTGGGCGCAGCGGAAGCGATTAAATTAATGAATAAAGAGTCTGGACTAATGGCTCTTGCTGGATCTTCGGACATGCGGGAAATAATTGCAGGAGCAGAAGAAGGACGTGAGGATGCAGCACTAGCTTATAATATGTTCGTGGATGGCGTAGCGGGGAAGATTGGTGAATTTGCAGCCAAGATGGGTGGTATTGACGCGATTGTGTTTACAGCAACGATTGGTGAACGGTCAATTCCAGTGAGAAGCTCGGTGATTTCGAAACTAGAATTTATGGGCTTTAAATTGAAAAATGATGCAGCGATGGACAAGTCGAAAGGTTACACCAACGTGGCAGAAGATGATTCGAAGCCAGTTTATGTAATTCCGACTAACGAAGCGGCCTACATGATTAAGAAGGCTTCTGAACTGATTGATGGCGTGGAAGAATGATCAGGTTTCGGCACTTGAAACCGAAAAAATAATCGAACTGGCACGAAAACAGCTTTCGTGCCAGGGAGATTTTGTGGAGCTGGGATGTTATAAGGGCGATACGTCACTACTTCTTGCGGAGGTGCTCAAAGGAACGGACAAAAAACTATGGATTTATGATTCGTTTGAGGGTTTGCCAGAAAAGAGCGAAGCCGATGAGTCGGCGCTGGGGATGAATTTTAAGGGCGGCGAGTTATATGTCACTAAAAGGGAAGTAAAAGAAAGATTTCTTCGTGCGGGGCTTCCGGTGCCGGTTATTAAAAAAGCATGGTTTTCAGAGTTAAAAGGCAAAGATTTGCCTGAGGAAGTTGCTCTGGCATTTTTAGACGGGGATTTTTACGAATCAATTCGGGATTCTTTGAAATTGGTGGAATCCAAAATGGCGGAGGGGGGAGTAATTGTAGTGCATGATTATCAGAATCCGGCACTGCCGGGGGTGGCAAAGGCGGTGGACGAATGGTTGCGCGAACAGAAAAAGACAATTAATATTTACCAGAGTATGGTGATAATTAATAATTAGCACTCGTGGCTTTACAGTGCTAATTTTTGTGCTATAATGAGGGTAGAAAAGGAGTTTTAGTATGACTTTAAAACCACTTAAAGATAGAATTGTGGCGGTAGTAGAAAAACCGCTGGAGAAAACGAAATCTGGTATTTTGCTGGGGGAAGCAAAGGAAAAACCAGCTTATGCAGTAGTGGAGTCAGTTGGTCCGGAAGTGAAGGCAGTGAAAAATGGTGACAGAATTGTGTACAAAGAGTATTCTACGACCGAGATTAAGATGGACGAGAAAGAATATATTATTCTAAAAGAGGAGGATGTCCTAGCGACATTATAAAATATGGCAAAGAAGATTTATTACGAAGACGAAGCACGTGAAAAGGTGCTGTCGGGAGCAAAACAACTATATGATGCGGTGAAAGTAACTTTTGGGCCGAAGGGCAAGAACGTCATCATTGAAAAAGAATACGGCGCACCAGTGATTACACATGATGGGGTGACGGTGGCGGAAGCTGTGGAGCTTTCAAATAAAGATGAGAAGTTGGGCGAAGCCGTAGGAGCGAAGTTGATTAAAACTGCTGCGCAGAAACTAAATAAAGTAGCAGGTGATGGTACAACAACGGTGACGGTGCTCACTTATAATATATTGAACGAAGCGAACAAATTAATTGCCGCGGGGATGAACCCGATGGAACTACGCCGTGGGATTGAAAAAGCTGGGGCTACAGTAGTTAAGGAAATTGAAGAATCGGCTGAGAAAATTGAGGGTGATTCTAAGAAAGTAGCGGAAGTGGCAACCATTTCGGCAGGGGATGCGGAGATTGGTGAATTAATTGCGGAGGTGATTTCGAAAATCGGTAAGGATGGCGTGGTGACGGTTGAAGCTGGCCAAGGCCTTGAAATGGAGCAGGAAATTGTCGAAGGTTTTTCATATGATAAAGGTTATGCGTCAGCATTTTTCCTCACGGATGTGAACCGGCAAGAAGCGGTGTTTGATAAACCGTTGATTCTAGTTACTGAAAATAAGATTTCGGCGGCTAATGATATCTTGCCACTGCTTGAAAAGTGTGCACAAGCGGGACGAAAAGATCTCGTAATTATTGCTGAAGATGTGACGGGCGAAGCTTTGTCACTCTTGGTTCTTAATAAATTGAAAGGTGTATTTAATTCGCTAGTTCTGAAAGCTCCATCATTTGGCGATCGTCGTAAAGAAATCATGGAAGACATTGCGATTCTCACGGACGCGACGGTAGTGTCGGCGGATAAAGGTTTGAAGCTCGAAGAAGCAGGGCTTGAAGTGCTTGGTTCGGCTGGGAAGATCATTGCAACGAAGGACGAAACGACTATCATTAAAGGTGCTGGTGATAAAAAGGCAGTGGCGGATAGGATTGAACTAATTCGCTCACAAGCTGAAATGGCGAAATCGGATTACGAGAGGGAAGAATTTGAAAAACGTGCTGCGGCTTTGCTTGGCAAAGTGGCAGTAATCAAAGTTGGTGGTGCGACGGAAACCGAAATTGACGAGAAGAAATTCCGCGTGGATGATGCAGTGGCAGCGACCAAGGCAGCACTGGCCGAAGGTATTGTGGCTGGTGGTGGCGTGACTTTGGTGAATGCGGCAGCTAAACTTGATGATGCAGAAGCAGGTACAAGAATTGTGAAGAATGCTTTGAAAACTCCGTTCCTGCACATCGTGGAGAATGCAGGGTTGAATGCTTCGGCATTACTCGCAGAAGTTGAGAAGGCTAAACCTGGCTTCGGGGTGAACGTGATGACACCAGATAAAGGTTTGATTGACCTTAAAAAAGCTGGGGTGATTGATCCGGCGAAGGTGGCAAAGGAAGCGGTGAAGAACGCTACTTCAATTGCAGCGACGGCGATTACGATGGGGGCTTTGATTTGTGAAATACCTGAAGAAAAGCCAGCCACGCCGGACATGGGCGGAATGTATTAATTTGTCTTAAAAACACTAGCACAATAAAATAAGTTGTGCTATGATAAAAGTATGAAACTGGAGAGGCGATTAATAGGTGTGTCGTCGGCGGTAATGCTGACTGCAGGGTTTTTGCTAAGCTCAGCATCTGCGTGGGCGGAAGATACATCGATAGATGAAGTAACAATTACAGTACCGTCATCTTGTACGTTGACCGGGACTTTAAACACAGCGCACACGACGAGCCTTCTAAGTGGGGAGACGGCCAATAATATCGGTACCACAACTCTAAAGGTGATTTGTAACGACAGTGCAGGTTATGCAATTTATGCGATTGGATATACGGACGATGTATATGGTAAGACCGTGTTGACTAGTAGTGCTTTAGGAAGTAGTTATGATATTGCTACGGCTACTACCGTGACGACGGGGACGTCGAGCTGGGCGATGAAACTGGCGACGTCGGGGTCTAGTTATTTGCCAGTGATAGTAGGGAGTACTGGTGACTTGGAAAAAGAATCTAGTACACCGGACTTTTCAAACTACGTGGCAGTGCCAACGGAATATACTAGGGTGGCGTATCGTAATTCGGCGACGGATGTAGGAACAGGGGCGCTAGGTTCGTCACTGACTACGACTTACCGAGTGTATGTGTCGCCAGTACAGCCGGCGGGGACGTATATTGGGCAAGTTAAATATACTCTCGTTCATCCATCTACTGCCGCTGCACCAGTACCACCACTTGAAGCTTCTGACTGTCCAGCTGGCTATGTCTGCTATGCGCCTAACGCTAGTGATATAGTTGGTTCAATGGACTCACTCGGCTCTATTTCTTCTTCGCCTACTGCTGGTAAAATCAGTGTGGGCACTTCCGCCACCACCATTAACCTTATCGCACCAAACTACAAGCGCGCAGGTTATGGTTTCGCAGGCTGGAGCACAGACTTCACTGCTACAAATGCCAGTACTATCTACGGTCCAAATGAAACTCTCACCGTACCTTCTACCACTCTCGCCACAAAGGGTATGATACTCTACCCAGTCTGGGTAGCATCTTCTGGCACACTCCAAGGTTGGATGGGCTGTTCTA
>CAYSAK010000010.1:0-25693 GCA_964429055.1 uncultured Candidatus Saccharibacteria bacterium
TCAGTTGTTTAGAGCGCTTCCTTGCCAAGGAAGAGGTCGAGAGTTAGAGTCTCTTTGCTCGCACCATTTTTGTGCTCCAGAAAACTTCATTTAACTGGCTAACTCTCGTTCTTGCGAATCGAGAGTCAAAAGTCTCTTTGCTCGCACCATTTTTGTATTTTAAGACAAAAAGTATGATACAATATAATCTATAACTAATGGAGTGAAAATAAAATGAAAATTACCGTTGCTGGTGCCGGTTATGTTGGTTTGAGTCTCGCCACATTAATCGCTAGAAAACACCATGTTACCCTGCTTGATATCATTCAAGAAAAAGTTGACATGATCAATGAGCGTAAATCACCTATTTCTGATAAAGAGATTGAGGATTGTTTTAAAAACGAAACTCTTTATCTTAACGCTACCACCAGCTGGCGTCGGGCTTTAAAGGGCGCGGATTTTGTAATTATTGCCACTCCAACGAACTATGACTCAGAGAAAAATTATTTTGACACTTCAAGCATTGAAGATATTATTGAAAAGGTGCTTGAGCTCAACACCAAGACTCCAGATGGTGAATGTCCGACTACTATCGTGATTAAGTCTACTGTGCCGGTAGGTTATACCGAAAAGATTAAAGCTAAATACAATATCAACAACGTGATTTTCTCACCGGAATTTTTGCGCGAAGGTCATGCTTTGTATGACAACCTATACCCGTCACGCATCATTATTGGCGACAAGACTGAAGAGGCCAAGAAATTTGCCGGGCTTTTGGTTGAGGGCGCGATTTCCGAAAACGTGCCTGTCAAATTTATGTACTCCACCGAGGCTGAGGCAGTTAAGTTATTTGCTAACACCTACTTGGCTCTGCGCGTGGCTTATTTCAACGAGCTCGATACTTATGCCGAACTACAACATTTAAATGCAAAGGATATTATCGATGGCGTCTGTCTTGATCCGCGCATTGGTGACCATTATAATAACCCTTCGTTTGGCTATGGTGGTTACTGTTTGCCAAAAGACACCAAGCAACTTCGTGCCAATTACCACGGCATTCCGCAAACTTTGATTTCAGCAGTGGTGGAAGCCAATGTCTTAAGAAAAGAACATATTGCCGACATGATTTTAGACAAACATCCGAAAACGGTTGGCATTTACCGCTTAACGATGAAGGCCGGTTCGGATAATTTCCGTTTTAGCGCCATTAAATACATCATGAAATTACTCGACAAAGAAGGCATTAATATCGTGATTTACGAGCCGACTATTTCTGAACCATTCTTCAAGAAGTACCCTGTGGAAAGCAATCTTGATGAATTCAAGAAAAAGAGCGACATTATCCTCGCCAACCGGATTGATGACAAGATCACTGACGTATTAAAGAAAGTTTACACCCGCGACCTTTATGCCAGAGACTGATTCCAAAAAAGCGCACACTTTCTTTACGGTGCTTAATTGCATTTGCTTTTTCATTTACACAGCATCGGCGGTAGTGCTTTCCATTGTGCTGGTTAAATTGCCAATTTTGCCACTGAAGTTTTTCTTGCCGATTATTATTATTCTGGCAGCGCTCGCGATTATCTTTTTGGTACTTTTGTTTAAGAAAACTAAAATCATCACTCAAATATGTTGCATGATTTTTGAGTTGGCCTTTACGGCGCTAATTGGTTTTGCCTTTTTCTATTTTGGCAGCACGATTAATTTCTTTGATTCAATTAAACCGCATGACTATCAAATCGAAGAGTACTACGTGCTGGTGCCTGCAGATTCTGAGGTTCAAACTCTTGATGATTTGAAAGACCACACTATCGCGATTTACGATGATAGCTCGGAAAATTATCAAACGGCTTTGAAGAGACTTAACCAAAAGTCGACGCTTCAAAATGTGCCTTATAATAATCTTGGCGAAGCCATCACGGCAATTGTCAATAGAACTGCGGATTCGATTTTTATTAAAGGCGTGATGGCCGACATTGCTTCGGAAATTTTCACGACTTTTGACATTGAAGAATACCGCATTGTTGAAAATATCCAGATTCGGATTGAGGTTGATGCGGTGGAAAGTGAAGAGCTCGATATGACCCGAGATTCATTTAATATTTATATTAGTGGAATTGATACTTACGGCGACATCACCACGGTTTCAAGAAGCGACGTGAACATCGTGGTCACGGTCAATCCGCGCACGCACACGATTTTACTCACTACTGTGCCACGTGATTATGAAGTGCAGCTGCACGGCACCACGGGTTTGATGGATAAACTCACTCATGCCGGGCTTTATGGCGTCAATATGTCAATCCAAACAATTGAAGATTTACTCGACATTGGCATTAATTATTATGTGCGAATCAATTTTGATTCGACCATTAAACTAATCGATGCTCTTGGTGGTGTAGAAGTCACTCCGGACGCAACTTTTTATCGTCCAAAGTATAATTGTCATTTTAGGGAAGGCATTACTATGCACCTAGATGGCTCCTGCGCATTAACTTACGCACGCGAACGCAAGGTTTATGGTCTGGGCGATTTACACCGCATCCAAAACCAGCAAGATATTTTATCTGCCATGATAAATAAACTTACTTCGTCAAAAACTCTGCTTACTAATTACACTAATATATTAGCTTCCTTAAGCGATAGTATCGAAACTAATATTCCGAGCGATCAATTTTATCGTTTGATTAACTTGCAGCTCGATGCGATGCCGTCTTGGAATCTCGAGCGTAACACCGTAAATGGCACCGAAATTCACGTTCCGACCTACACGATTCCTGATCAGATTCTTTTCGTGTTCCAGCAAGACGCCGAGTCGATTGAAGCCGCCTCTTTAATGATCCATGAAGTGATGGATGCAAATTAAAAATCATACTTTTTAAAATAATCTTTATACTTTTTAAAAAATATGATATACTTTTTATGTATAGACTAAACATAAACAATAAACATGGATATTATATTACAAATAATTATATTAATTATCGGCTTCGTTATTTTGATTAAAGGTGCCGACTGGTTGATTGACGGCGCTTCTTCCGCCGCTTCACATTTTAAAGTTTCTAAAATGCTAATCGGGCTCACGATTATTGCTTTCGGGACCGGGGCACCGGAGTTTGCGGTGTCGATTTCTTCGCTTCTTAATGGCACGACCGATATGCTGCTTGGTAACGTGATTGGCAGTAATATCACTAACATTCTTCTTTTGATTGGTATTGGTGCACTGATTTTTCCGATTCGGATCAAGAAGGATACGATTTCGAAGGAACTGCCGCTACTGCTTCTAATATCTACCGTTTTGGTTGTGTTGTTTTTAGATACTATTCTGATGAACTCGGATATCAACACGATTTCACGGGCGGATGGCATAATTTGTCTTCTCTTCTTTAGTATTTTCCTATTTTACATTATTACAATGGCGCGCAAGAATCGCAAAAATGCCAAAGAAGTGGAGAAACCGAAATATAAACTGGGCATGTCGCTTTTGATGGTTCTTGTTGGTCTAGTTGGCGTGGTTGGCGGCGCGGAACTCGTGGTGAGTTCGGCTTCGATTGTGGCCAAAGCGATTGGCGTGTCGGATCGGATTATTGCTCTCACGGTGGTGGCCTTTGGTACTTCTTTGCCGGAGCTAATTACTACGATTAAGGCCGCACGCAAAAAGGAAACTGAACTCCTGGTCGGCAATATCATCGGTAGTAATATTTTTAATATTTGTATCGTGCTAGGACTTCCGGTGACACTGTTTGGCACGGTAACGCCAGAAAGTTTTGAAGTAATTGATATCGTAATGCTAATTGGCTCGGCGGCGATTCTGTGGCTGGTCGCAAAAAGTGGTCGCAAGATTACACGGTTTGAAGGCCTTTCCATGCTGACGATTTATCTGATTTATTATGGATTTATCGTTTATGGAGCTTTAGCTTGAACTGGTTGATTTTAGTTTTAGTTACGGTAATCTTTGATTCAACTCGGATTTTTATTGACAATTATATTTCGGATTATTATTTCAAAGGTAAAGGTGCGGTTTCGCAAAAATTGTTTTACGGCTATACTTTTATCGCCCTGGCTGTCGTTTTAGTGCTGATTACCGGGATCGATACTTCTGATTCTGGTCAGATTATTTTCTTTTTCCTTTCTGGTATTTTGAATAGCTTCGCGGGGATTCCGTATTACCGAGCTTTGGAGCTAGATGATTCGACAAACTTGGGTATTTTTATTCAGTTGGCGCCAGTGATTTATCTCATCATGGGGTGGTTTTTCCTCGGCGAAACGTTTTCGGTTTTGCAACTAGTGGCTTTTGCGGTGATTCTGTCGGCACCACTTCTAATTGTGATGACCACTGCAAGGCGTAGCCGCAAGATTAAAGTTAAGGCCATCTTTTATGCATTTCTTTATGTGTTTATTGCGGTCTCGGCGAATATTATTTTCGTCAAACATAATGCGCTGGCGGAGAATTTAAAATTCTTCACCGAAATGGCGTTTGTTTTTCTAGGCAAGGGCGTGGGAAATTTGATTATTATGTACACACATCCAAAGTGGCGTCGACGATTCATCGCGGTTGTTAAAAATAGTCGTAAAAAAGTATTTAGGCCGCTTCTTAGTTCCTGTGTGTTTGGGGTGACGAAAGATTTTACTTATCGCGCGGCACTGTTTATGGCGCCTTCGGTGGCTTTGGCTTCGGCGGCTTCAGATTCTAGTACGCCGATTGTAATTTTCTTCATGGGGATACTTCTAACGCTAATTTGGCCAGAATTTGGCCGCGAAAAACTCAACCGAAAATCGATTATCGTGCATCTTATTGCCACGATTTTAGTGGTAGTGGGTATTGTTTTGATTCAAAATGTTTGACAAAAAAATGGAGGTGCCTACCGGAATTGAACCGGTGTACGCGGTTTTGCAGACCGCTGCGTAACCACTCCGCCAAAGCACCATTACATTAATAATATCATATTTCAGGAGTTTTGATGAGGGGATTTTTGACTTTCGAGAGGCGAGCGGCTTTTTTGATGAGCGCTTCGACTTTTTCGTGGTCTTCTTTTTGCTTGGTTTCATCAAAGGCGGTTTGCTGACGTTTTAAGTCGCCATAAAAACCGGTACCGCGGGCGGCGTTCCAGAATAAATTCTCGCATGGCACGTCAGTGTAGTGCCACGGCTTGTTAAATAAGTTGAAGTGGACTAGTCTGGTGTTTTTTGGCAAATCTTCTGACGGCTCGGTGTTCCAGCGAGGGTCGAGATGGAGGATCTTGCCCTTCAAAATAATATTTAAGTAGTCTTGGTCTGGTGCGACTAAATCGGCGTTGTATTTTTCAATTAAATCTACCATGGTAGAAATGTAGCGGATTTTACGCATTTTCTTAAAATTCATCAGCATGACGCCGGAATTGACGTATTCGGTATGCGGCACGCCAACGGCATTGTCAACATAATCTTTGAATTCTGGTACTGCCGTAACTTTCGGGTCCACCATTGCCGCGAGCACTTTGTCTTCCAAATCAAGATCATACAAATCGCCGATGTCGCCGAGGAGCACAGTGTCGCTATCTATGTAAACTCCCTTATCATACATCGGGAAGAGACGCGGGATGAAGAAACGATAATAATAGACCGCACTAGAGAAGAAGTCGCCGGCGCCTTTTTCCCTTGTGCAATATTTAATAATGGCTTTTAAGTAAAGGCTGCGAGTGATTTTCTTGAACTGGATGGCTACGTTGTCGGTCACGAGGTTGCGAAGGCGAATGCGGTTGGCCCACGACAAACCATCGTGTAAGATGATAACTTTGTAATAGCGATTTTTGTCGCATTTTTGCGTTAAAGAATGCATGGCCGTCGCGGCATACGGAGCATAAGCGTTGTTAATAGCCATAAAGACTGGCACAACTTTGGTTAGTTTATTGAACGGTAACCCCGTTGCAAAAATACTCATTTTTTCGTCTTCTTTCTATACTCGAAATATTCGTAAGAATTATTCTTACTATATTTTACCATAGAATCATAAGCTTTTTTGGCTAAAATGGCGCGGTTTTCTTCTTCTGTCTTGTTCTCATCTGGGAAAAACGGGCCGTCTACGTAGACATCCATGCGCGGCAAATCGCCTCTCTTGTTGTCTTTTCGTTTGTGGTAGGTGGTGGTCATGGTGAAAATCGGCAAGTTGTTTCTGGTAGCATATTTAAAGGATTTGTCGCCGGCTGGAAAATGGCGAATTTTCGTGGCATACGGCCAGACGTGTGCTTCGGGATAAACTACTAAGGCGTTTTTTTGTTTTAGCCTTTTGTCGACCGCTTCGTGGAAAGCCTTTTTCTCTTCTTTTGATTTTCCGAGTGGCAGGGCGCCAATCATTGGTAAGTATTTACCGATGCCAGGGACTTTCAAATTGACCGGGCTGATGATGGTGAAAATTCTTCTGTCTGCCGCGATGGCCGGACCAAACACATCGTGAAACGGATTGGTGTGGTTGGCATAAATCACGTAGCCTTTGTCCTTGGCTTGTTTTAATTTTTCGCGCCCGTAAAACTTGGCTTGCCAAAAACCTTTTTCATAATAGCGACCAAACAATCTAAAACAATGAAATAGAATCGACGAATACATTCTGACGAAAGGGTTTTTCGGAATAAACTCGTAGCCTTCGGGCAAGCCGACTTCGACTTTTTTCTCTTGTTCGTCGGTTTTAATTGGATCATCTTCTTCTGATTCGTAGTAAAAGACTCTTTCTTCTTTTGGGATATCTTTTTGGAATAATTCGGCTTTGGCCATTACAAATTCTCCTTTAGTTCGTTATACTTTTTTAGAATATCATCGTATTCGGTGATTTTTAGTACCGAATGGATTTTGTCAATTTCAAATGGTTTGACTTTTTGCACTCTGAAATACGGCCAAAACTTAAAGTTGTTGGAAAAATGATGGAGAATGGTGTCTTTGCGTGGGCGTTCTTCTTGTTCATTATACTTTCGGTCAATTAGTTTGCGATTTGAAATAGCTTTGTTGAGTGCCGCTTGGTCGGCGAGCATCATCCAACGCTTGGTGCAGAGATTCACGGCTTTTTCGAACATTTTCGTTTTGATGCACTCTGGCAGGTTGAATAGCATCACGCCCGAGTTCATATAGTCTTGCTTGAAGAGGCCGTGGTAGTGATACCAAATTCTGCCGTAAATATCCAGTGCGCCGGCAGCCTCAATATTGTCTAGGTTCATGTTGTAGAATTCGCTAATGTCGCCACGACACACTACGTCATAATCCATATATAAAATGCGGTCGAGCTTGGCGATTTCGGGTACGCGGTCCATGTAAAGGCGGAGCATTGAGCAAGGAGTGAAATAGGAACCCATGTTTTTCTTCGGGAGGTTTTTCACGAAAACTTCTGTGGCGTCAATTAGTTTGACGAAACTTTTTGGATTTGTCTTTTTGACGAGCGTGTCTAGATATTTTGCGGTTTTCTCAGTAAATGGTTTCACGCCTTCGTATTTAATGGTCATAATATATATATGGTAGGTATTGGTCTTTGGTCCTCGCATGAGGAGCGACAGAATCGAAACCAGAAGCCCCCTGGCAATTCCCTGATCCCCGCAGTACAAAATATTCATAAACTTATTATATCACATCGCTTGACTGAGTATTTGTGGAGAGTTTAAGCTACTCGAAAACTAAAGATTTTTGACTTGTTGTTAGTCATTTTATTAGTTAGCTGGGGGAACCATACAGCGGACGGGCCGTCCATAAGTCTTGTTTGGCGATCCTGATGATGTACTAGGGCTGTCAGAAATATAACCTCTGCTTCCGGTAATAAAATAATAGTAAGCATAATTGCTACTCGTTGTTGAGGTTGTGGCTGTCCAATACTCTGATAGTCTTCTCAAATAGCTCCCTACATTGGTATGATAAACGCCGCTATCTGCATATCCAGACAAAACAAAATTATTTGGATATGTGGTAAAACCACTATTACTGTCATTAATAGTGGAGATTAGATATTGATAATTGTCTGATGATGGCAAAATCCATCCGGCTGGACAAATTGACGTGTTAACAGTTGTATTAGAAGTGTTTATTTGAGCTGTGGTATTGATTGCTGCAGCCCAGGAATAATAATTCCCGTAGGAGTAATTATTAGTCCTCCCACCACTGTATATTGCCGTAACTAGTTGGTCTGGCGAAAGAGTATTCTGTGCATTAACGTTTTGAGAGGTAACATCACTGCCCCAGCTAGTTGCAGTACTCGCAGCTGGTAAAACTCCAGCAGACTGTGAATCTGCAGTGGTTAAAGTGATAGGAGAATTGCCACCTAATCTTAGATTTTCAATCATCCAACAATTGCCATCGGCTAGCTTAGCTACGGCATAAGTGTCATTATCTCTTGTGTCAGTGAGGGCCGTTACGCCACCTATACTCATACTAGAACAACCAGACCAGTTTTGAATATTACCGGCAGATGGTAGCCAAATTGCATAGAGATTAACAATATGATCGCCACCTACAGTATTTAATATATCATCATTAATGGTAATTGTTTGATTTGGCCCATAGAGGGTTGCTGTGTTAAGGCGACTAGCTGCGTTAGCGTCTGTACTCCAGCCAATGAAACCATAGCCGACACGTTTATAATTTGGTGCAACTAGGGTTAAATCTGCCCCAGATACAAGTTCTTCATCATAAGTGCCATCATGGCTAACATATTTTTGGTGTATACCCATTCCAAATTCGCTAGAAGCACCATTGCCATTATATCTTAAATAATACGGGTTATAGGCGTTTACATTTAGTGTGGTTCCTTTGACGGAATCATAATTATCAATCAAATAATCATAAAGATCCTCTTCGGCAGAGCTAGGGCAGATGGCCACTACGGCTTTGATACCACCGTTCAAACACCCTTTTTCAAAAGTAACTTCTTCTTCGTTTATTGTCGCAATCCATTTACCATTCCAGGTGGTGGTTTCAGCATAAGAACCTTGGATGGCACGAATGGAGCATTCGCCATCCGGGAGTTTTTCCCTAGTGGTATTTGCCTGCTCAGTATCGTAGACTGGATAGACTTTAACATAGAATCCTTTATCGTAACCGGTGGCTGGAGTATCCCAGGAATTAATATTTATAGTCACAGTGTCACCGTCAAATATGTAAGTATCAGTACCGGAAAGATTATTATCCATGTCATAGATTTCTTCATAATAACCAGCAGGGGCATCTTTGGGAGGAACAGCAGAAGTACCTTTAGTAATAGCTAGCTCTATCGTATCAGCAGTGATTCCATATTCAACTACGACTTTAACTTTGTCGGCATTTGGTAGAGTGAGGGTCTGGAGGACACTCTCACTATCCGTGTACGGGCCATTCTGAGTGCCACCGGTGGTGATGTTTGAGGTCATCACTTCTTGATAGTTACTACCTACATAACCATAGCCTCCCGGTTCACAAACCATGGCATATTTAACTTGATTAGTAGAAGAACCATTCGGGAAGGTGAGGCCGTTACCATTAAAATTAACGGTGACAGCATCTTCTATGGCTTCACTAGTAACAAAACTTGGATGGACTAGTGTATATTTAACTTGTCCTACATACGTACCTGCAGGCTGAGTTGGTGAAATGTAGGCTCTATAAGTAGTAGTGAGATTTGAACCAGTAGCATTATTGCCAGTATCAGTAGATGAGGTATGGTAAGCTACTTTAGCGTATTCTTGTGGTACTGCTGTATAGTCTGAGAAGTCTGGATCACCTGTTTGTTTTAAGGAGTCTCCAGTTGAACCAGCAATGATTGGAGCATAAGTACCACTTACTGATGCTAGTTTCATGGCCCAGGATGAGGTACCAGTAGTAACAGTTGTTGCAGTGGTAATATCATGGGTAGAGCCTAGTGCTGAGCTAGTTAATACGGTTTTACCATAGGTATCATCAGTATAACCTATGGCATAGATAGCATAGCCTGAGTTATCATTACATATGACTTTGAGATTAGTGGTACCGATATTGCCTGTGGTTTGACCATTGTTGACACTAGCAGTATGTGATTCTGTACCAGTAGCAGACATGGAACAAGAGACGGGGACGTTGATAGTGATGACATCGACAATATCGGTGAGGCGAGGGGTTATTGGGCCAGGGTTTGATGCAAAAACAGTTGGCGTAGCCAATACTACTATAGAAACGCAGGTCAAAAACAACAAAATAGCTGACAAGCATACACCAATACTGCGATATTTATGCATAACCATAATAATTATATTGTAGCCATACTTCAGACAAAAGTCAAGCATCGAACTTGTCATCATCCAGATTCGGTTCGATCACCCGCCTTTTTCTAAGCTCGGCAAATATGGCGGTTCTTTTAATGGCGCTACCATGACCGGCCAAGGCTGCATACGGTGCAAACTGAGCCGCTCTTGCCTCTTTTGACATCCGAGGGTGGTTTTTTGGTTCATAATGTGGGTGGTTCAATATTTCTTCGTATTTCATCCACGATGTCCTCCGATTTGCAGATTGCGTTCCCTTCCGGTCGCGCCTTCTTCAAAATTAAACCCTTTCAAAATAGCATTTTTGCCGTAACGCCGTTTAATCTCCAAAATTGCTTCGTTGGCCCTTCTTTCCCTTGCCGAATCGGCAGGTTTTTGGTCGTCAAACAGTTTGAGCTGCCTCAGTTTGCCACTTTTTTTGAGGTCTTCTTCCCAGATTACGTGGTTCACGTCGATATTTATCCTTCTAATATACAACTTCGGATTCACACATTTATCGAACAAATTCCGCACCGCTTCGCGAATCTCTTGAGTTGAAGAGGTAAAATCATCCAAATTAAAGGTGCCGTGCGCGTGTTTTGGCACCGTCCGGCCATAAAAATCTTTCGCCACCTCGCCATTATAATTAGAGAGGTTCATTTTATCATATCCTACCGTCAAAACTACTTGGTCGGTGAGTAATTTCTTCCTCAAAAGATTTAGCCCAATTTCTTCCGCCATCTCTGTTGCGACGATTTTGGCTTTTTCAAAGCTATACGGCTCTTTTAAGACCTGACCAGACGAAAATGAATGCCCGCTCGGCCGATAAGCCCGAATATCTTTCATTTCGCAAGGCTCGTAGCCCCAGGCGTGATCAATCAAAAGCTCGGCGTTCACCCCAAACATCTTATATAGATAATCCTCGTCTCTTTCCGAACAGAGAGAAATATCGCCCATGGTGCGAAGACCAGCCTGTTCTAGCCTCTTCGCATATCCTTTTCCCACACGCCAAAAATCCGTCAATGGTCGATGTTCCCAGAGGGTTTTTCTATAGCTCATTTCGTCAAGTTCGGCAATTCTCATGCCCTCCTCGTCTGGTTCTACGTGTTTAGCCACAATATCCATCGCCACCTTGGCAAGGTAGAGATTAGTACCAATCCCCGCTGTCGCTGTTACTCCTGTTTCTTTTAACACCTCTTTAATGATTTTAGTGGCGAGTTCTTTTGCGGTCATCTGGTAAGTTTTCAGATAAGGCGTAGCGTCGATAAATACCTCGTCGATCGAATAAACGTGCATATCTTCCTCGGCGATGTATCTTAAATAAATGTTGTAGATGCGCGTGCTGTAACTGATATAAAACGCCATCCGGGGCGGGGCGATGATAAAATCTCGGGCTTTCTGCTTGACCTCATATAAACGCGCTCTCCCTGGTATTCCGAGGGCTTTTAGGGCTGGTGACACTGCTAGACAGATAGTTTTATCAGTCCTTGTTTCGTCCGCAACCACGAGTTTGGCTTTTAAGGGGTCCAACCCCCGTTCTACGCACTCTACTGAAGCATAAAAAGACTTCAAATCTATCGCGATATACACCTTCTGCATATCTATTATTATAGCAAATCTTGACATTTTGCCAAAAAAGCATATGCGCTATTGACTTTTTAGCGTAAGTATGATATAATGGTAGTAACTAGTTGAGGAGGTTTAAGCCAAATCGATAGTACATTCACAAGGAGGGTATAAAAATGAGTAATCCGTTGAAGGCAGAACTGCTAAAACAACAGTTCTCGAAAATCGTTTCTGTACTGATTGGTCACCACATTAATGAGAATAAAATCTACACAGATAAGACGGGATGGTATTATTACATCCCGAAACTCGGTCTGAAGAAGAACCATCCCCTGATCATGAGCCACTATCATGGATATCTATTCATGGTAATCCCTACTGCTGACTGGCAGGAGCTGCTCAGTGATAAGATTTCCGTTGGTGATTACATCAACAATTCTCAGTGGTCCTACGGCTGGTACTGGGGAGGCGGTTCGCTTCTTCATGGTTCTTTCTGGCAACCGCTGGAGAAAAGAGGTATCCACGAGACCTTGCGTATCGCTAGGTACTTCGAGATTCTCGGCTGTCGGACGAACAATCGGGCAAGTGGGTACACACCCGATGAGGAGCGTTGCAAGGACTGCTGGGTGGAGCATTGTCCTTTTAGCCCCTTTAACAAAGAGGACGAAAAGGCCTCCTGGGAGAACGAAATCCAGGAGAAGGATGCTCGTAAAGAGCTTTTTAAACTGGTGGAAGAGCGCATCTCGCAGCAATTCGGCTTCAAAGCTGAGGCGTGTTCCCCCCATGGAGAAAAGGAAGGCATCTGGCTCTTCCCTGGGTCTCTGAAAGATACCGTTACGGTGTATCTACCACAAGATTCGCTCGTTGACTTGCTCTACGAGCCAGAGAAGTACGATCTTTCAAAACTCGTGGATGAGTGGACCGTGAGCGTCTGCGTCCCCTCGCATTACGACGGAGAGAAATTCTTCGGAGCAATGCGGCAACCCGTGGAAAAGGGCAAGGAGTCCAAGATGTTCGCTTATGACGTCTGGATGACTCACTGCCCTAGCAAGATCCGCAAGTGGGGGCTCGCTGATTCGGTACCCGCCCCTGCTAAAAGGCAGAAGAAAAAGAAGAGCCTGATTGATAGGCTCCTGAATAAAGCTTCGGCTTCTTCCTAACCCTCCCCCTTTCCCCTGGTCCTAGTGACCAGGGGATTTTTTATACTTCGTTAATTGTTACTTTGGAGGACGCAGCGGACACTTAGCAAATAAGTATTAAACTCGTAAAAAGTGGAGACAAAATCATTATTATTATGAGTCCCGAAGGCTAAGACCCCGACTCGTCAGCTACGCAACGTACCGTAAACCCGTAGTACTTATAGCTGTAATTCGTACCAGGGTAGACGTTGGAACTATAGAAGCTCAGGTAATACGCGAAGCTACCGTAAGCTGACGACGACCAATAGAACCCGTTGTTGCCACGATAGCTAGCGAACGAATCATTCCAGCGGCCGGAGTAGATAAAGTTGTTAGGAAAAGCACGGAAGGCCATAGAGGCATTATAGCTTTCTGGACTATCAGTATAATTTGGGTAGTCTGAGCTTGAAGTATTAGCTGGTTCGTCTCCAGTGAGGCTTACGCCTAGAGCCCAGAATTCACTGTTCGTTTTATTATCTTTATTACCACCTTCTGGTAAGTGCCAGTTAGTTGGACAAATAGATGTATTACTTACATGTTCATTATTTGTATTGTGTGTTGTAGTATCTGCAATAGCAGCCGGCCAGGAGTAGTAGTTACCATAGGAATACCATTGGACGGAGTTAGTATTGGTATTATGGCTGATGGACAGATCTGTGCCTGAAGCGTTCTTGCCACCTAGGTTAGTATTATTATTATTGAATTGCGCTAGTGTATTACTACTAGTGCTCCATGAATCCGTGGTAGATGGTAGACCGGTGAATGCTCCGCCAAAACCTTGTGCTAAATTACTATTTGTAGAATCTTCCGTATTTAGTCTTAAATTCTCAGTCATCCAACATTTACCATCGGCGAGTTTAGCTACAGTATAAACATTATTATCGCGAGTATCTTTTAATGCAGTCATAGAAGCAAGGGTAGCTCTACCAGAGGTTGGGATGTCAGCAAGTGAGCTACAACCATTCCAACCTTGGAGACTACCAGCTGAAGCAATCCAGACTGGATAGAGTATCATACCATTAGTAGAGAGGCTGCCGGCAGTAATGGTGATAGTTTCATTAGGGCCATAGATGGTGGAGTTATTATCTGCCTCAAAGTCAGTACTCCAACCAGCAAAACCATAGCCTGCTCGTTTGTAGTTAGGTGCGATGAGAGTAATGGAAGTGGTGGAGGCAGAGATATTTGAGCCAGAACCAGAAGCGTTATATGCATAGGTTTGTTTAGCGGCAGTAGGGCATTTAGAGGAGATGGCAGTGAGCCTGGGAATAGTGGTAGAAGTAGAGATCATGGTACCTTCTATATCACTGGCATTAGGAGCATAGCAGACTGCATTAGCTGGACAAGCAGAAGTAGGCAATGGTCCCACTGGTTTATTTTCATCATTCACCATATTCGGATGCACAAGTGTGTATTTCACCTGCCCAACATAAGTTCCAGCAGGCTGTGTAGCAGAAATATAGGCATCGTAAGTAGTAGTTAGCATTGAGCCTACGCCTTGACCACCGTTTTCTGTATCGGTGGCAGAAGATCTGTAGGCGACTTTTGTATAGGTTGTTGGTACGACGTGCCAAGTAGTGAAGTTTTCTAGACCATTAGTACCATCAGCAATAGTAGGAGCGTATGTTCCTGATACACTAGTAAGTTTCATAGACCAAGTTGAGTTCACGGTAGAGCCAGAAGTATATATTCCTGTGTTAATATCGTAGGTAGAATCAAGTGTGCTTGAATGTAGTTTAGTGTTGCCATATTCATCATCGGTAAAACCTATAGCATAAATAGCAAAGCCTGCATTGTCGTTACAAAAAGCTCTCAATGTAGTTTGGCCAATGCCGTTGGGATAATTTACTCCGGAATAAGTGCCATTAACCACACTAGCATCGTGAGGAGTATTGGTTGTGCTAGTCATAGAACAAGAATGTGGAATTGAAACATTGGTGATAGTGATAGCAGAATCATCAGCGTAAGCGGAAGGCATAGCTAAAATTAAAACTGATATTAAAAGAATACTAAACAAAAAGGTTGTTATATGCATCACAACACTACGCTTCTCAAACATAACCATAATAATTATATTGTAGCTGTAGCTTAGGCATAAGTCAAGAAAAAAATAGCCTTAATTTAGGCTATTATTGTGGTGCCCGAAATGGGACTTGAACCCATATGGATTTCTCCATTCGATTTTAAGTCGAACGCGTATACCAATTCCGCCATTCGGGCTCGCTACGCTCGCCCGCGCTAAAGTGAGCGGGCTCAATACGTTCGCCATATTATTATATCACATTACCCGAGATAATGCACGGCTGCATTTGCCGCCACGGCACCGTCACTGGCGGCCGTCACTAATTGGCGTAAAGACTTGGTGCGACAATCCCCTGCCACAAACACACCTGGACAAGAAGTTTCACAATTTTCACCAGCTACAATATAACCATCACCATCTAATTCAACCAGCCCTTTAGCCACTTCCGTATGCGGAACTCTACCAATTGCCACAAACACCGCTACAGCATCCTCAGGAATCGGTTCGTCATGATGAATGTGATAAACCTTTGAGGCGATATTAGAAAGATATGCTATTTCATGTTTTGCTGTGTTGCCACTACCTACCACTACGACCGGTTTTCCTTTATAAAGTGCCCCGTCACAAGTTGCACAATAAGAAATCGCGCGCTTGCCGGCATCCTTGGTTTGTTTTTCGCTCATCTTTCGTGGTGCGGTGCCCATCGCGAGAATCACCGACAAAACTTCATAGTCATCATCTTCGGTTTTTACCACAAAACCACCATCATTTTTCTTAATCTCAAGTACGGTAGCGTATTCTAATTTGGCGCCTAGCTCTACTATTTGGTTTTTGATTTTGCTAGACAAATCTGCTCCGGTGATTCCCGGCTCGCCCGGCCAATTTGACAAAGCAGTGCTGCTGATAATTTGGCCACCCGGCACTTTTTCTTCAAACACTACGACACTTTTTCCGGCACGACAACCATAAATCGCTGCCGTCATTCCGGCCACTCCTGCTCCTACTATTGCGATATCAAACTTCTTCGACATTTTCTTCCTCCTTTTCTTCTTTAATTATACCTTCTCTTATATTTTGCATTTTTTCAAAATCAAATTCTTTTTCAAACTCCGTGTTGAGGCCCGTCGCACTGTCGGCAAAACTTTTGATTTTGTCCGCTAATTCGTCAGTGACTTCGCTAATCCGGTCTTTGTAACAAGTGTCAATACAATCCGCCAAAACGGAGGCTTTTTCAATCACACCATCCAAAATACCATTTACCGCATTAACGACCTTCAATGCCTTTTCTTCCGTGTATTTTTCAGCTTTGATTTTGACACCAGTAAATCTATCCTTAGCTTCCCGCACTTTGTCCCGCGATAAAGTATCTTTGTTTCCGTAATGCTCGTTGATTTTATCTTTCGCCGCCACAATGTCAGCTTTTACATCCTGCATTTCTTTTAGTAGATTAGTTTTGCTTTCCAGAAGCTCCACATATTCGCCAAGAACCTGTAAATAATCTGCTTGCTCGTTTTTTAATAAATCCATCGGTTCAATCACTGCAATTTGTTCTTTGACGCCAGCCACATTTTTCTCGTAGGATTCTACGTCGCCAGTCAAAACACCAATTTTAATCATGTCCAAATTAAAGTTGATTTGCTCGCGGGCGGTTCTGACGATTTCGGATTGACGAATGTATTCTTTTTTCATAATTGAATAAGTTTCGTATCCGGCGATTCCGATTACAGCCGTCCAGCAAATCACACCAAGTAATAATTTTCTCAAAAATTCTTTCATAGTCCGCTCACTACCTGATAAACTAAATTCGCGTACGCTTGCCGACCAGCTGGCGTAAGATGTGTATGATCCGCATAAGTATACCAATCCACGTTTGGTACCACTACCGAGACCCAGTCGCCTACGTGGACGTTACCGTAATTATTCGCCATCCACCTGATGGTATTGTTTTGTGAGTCGCGCGGATAGTCACCACAATAGCCAGTCATAAAGACAAATTGATGCCCTGGCCCGGCTGCATCCATAATTGCCTGCAAGGTACCGGCGCCAAAATTAACATAGTTCGTAACTAAGCCAATTACAATAATATATGGCAAAGTTCCGCCGTTAGCCGCGCGATAACCGGCAAGCAAATTAATCGCATCCGTCATGTTGCGCGAGCCCATGGCATCCACAAACACACCAGGCACAGTATTATACAGTGCATTGGTTGCGCCAAGTACTACTGAATCACCTAACACCATCACGCGTTTTGAGGCTAGTTCCGAAGTCCGGCTATAATTTGGTGTGTTGTAGTAGGCTCTTCCTGACGAACTGTAAGTCGCGCCACCATAATAAACTCTCACTGGATATGGTTTAGCAAATTCCGTCGTGCTGTCAAAATATTTCATCACGTTATTATTTAACAGATCCGCCAAATCTTTCACGCCACTATAATCCACCGCCACCGTCGTGACGCCTTTGGCTGGTTGGTTGGCCTCTTCTAGCTCGGTTTTGGCTTCGTTCAAATTTTCTTCAATGGAAGATTTTTCGGGAGCTTTCACGAGTGACATGATTGGTAGAATCATGCTGCAAATTAAAAGTACGGCAAAAATGTTTTTGTGTTTTTTGCTAAATGGCATGATGACTTTTTGTAGTAAAATAGCGAGAATGATACTTAGGCCGATGGCGATATACGGTATTACTTCCAGCGACCAAAACGAGAGCAAACTCGGCAAGATAATATATAGCCCCCAGTGTAATAAATATACTGCAAATGAAAGTGAACCGAGATATTCCAGGGCTTTGACTACAAGAGGAATTCTTTTATTGTTTGGTTCTTGGAGTTTTAAAACGATAAAAACGATGATAGTGCTAAGTACTGCCGTTAATGGCAGGGCGGCGATGAAAGTTGACGCGGCAGTGTATTTGACAAATGGCGTCATTGCTAAAATGCCGGCGAGATTGAGTGAAAGTAGCACCCACCAGCTAAAGCGACGTTTTTTGGCTGGGGCGATTTTTTGCGTGGCAGTCAAGAATCCTAGTGTCGCACCGAGGAAGAACGCGCCGATATGTGAGTCTGGTCCGAAATAAGCTCGGTCGTATAAGTTAAACCAACCACCGTAAACCGCCATTAAACCAAACGAAACTACGGCTACCAAAAGTGAGAGCCATATTAACCATTTGTAACTTTTGGTCTTTTTCATATTTGGCGTTAGTTTAAAGAAAAATGCCACCGCGATATAGAACAAGATGCAAACTTGTAATTCCAAAGCGAGAAACCAAGTTTGGTTGAAGAGATTTGGAATGAGCGAGTTTTCGTAAGTGTTGCCGTTGATGATGGACATGATGTTGGTAGAAAAGGTCGTGGCGTATAATGTGTTCGGGCGCGCCGCCGTAAGTAAGTCTGGATCGGCAAAGTAAGCCAAAGATAATGTGAGAATCATACAAAAAAGTAAGGTTGGCAGAAATCTTTTAAGCCGGTCCCAGACGAATTTAAGGAAGTTTTTGAAGGTGCCGAATTTTTTACTTTCCTTATGCTTGTCGCGCAGTAGTTTTTGCGCCATGAGAAAACCAGAAATCACAAAAAACATTTCTACGGCGAGAAAGCCGCCCGTCAAGGCTCCCGGAAAGCAGTGATAAATCACTACCAATGTAATGGCGATAAATTTTAGCGCATCTAAGCCAATAATTCTCTTTTTCGCCACATTTTTTCTCATACTAAAATTATACTACACTTTGTTAATCACCGGGATGACGATTGGCGTGTGACCGGTCGCATCAAACAAAATGTGTGTGATGTCTTCTTTGATTTCTTCTTTTAAGACTTTCATTTCCGGGTCGGTGGAAATTGACTTGTCAGTTTTTTGCCTTAAGTAGTGGCGGATTTTGCCAATTAATTCTTCTGAATTGTCTAGATAAATAAAGGCACGCGAGACAATGTCTGGAGTTTTGAGTAAATGCCCGGTCTTTTTATTTAAAGTCAGGACAATTACAAAAATTCCTTCACGCGAAATATGAATTCTATCCTTCACCACCGCTTCATGCACTGGTTGATCAGCATCATCATACAATTTATTTCCTACGTGAATCCGCCCGCATTTACGAATCGTTCTGTCTGGCATCAACTCAATAATGTCGCCATCGTCTGAAAGTAGAATTCTTTCGCGTGGGATGCCAATCACGTTTTCCGCCATCTCGGCGTTATGCTCAAGCATGTAGAATTCGCCGTGGTATGGTAGATAGTTGGTCGGGTGAAGCCTAGTCACGAAATCAACATGGTCTTCAAAATACGCGTGACCGGAAAGATGTAGAGGCCCGATGTTGGTGAGATGCGTTTTGCCATTTTGAATCACTTGTGCGCCCTCACGCAAAAGTCCATCTACTGTACCTACTACGTGTGGTTCGTTGCCCGGAATTGGGTTGGACGAAAACACAATAGTGTCGGTAGATTTAATTTTGATGTATTTATGCGCGCCGGTAATCATGCGATTTAACACGGCGTTTAACTCGCCCTGCGAACCGGTACAGACAATACAGACTTTTTCATCTGGTTGATTGATGATGTCTTCCATTTTTACAATGGTGTCTTTTGGTACCTTGATGGACTTGGAACGCAACGCCACCTCCACGTTGTTAATCATGGAAAAACCAGAAAACGCCACTTTGCGCCCACGCGCCGCAGCTTCTTTTAGAATTAATTCGATTCTTTGGATTTGCGAGGAGAAACACGAAATAATCACCCGGCCGTTGGCATAATGGTCCATCACTTTACCTAGGTTTTCACCCACGTCGTACTCCGAATGTGGATGACGACCTGGCGAGTCGATGTTGGTTGATTCGTTCATCATCACGTCAATGCCTTCGTTTTTGACAATCTCGTCGATGCGCGCGTAGTCGGTTTGCACGCCCATCGGATTTTCCTCGTGACGCCAGTCGCCCGACATATAAATCAAACCGTTTGGCGTTCTAATCGCAATGGCAGTGTTACCCGGGATTGAGTGCAAAGTGTGGATAAACTCCACTGACAAATGTTCGGAAACTTGGATTTTTTCATGTTTGAATGGATCGACGACTTGGTAGTTCATTTCTGGTACGTCTTCGAGCTCGGATAGTTGTTTTTTAATCATGCCGATAGTGAAATCGGTTGCATAAATTGGCGTCAAATGACTAAATTTCGGGAGCAAATGGCGGCAGGCGCCGATATGGTCAAGGTGCGCATGTGTGAAGAGAATGGCTTTGACTTTAGAAATATTGTCTTCGAGATATTTGATGTCTGGGATTAAGTAATTTACGCCTGGATAATCCTCGCCGGCAAATAAGACACCCATATCCACTACAATCATTTCGGATTTGTATTCAATAATGGTCATATTTTTACCAATGCCGAACTCGCCGACGCCACCGATTGGAATAATCCGCACGGCTTCTGGATCTGGTCGCATTTGTTTGAGTTTGGCGTTGGTGATTTGCTCGCCTTTGTAACCGTTGTAACGAGATTTGTTTACTGGAATACCAATGATGTGCTGAGTTGCTTGAGCATTAACATCTTGTGACAACATTCTTTGATGATGCACCATCTCGCCTTTTTTGGTAGAAACAGACAAATTAACCTTGCGCTTTTCGGCCTCGGCTTTAGCTTTGGCTTTTGGAGTTTGAGGCTCTTCTTTAACTTTGATGGTAGTTTTTTTGGTGGCTTTTTTAGGTTTAACGAGTGCTTCGTCCTTGCCACCGGGTTGAAAATTAGAATTGAAATTGCGTTTTTGTGCCTCTTCGAATTGCTTCTTGATGTCTGGCAGCCTTTCGGCTCTAGATTTTAGAAGCCGGGCACGGCGTTCTTCCTCATTTATATTCATAAGTTCCTTTTTATTACAAGTAAAATCGTTACCTCTATTATAACAAATACTTATTCAAAAATCAACTTTTAATGATTATAACAAAAACATAAGATTTTAGAATAAGCCTAGGCGGGATGGAATAATAATCATCTATTGGTATAACTAGTCAGGGGAACCAGAAATGACGCAACGGATAGAAAGACCGTCATACCGTGGCATTCCGTTGCCGCCGGTTGATCCATATGGATCATAGCATTTGCTGTTGTTATTATAACACCATGCATTTTTCATCATAAAATCATTCGCGCGTGTTGATGACCAATAACTCGCCATTACTCCTTCACCTTCTAGAGAGTCAGTCGTATCTGATTGAGTACCTGGCATATATTCGCCGGCATAACCAGGATTTAGGAATGATCTGGACATATTATTTAGTTGATTGCGAGTCGGCAATGCCCAGTTTACTGGACAAATATCTGAATTGGCATCATTATAAGAGTTCTGTGAATAACAATAAGTTCCAGCAGTTGCAGCACAATAATTGTAATATATTCCATAGGAATTATTATTAGAATTATGGATAAATGGATCCTCCATATTGTTAATAGGTTGCCAATCGTTTGGACTGGACACTGCATTACTCGTCCATCCAGAAATACTATTTGGATTCCCACCATGGAGATAATTATAAATGGCGTCATCGGAGGCATTGGTGTTGGAAGATGACATGTTTGCTGCAGTGGTGGAGTTAGTTGGGTCTAACCTAAGGTTTTCTAGTAACCAACAATCATCGTTCGAATATTTGCCGATATTATAAAGGTTATTATCACGAACATCTATTACCGTCGTGATCTGGCCCTCTGAAACGTTATGGCACATTGAGGCATTAAAGTCTTGAATTTTATAGTAACCATTAAGCTTTACTTTATTGGCTGAAGCATATACTTCATCAAAAGTAACTGGTTTAAATGCATTTAGTGTTAAGGAGGACCCTTTTATGAGATCATAATTGTTCCCAATATACCCAATGATTTGGCTCTCTGCCGTTTCAGCATTAGAACACATACCACTCCATTCGTCACAGTATGGCTCTACATCTTCGAATTCTTCAGTGTACCCATCTATCATCACTGCAGTCCATTTACCATACCATTCAGTGGTTTCAGTATAGTTGCCTGAGATGGCACGAATGGAACATTCGCCATCCGGGAGTCTTTCCCTAGTGGTATTTGCCTGCTCAGTATCGTAGACTGGATAGACTTTAACATAGAAGCCTTTGTCATAACCGGTGGCTGGAGTATCCCAGGATTCTATATTTATAGTCACAGTGTCACCTTCAAATATAAATGATTTGGTGCCAGAGACATCATCATATGCATATATCTCTTCATAAGAACCAGCAGGGGCATCTTCGGGAGGAACAGCAGAAGTACCTTTAGCAATAGCTAGGTTTATGCTGCCACTAGTAATTCCATATTCAACTACGACTTTAACTTTGTCGGCATTTGGTAGAGTGAGGGTTTGGAGGACACTCTCGCTATCCGTGTACGGGCCACTTTGTGTACCACCGGTGGTGATGTTTGAGGTCATCACTTCTTGGTAATTACTACCTACATAACCATAGCCTCCCGGTTTACAAACCATGGTATATTTAACTTGATTAGTAGAGGAACCGTCTGGGAAGGTTAGACCATTACCATTAAAGTTCACAGTGACAGCATCTTCAAAGGCATCGCTCGTAACAAAGCTTGGATGGACTAAGGTATACTTTACTTGCCCTACATAAGTACCAGCAGCTTGTGTAGGAGAGATATGGACTTTGTAGGTAGTAGTTACAGATGAACCAGTAGCAGATGTGCCTATATCAGTAGAAGCAGCACGATAAGCTACTTTAGTATATTCTTCTGGTACAGCTGTATAGTCTGAGAAATCTGGATCACCGGTTTGTTTTAATGTGTCTGTGGATGATCCAGCAATGATTGGAGCATAAGTGCCTGATACTGCTGCTAGTTTCATGGACCATGATGAGGTAGCATCTACTACAGTACTGGATGTAGCAATGTCATAGGTACTACCTAGTTCTGAATCAGTGAGGACAGTTTTACCATAGGTATTATCAGTATAACCGATAGCATAAATGGCAAAACCTAATGGATCATTACAATAGGCTTTGATGGTAGTGAGACCAATGTTTTCTTGAGTTCTACCATTGACTACTTCAGCATTGTGAGATTCCATGCCGGTACCAGACATTGAGCAGGAGATTGGAACGCTGAGTTGGACTTCAGTGACAACACTTTCTTCGGCTGAGGCGGATGGAAGAGTTAAGGCCATGACAGACAAACAAGTTAAAAACAACAAAACCGAAGATAAGCATACACCAATACTGCGTTTTTTATGCATGACCATAATAACCTTATTGTAACCGCACCTTAGACATAAGTCAAGTAACTATTGCATTTTTCAAACTCATTTGCTATAATAAAAACATACTTAATTGACCGACCGACAAGGCCGGTTGTTTTATTAGAAAGGATTATATGGAAGGATTAGACTTGAAGCAGATGTCCGCGATGGTTGACATCATTGCCGAGGAAAAAGGTTTGCCGAAAGATACTGTCATCAACGTGATTGAACAAGCTATTGCCGCTGCTTGGCGCAAGGATAATGGTGATCGCGAAATGAACGTTCGCGCGATGCTAAACACCAAAACTGGCGAAGCCGATGTTTTTGTGGCGCGTGAAGTAATTGAAGATGGCTTGGCCTACAATCCGTCGACCGAGATTCTGCTAGCTGAAGCTGGCAAAAAAGCCAAACTCGGCGACATCGTAGAAGAAAAACACAAAGTGACCGGCTTTGGTCGCGTGGCAGCACAAACTGCTAAACAAGTGGTGATTCAACGCCTCCGCGAAGCGGAAAATAATGCAGTACTGACGGCCTTTGAGGATAAGGTTGGTACGATTGTAACTGGTATGGTTTCTCGCGTGGAGCCAAAACTAGTGCGGATTGACCTCGGTCGCGCCAGCGGTATTATGCCACGTAGCGAACAAATTGATGGCGAGTATTACACCGTTGGTAGCCGTATTAAGGTGTTAATTAAGAATATCGAACGTGGCGAGCGGGGTGCTCAGCTCATTCTCTCCCGCAGTTCGGCTGATTTTATTGAATATCTCTTCCGTCAGGAAGTTCCAGAACTGGAAAACCACACCGTGGAAATCAAAGGCATCGCCCGCGAAGCTGGTCGTCGCACCAAGATTGCGGTTGCAGCTACCGTGCCTGGTATTGATCCAGTTGGTACCTTCGTCGGTGGTCGTGGTGTCCGTGTTGGCGCCGTGATGAACGAAATTGGCGAAAAAGAGAAAATCGACATCGTCACCTGGAGTGACAATCCGTCCGAATACATTCGTGAGGCACTTAGCCCAGCCGAAATCAACAAGGTTGAGATTGAGGACAAGAAAGCTAAGGTCTTTGTTTCTGAAGATCAACAATCTATTGCGATTGGTAAGCAAGGCCAAAACGTCCGTCTCGCTTCTAAGCTCACTGGCTATGAGATTGATATCGAGCTTGTGAAAGCTGCTCCGAAGAAAAAGAAACAAAACGTTGAAGATTCTCTGCTCTCAGCGCTTGAAGAAGCCTCAGAGGAATAAACAGCATAAAAAAGTCCCCGACTTAGAGTCGGGGATTTTTGTTGAGTCGGCGAAGCCGAGCAGCGCGCTTGGCGCGCCGTCTTTTGATGATAAATGGAATATCCGTTCTGTCCAGCATGTGAACTGGGTACCGTTTTTCGTAGTACCACTTCAGGAATTTAACACGTACCATCGCAAGACCGAAGGCTGCAAGAGTAATTATTGCCCAGATGATCAGATGAACCAACGCCAGCACAAGGAGCGTCACCGTTCTTGGTAAGAACGAATACGCAAGGAGCTGAACCCAGACATCCCCTTTGAAGAGGAAGTAGAGCCAACAAATCATCATGGCGACTGCGGCCGTCATGTATACTCCATCGAAGCTGAAACGTTCTCTGATTGGTGCGATAGCCTTATGATTTTTGTCATAAGTCGTACCTTCCCATTCACCGGTTTCTTTGATCTCTTTGAGCTTTTCTCTGTCTCTCGCCGAGACATAGACGTAGGCGATGGTAAGGATTATTACCACTAGTATGCTTAAGCCTAGCATACCCGCCCACGATGCTATTAAGGTGCTTTCCATTCCAAATTCCCCCTTTTTAGAACTATAAGCTTATTATATCACACTTACGCTAAAAAGTCAATAGCATAAGAGGAAAAACTCCCACATATACATGCGGGAGAATATAGGGGGCTTAGTTATCTTTTTCAAACTCACCGAAGACGGTGGTGTCGACAATGTCGGCTTTTTTACTATACATCTTTTTTATAAAATGGTTTTTGGTAATTGATGCCACTGTGCATACGACCATAAGGAGTGCCCAGATAAGAAAATGGCCAAAAATGAATAGTATCAGAACGAGAATGTTCAAATACCATGGATTTTGGTCAAGGATCGGACCGAGCACGTTGCCAAAGAGCATGGCGAGCGATGCAAACATCGCGATAAAACAGTCTATTAAGACTGGCAACCTCAGGTTGAATCGTTCTCTGATTTTGATAATCGGTTTGTGTGGTTCATCCCAGTCGATCGTGTGAACTTTCATCTTATCCCATTTGCTTAAATAGGAGTAACTGAAGCCTAAAATGGCCATAATGATAGCTCCACCAAATAAGATGGCGCCCCATATTAATGTACCTCTCTGCATTACTGCATCCCCCTTCGTAGAATATGGTATTATTATAACATACTGTCCCTTATAAAGCAAGAAAAAGCCACCCGATAAGGGGTGGTTTTTCCATAATTTGGCACCTTCCTAGTTTCCCGCATAGCAGTATAATCGGCGCGACTGGGCTTGACTTCTGTGTTCGG
>CAYSAK010000011.1:0-23410 GCA_964429055.1 uncultured Candidatus Saccharibacteria bacterium
AAAATGCCGATTATTAAATCTGCCAAGAAGGCTGCTCGTCAAGCGGAAAAGCGCACGGAGCACAACGTAGAAATCAAAAAAGATATCAGAGCTGCAGTTAAAGCTTTTAAAGCTAAACCAAGCGCCAAATCTTTGGCCAAAGCTCAATCTGAGTATGACAAAGCCGTGAAGAAAGACCTCATCAAGAAGAATACCGCTTCACGTCGCAAAGCTGCTTTACACGCTTTTGCCAAAAAAGCTGGCGTCAAGTTGACCGCCACTAAGGCTCCTAAAGCTACTGCAAAGGTTGCTCCAAAGGCTACCAAGACTACCAAGCCAGCTACCAAAGCCAAAGCTACTGCCAAGAAGCCAGCTGTCAAAAAGTCAGCCGCTAAGAAGCCTGCTACCACTAAAAAGTAGATAATTCAAGCAAAAACGACTCCACGAGTAACCAGGGGTCGATTTTTGTGGACTTCATTTCAAGATCAAGCTTTGAAAGCGCCTTGAGCACCTTCTTTTCCTTATTTCCCTGTCTCATTGAAAAATCTTTAATCGCCTGCGAGACTAACAGCCCAGTGAATTTAATCGGGTCTTCATTTGGTTTGATTGATTCTAGCATCTTGATAGCTCGCGGACCATCAGTCTTCGCCGTACGATAAATATTAAACACCTGCTTAAAATTCGGGTCTTCCGGCAAATCAAATTCCCTCACCGAAATTTTGTCCTTAATCTCTTTATAAGCAATACTCCGTTTATCTAACTTAGTTTCAAACAGAATAATCTCGTGCGAGGTATCCAGATATTTAGAGAGCTCCCCATAAGCTGGCTTATTTACCGTAAAATCACGAATCAGAATTTTGCGTTTCTCGCAAAACAACGAAGCTCCGTAAAAAATACTCGGAAGGTCTGCCAAGTTGATCTCGGTTCCTTCAACCACCTCATAATCTTTACCCAACAGTTTTTTTATTTCCTGCTGCGCCCGAACACGGTCATCACCAGTAAAAATCTGAATCATTTCTCATCCCCCTTCTTCTGACAATGCGGACAAATATGTGTACCACGCCCAGCCACCTTAATCTTCACAATCTCGGTCCCGCAACGTGGACAAGGTTGTCCTTCCTTATGAAACACCTGTGCAAAGAAATCAAGATAATCACCCCTAGTCCCATCAGCTTTTACATAAGTCGCCATAGTCGAACCACCAGAAGCAATAGATTTTTCCATCACATCCTTGGCATTTTCAATTAGTAGCTCGGTTTCCTTCCGCGTAATGGTGCCACATTTTCTCTCAGGATGAATCTTACTCGCAAACAGCGCCTCATCAGCATAAATATTGCCTAGCCCACAGATGATAGTCTGGTCTAGAATAGTTGGCTTAATCGCCGAATTCTTGTGACGCTGCAACTTCTTATATAGCTCATCAACAGAAATCGTCCACGGCTCCGGAGCCAGTTTCTTAATAAACGCATCCTCCTCTACCTCACTAGTCGGAAGAACCTTAATAAAACCGAACTTTCTCTGGTCATTAAAATACAAAACCCCATCATTAAACTTGAGAATCACCCTAGTCTGTTTATTCGGCAACTTAGCCGTGAAATTCTCACTCGGATGACCAGCGGCGTAGCGCTCCTTGCCATCATATATTAACTGTCCCGTCATCCTGAGATGGATCATCAGCGACTTCTGATTATCTAGGTCGATAATGAGAGCCTTCCCAAACCGACGAATATCTTTCACCACCCCAGTCACTGGCTCACCGATAAAAGATTTGGCACATAAAATCGTGGTCCTTATCAGTTTCTTCTTCACGATAAACTGACAAAGACCACGTTTAATTGTTTCTACCTCTGGTAACTCCGGCATACGCCTATTATACCATATCAGTGAGCGTAGGCGATGTTTTGCTCCATAGCTTGAGTTTCAAGCGCAGCCATGCGAGCGGCATCATCAATTGCAGAGTTCACGGAATGCTTGACGCGAGCCTTTTCCTCAGCTTTTTTAGCATCATTCCAGCGATCCAAAGTACCGACTAAATAACCAGTAATACGGCGAAGACGTTCAAACTTACCCTCGTCAAAGTATTCAGCATATTGCTCAAAATATTCCTTAGCGGCTTTTTCGTCCTTCTTCTCAGCAATAAGTCTCATGCCAGCTTCCACTAAGCAAGAAACGTGCATTGTTTCGTATTGTTCAAAATCTTCCAAAACTTTCTTAGCATCACTTTCAGAAACTTTGGCATAACGATTCAAAGACTTTACAAAACGCTTGAGGTCGAAATTCTCGGCGTCGTTAGGGTTTTTGTAAATAATTTTCTTCATGATTTTCTGTCCTTTCACAGACTTATGTTTATTATTAAGCATTACCTAAAACCATTATAAACACCATATGTAGTGGTGTCAAGAACTTTTTAACACTAAATATGGAAAAATTGTGGAAAACTACAGTTCACCCCAATTCTTACCAATCGTCACCTCAACCGCCAGTTTAACTTCAAGTTCTGGCGCAACATGTTCCATCTCGCGCTGCAGTATTTCTGCCACTTTCTCAGCCTGCTCTTCATCACATTCCACGATCAACGAGTCATGAATCTGCATTACCAGTTCAGCACCCTCTGGCAAAGCTTTGTCCACGTGGATCATCGCCCGTTTCATCAAATCCGCTTCCGTACCCTGAATCGGCATATTCATCGCCGCCCGCTCAGCCGCCTGCCGAATTACAAAATTCGACGATCTCACATCAGGAGTCGGACGACGGCGACCATAAAAAGTCTCCACGAATCCCTCTTCCCTAGCCTGCTTCAAAATCTGCTCTAGTTTCTGCTTAATCGGTGCTCTTAACCTAAAATAATTCTCGATAAACTCTTTCGCTTCATAGAACGGCATCTTCGCTGCTTCCGACAAACCCCTCACGCTCATACCGTAAAGAATTCCAAAATTCACTACCTTAGCAGCCCGACGTTGCTCCTTAGTCACCTGCTCAAACGGAACGTGAAAAGCCTCCGCTGCCGTCTTAGTATGAATATCGATCCCATTATTGAAATCATCAATTAAGTTTTGGTCTCCACTCAAAATCGCCGCAAGCCTCAACTCAAACTGTGAATAATCCGCCGAGACCAGCACCTCACCTTCTGGCGCCACAAACCCAGTGCGAATTCGTTTCCCTTCCTCGGTACGCACCGGAATGTTTTGCATATTCGGATCCTTCGAACTTAAACGCCCAGTCGCAGTCACATTCTGAGTAAAAGTCGTATGCACCCGACCGTCATCATCGGCCAAATCCGGCATCGGGATAATATATGTCGACAAAAGTTTCGCCGCCTCACGATACTCAATAATCTTCGGAATCACCGGATGAGAATCTTTTAGTTTCTCCAGCTCTTTAGCTCCAGTAGAATAGCCCCGAGAAGTCTTCTTAACACCCTTAGTCGGAAGATTCAAAGTGTTAAACAAAACCTCCGAAAGCTGAATCGGCGAATTTAGATTAAATTCTGTGCCTGCCAACTTATAAACTTCCTGTTCAAGACGACGCACCTCAGCAGTGTATTCCTTTTGCAAGTTTTCAAAATACCCGCGGTCAATCAGCATCCCCTTTTCTTCCATCTTGTAAAGCACTGGAATCAGTGGCAAGTCAAAATCAGTATATATATTATATAGTCGAGGATACTTACTAAACTCCAAGGCTTGTTTTTGATACTCTTCTTCCGGCACTACTAGCTGTGGATTCTCCCTAGCCAGCGGATTCAAAAGAAACGCCGCCTGATTCAAATCCCAAAACGACTTCTTCCCCGCCAAAATCTCCCCCGCCACCTTCTTGTCATTATGCATCAAACCTTTAATGTCAAAATCAACAATATCACTTGGCGGGGCCTGACGCTCATATTCCGTTTCGGGTCGCGTCGCCTCGGCCCGTCGCCACGGGCGAGGCGCGCTAATACTCGCGCTGCCGCGCTCCGTAATCCCCTCAACGGAATTATGAGCATCACCCGCCAAATTGAATTTTCGAATCAACGAATTAAACTCAAGTTTCTTAAGTCCACTGATAACCTTTTCACGGTCAAACGAAAACTCAGGAAGTTCATTAAGATCAACCGGCGCATCAAACATTATTTTCGCAAGTCTTTTAGAAAGATAGGCCGAATCCTTACCCGCTTCCAGCTTCCCTCTAAGAGAACCCGTAATTTGCTCTATATTATTATATATATTATCAAGCGTGCCATAATCGTTTAGAAGCTTCACCGCTGTCTTCTCACCAATCCCAGGCACTCCAGGAATATTGTCAGAAGCATCACCCTTCAAGGATTTAAGGTCCAAAAACTGCGCTTTCTTTATACCATATTTAGTTTCAAACTCAGACACATCAATCTGCTCAATATTCGAAAACCCTTTAAGTATTCGCCACATATGAGTATTCTCATCTACGATTTGTAGCATATCAAGATCGGACGAAATAATATAAGTCTCCCAGTCACCAGCCTCATCTGCCTCACGACTCAAAGTCCCGATAATATCATCCGCCTCGTAATTATCAATCTCCACGAAATTCCAACCTAAGTCATGAATCAACTCCTCAAGCAATGGAATCTGAGTATAAAAATCCTCTCCTGGCTTCACTCGCCCAGCCTTGTATTCAGGATAAATCGCCCGCCTTTTTGAAACTGAAGTCTTAGAATCCCAAGCCACCACCACTTTGGTTGGGTTAAGCTTCTTAACAATCTCCATAGCAATCGCCGCAAAACCATAAACCCCACCTGTCGGCGTACCATCAGTCAGCGACAACGCGCCCATGGCATAATACCCTCGGTAAAACACCGATTTTCCGTCAATAATGACTAAACGTTTCATTTAAAATCCTATATATTCACGACCAATTCTGCGCGAAATTAAGCTTTTAATCGTAGCTAGAATTTTTGGTTTTTCACGACAAGCACCCAACTCGCATAACTCAATGGTATCAGTATCATATTGTAAAGAAGTCGTATTAATCCCATCATAAATCATAATTACCCGGTTTACAGTATCGTCATCAAAACTTTCATCTTCCACGAAAATCTTATCATCATAAACATAATACCTTGTCCTTACCTTACTTCCTTCAACATAATTATCGGTCACTGAAAAACGATAACCTTCCGGCACTGCAGCCGAAACATCGCCATTCACCGTATTCACGAAAGTATAAATTAGCATCGCAATACAAATCGCTGCCAAACCCCAAAGGGTGTAACGCATCCAGTTCCCTTTTTTATAAGCTACATTTGAAAGGTTAGCAATGTCCGTCAAAACTCAATCTCCTTTAACACTTCGTCAAGGCGCGATTCACAATCAGCAATCGTGCCATTGTTTAATACAAAATAATCCGCAGCCACAATCGGGCCACCTTTTTCTAGATTCTCAATCTCGCTACGATCGCGTTCACGAATCTCAGTTGCGTTCAACGCGCGCACCGGTCGTTTAGACACCCTATCATAACGAAGCTCCTTGTTGGTGACTATCGCCACGAAACTAAGTGCTTTTGGAAATTCTTTCTTCAAAATTTTATACTCAGTCCAAGAATAAACACCGTCTAGAATAATCCGTTTCTGTCCTGCGGCAATCAAATCCTTCACTTCAGCAATAACCTGACGCACCACCCAGTCTTTTCCTTCTTTCTCACGAATCATCTCACGGAAATATTTCTCATTTTCCGCATTAATCTCAATCCCCCGCTTTTCCATTTCCTTTAAAATCATGCCGCCAAAATATACTTTAGGATAACCCTTTTTGGTCAAATAATCTACCGCAACAGACTTACCACTGCCACTCATGCCGACGATGGCGATAATTTTTACATTGTCCATGGGAATATTATAGCATTATTATAAAGCGGTGGTAAGATATTTAATTTTTGCCTCACGACGTTCGTCATCATCCTTTTTCGGTAGCTCCTCGCGTGAAGAATAATCAGCAAAAATTTTAAGGCAATTTTTCACCGGGCCATCATAAACTGGTGGCTTATCGTAAACACTCCAGATGATAATTCGGGATTCCGGTGAGTTTTCAGCATAAAACTCCAAGGCTTTAGAAGTAGCCCGAATAAACTCTAGTTCCGTCTCACGGCTATGTCGCCAAGCCCGACCAGACAAATACTGCTCCGTCACGGTAGGAGAAACCGCAATCATCAAAAGCGAAAACTTATACTCATTCTCCTTTACTAATTTAAGTAAAATGGCCTCCATCTCAGGATCAAGTAGTGTCACATCAAGCACGATATCATAACCACCAGCAATTAGTTCCGAAAGAGTTAGAAAAAGCATAATCGTCGCAAATTCATCAGTCATTTTGCGCACATTTTCATCACCATAATACTCTTTAATTTCCTGATAGTGTGGATGGTATTCGACAAAACGCCGTGCCGCCATTAGAATCGGCGAATAATTGTTTTTCTCACAATAAGCCTCGACGCCCGGCAAAATCTGCGTAGTCTTCCCCGAACCCGAAAGCCCCGCAATCCTTATCAAATGTCGATTTTTAGTCGCCGCCAGCGTCAAATCTTCTAGTACTTTTTTTAGAATCGCCGGATATTCAGCTAGTCCAACTTGCCATTCTGGCTTCACTTCTGACGGCCAGTGCGATTTCATGTATTTAATAATTTGCTCTAATTCTCGATGACCTTCAGGCATTTCTTTCCTTTCTTAATCTCAATTTTCTTAACATTTTCAAACACTTGACTTTCACCTTCCGCTTGCAAAGCCACGCTAGAAGGATTGGTAAACTCTAATACATCACCAGAGGTCGACGAACCCGGAATTCTAGACAGCACACTTTTTGACATTAGTTTTACTAAACGATAAAAATACGTCAGCCGGTCAGTTTCGCTCCGGAAATACTTCGGGTCACGATAATCTTCCCCGCCCTTCATCACCCGCGCCATCGAACGTCCATTTACCGCCGCATAATCGGAAGTCTTCTTCGGCATCAAAACCCCATTCAACTTAAACTCCGGCAAGAAAATGTGACGATGACGATTCTTGAAATACCATTTGGAAAGCTCTGTATAAGAACTTATCTTGCGACCAAAATTCTTTTTTAATTTTTTGCGCATCTCCGGTTGATCATAAATACTCACTGCCATTGCCGTCATCCCAATCGTAGTGTAGCAAGTGGCATAACGGAAAAACTTATCATTAATATATACTTCGAGTGGATAAAACTTACGCACAGATGTTTTACTTAAGAATACATCGTCAAAAGTATTTGTCCGGAGCGTTCGTGAAAGATCATTAAAGTTACCATACGGAAGCACCGCCAGGCGCACGTCCTTGTTAGATTTCAAAATCGCATTCACTGCGATAATCCCAGTTGCATCACCACCAGCCGAAAGCACCAAATCGTCGTCCTTTAAAATCTTCGAAAGCTTCGAGATATTATCTTCAAGATTAGTCGGCGCCACTTCATACTTACCAATAATATAACCAGTAAGCTCACGAGAACGTTCAATCACATCCTTGCTTACTTCAGCAAACCGCGAAGAGCGCGGATTATAGACAATTAATAGTCGTTGCATAAGTCTCCTTAATTAAAACCAGGTAGTAACCAGCTAAGCAAGGCATAAACCGTCACATAAGCTGCAAGCCCAAGCACAATTTCCGCAATCCGGCGTTTGGCTTTTTTCACCTGTTCTTCATTTCCTTTAGCGGTCAAGTATTGCGTACCCGAATAAGCAATCCCAATCACGGCAAGAATCCCAATCCCCACCGTCATAATATTAACTACCATACTAAGTATGTCAATAATGCTCGAACCATCACCCTTATCGCAAGAACAACCATTCTCGCCAAGTATCGCCGTCGGCACGCAACCCTCCGGACAATCCGCAAAAACCGGCGTTATCAGCATCATCCCTCCCATAAATATTGCCAAGATGCTGAGTAAAAGTTTTTTCATAAAACCTCCTATCTTAAGTATTCGTGAAGTTTTTTAGTATCTTTGTTCTTGCGAAGTTTAGAAAGTGCTTTGGCTTCAATCTGACGAATGCGCTCACGAGTCACATCAAATTCATTACCAACTTCTTCAAGTGTGTGCGGACGACCGCCACCAATCCCAAAACGTAGACGAATAATCTTTTGCTCCCTATCAGTCAAAGTCGCAATAATCTCAGAAAGTTGCTCTTTCAAAATTTGGTTAGCCGCAGAATCTTCTGGGCTATCGCGTTCTTCATCTTCCACAAAATCACCTAGCACGGAATCTTCATCATCACCCTCACGACCAACTGACGCATCGAGCGATGCAATATCTTGCTTAATTCGCATCACATAATCAACTTTTTCCGGCTCCATGCCAAGTTCTTCGGCGATTTCTTCGTTGGTCGGCTCACGGTTTAATTCAGAAGTAAGTTTTCTAGTAGTTCTTAAAACTTTATTAATAGTCTCTACCATGTGCACCGGAATCCGAATCGTTCTGGCCTGGTCAGCAATAGCACGCGTAATTGCCTGGCGCACCCACCAAGTAGCATAGGTTGAAAACTTAAATCCCTTAGCCGGATCAAATTTTTCTACGGCGCGTAGCAAACCAGTATTCCCTTCCTGAATCAAATCAAGAAAATCTAGACCACGCCCACCGTAGCGTTTAGCAATCGAAACCACCAAGCGCATATTAGATTCAACCATCTTATCCTTGGCTTTCTTATCACCCTTCACAATCCGGTCAGCTAAATCAGCCTCCTCTTCAGGAGTCAGCAAAGGAATTTTACCAATTTCTCTCAAATACAAACGCACCGAATCGTCAGCAAAAGCGTCCACGTTTTCAGCCGTGATGGCTAAATCTTCATCGCTAAACTCTTCTTCGTTCTCAAGATCATCACTCTCTGGTTCGTCAAAATCAAGAGCCAAATCTTTCGCGTTCAAAATATCATCTTTATTTGAATCCATTATTAGCTATTATATTCATTTTTGTGATTTTTGCAAGTCGCTAATCTCTTTAATTATCTCTTCGTATTTGGCATCGTCCTCATCAAGTTCAGCGAGCTTACTAGTTAGTTCGGCAATCTTCTGTTTATCCAATTCCTTCTGGTAACGTTTCATCAACTCAACAGCTTCCTTCTCGTAATTTGGTTCTTTAATTCCCTCATGGTCGTTGTTGAAAATCAACTCCAGCTCATCTATTCTAGTTTCATCCTCCGGTATTTCAAACGGAATATCAGTCTTCGTAATCCCACCGAATAACTTCAAAGCTAAAAGACTATTCTCCAGTTTCTTAATATGCTCAGGCACAATCGTAGTTTTCGGTTTTTTGAGATACCGATTCTCAGCGGCTTGTTCTAATTTCTTATTCAAGCGTTCACCTTTTTCACGCAGGATTTTCACCTCAATTCCAAGCTTCTTCGCCACTTTTTCTTCGTAACTTGCTCGCTCAACTTCATCCTTAATGTAACTTAGCAGCTTCAAAGCCACGTCCGAATATTTTTTCTTATCCGGTGCTGAGCGGAGATTCAAATTCTCTTCGTATTTGTTTAATAGCCAATCCACCGCCGGGACGCGTTCAGAAACAGCCTGTTGCCAAAGATTCGGGTCCTTCTGAATCAACTCATCTGGATCTTTAGCTCCATGATAATTAGAAATCACCGAAAGTTCAATTCCGAGATCACCAGCCAGCATTATCGCCCGCTCAGTCGCTTTTACGCCCGCCGCATCACCATCATAAGCCAAGCGAATATCAGAAGTGAGTTTAGACAATGCTTTCAAATGCTGTTCCGTCATTGCCGTACCAGAAGTCGCCACCGCTTCCTTCACCCCAGCCTGATGCGACGAAATCACATCCATGTTCCCTTCCACAATTACCACATAGTTGTTGCGCCGAATTGCTTCCTTTGCATTATAAAGCCCAAAGATAAACCGCGACTTATTAAACAAAATCGTTTCCGAAGTATTCAGATACTTAGGCTCCGATTTATCTAGCACCCGCGCGGTATAACCAATTACATTACCAGTCGTATCGATGAACGGCACCATCATACGATTTCTAAACATATCTGACTTATATTGGTTCAGAAGTCCAGCGTCGTCTAATTCTCGCTCAGTGAAACCCCGCTTCTCTAATGCCGTACGCAAAGCCTTCCCAGAAGCCGGCGAATAACCAATTTTAAATTCAGCCACTGTCTTACGGTTAAGATTCCGCTTATAAAAAACATACTCACACACAGATTTACTACGCACCATACATGCCTGATAATACTTAGTTGCCAGAACAAGAGCTTCCCTTGCTCTTGCTTTTCGTTTAGTAATCGCCGAGTCGCCACCCCGATATTTAGAAAGATCCACCCCGGCTCTCTCAGCCAACTTTTCCATCGCCTCTTTAAAACTAATCCCCTCAACTTCCATCACAAAAGTAAAAATATCACCGCCTTTATTTGCGGAAAAATCATGCCAAATTCCTTTTTCGGGCGAGACCATGAAGCTCGGAGTCTTGTCGACCCCCCAAGGCGAATGACCTTTCAGGTTACGACCAGCACGTTTCAGCTCCACATATTGCCCGACTACATCCTCCACCGCGAGACGAGATTTTATTTCTTCCTTCGCGTCGTTCATGGTATAATTATAGCATGAATGACAAGGAGTATCTAAAGCAAATCTCTTCGGCCGTGCGACCGGAGAAAAAATCCAAAATGAGCTTTCTGTCTTCACCAATCGCCAAAGCTTTATTAATCGGGGTGGTGGGGCTGATTGTAATTATTATTATCGGGTCAATGCTCGGCGGCGGCAAAGCCAGCACTGTGTCTAAAACAGCATCTTTGAAATTTCATCTAGATAATACCGCAGTCGCAATTTCAGACTACAAGAAATACATCAAATCCTCAGACCTAAGGTCCAGTGGCGCTTCACTTTATTCGGTCCTAACTAACACAAGTAAGGAAGTTGCCGAAATCTTACCTAAGCTCGGCTTTTCATCCGATAGCGCTGACGGCAAAAAACTTAGCGCCAAAGCTACTAAAGACAAAGAAGCCCTCGAAAACGACCTATTTGAAGCCAGAATCAACGGCACCCTCGATAGAATTTTTGCCCTCAAGATGGCCTACGAAATTTCCATTATCATGTCCGATGAAGCAGAAATTCACAACGCTACAAGTAACGAAGATTTAAAGAGTTCGATGAGCTCTTCCTATAGCAGCTTAAGTGTGCTCTACGATAAGTTTAATGATTTTTCGGAAACTAAATAAAAGAAAGGAATCATATGGCAGAAGCCAAGAAATCGGTGGACAAGACAAAAACTGAAAAAGCAAAGGAAATACTCGCGAAGACTCGCGAAAAAAGCGGCGGTTTCCGCAAAGAGTTTATTGAATTTATCAACCGTGGCTCAGTGGTAGATCTCGCAGTAGGTGTCGCCGTCGGCGGAGCCTTCACAGCCATTGTCAATTCCCTGGTTAATGATATTATCATGCCAATCGTAGGTTTGATTGCTGGCGGGGTAGATTTTACTGGATTAGTGATTCGGATTCCAAATTTCTTTGGCACGGGCGATGAGGCGGTGATTGCTTATGGAAATTTCTTACAAAATGTAATTCAATTTTTGATCATCGCTTGGGTAATTTTCATGGTGATTAAGGCAATGAATAGATTAAATCGCAGAAAAGAAGCCCGCGAAGCGAAAAAAGCAGAAAAAGCTGCGTAAATACTAATTAAATGTCATAATAACAAGGTTATTAACTCGACAAGCACTACTGAGCAACACAACGAACCGCTGCACCAACACTCTTATTGCCCTGAACATTGCCCGGGCGAACGTAACTGCTCTCAATACTCAATTCATAAGCTGCAAGACCATCACCCGTGCCAGACCAGTAATCTCCACCACTACCACGATAATGAGTAAATTCTGTCGAATCGTAGGCTTCACCGGAATAAACAAAGTTGTTTGGGAATAACCGCCAATCTTTTGAGGCTTGAGTGGAATTATCATTAGCCATTAAAGTATTAAGATAGTAGAATCCACCAGCAGCATTACCATTTTCGCCACTACCACCAGATGGTAAACGCCAGCCAGCTGGGCAAATCGAAGTATTTGTTCCACTAGAAGTAAATTGTGAAGTGAAATCGTAAGTGTTTGCCTTCGCTGCTGGCCAGTTGTAATAGTTACCATAACCATACCATTGATAATAAGTAGTGCCCCCTCCTGAACCATTATATGAAGGCGTAAGGTTACGGTTAGTGTTATTGTTATTATAACGTGGGAAACGCAAACCTATATTATTACCAGTAATGTTCGTTGTGCTATATAAGCTATTCGCTGTTGTGTCATTGTTAGTGAAATGCGCATTTTCAGAATTAGCCAGGCCTACAAATGCACCGCCGAATCCTTGTGCTAAACTACTATTCGAAGAATTAGAAGCGTCTAGTCTTAGGTTTTCTATCATCCAGCATTTACCATCAGCAAGTCTAGCTACTGTATAAACATTATGGTCACGTTCATCTTCTAGGGCAATAATACTACCAGTTGGAACAGTCATAGTGTTAGTAGAAGAATTATAGGTAACTTGTGACATAGTAGAGCAACGGTTATTAGAGCTAAAGGTTCGCATAGTATAAGTAGTGTCCTTGGCCATCCATACAGCATAAAGGGTTATCCTACGGACAAGATTCATATACTGGCTTGCAAACGAAGACGTCACAGTAATTGTTTCATTTGGACCATAAATTGGATCAGTACCACCTACAGTAGCCGTAGGGCTTGGTGACCAACCAACAAACCCATAGCCATCCTTCTCATAATTTGGCGCAATAAGATCTACAGTGTCTCCGCTATTCATCACTACGTGCTTAACTTCCCGCCCGTCAGAATACATAGAACCAGCAGTAGCACCATTGCCATTATAAACTATAGTAACGTAAGATTCATCACTCACACAACGAACAGAATCACCGTTAGATTTTAAACTGCTACCTGTACCTTGAGAGTTAAGACCACTCCCATGGAAACTCATCACATATACAGATGAGCTAGTAGCGGCAGATGATGACCAATAATAACCATAGTTTCGGCTACCCACACTAGAATTATTAACATAACCAGCATTAATAAAATTATTTGGAAAAGCACGAATCTTATTCCCACTAGATTTATTGTTAGCAGTAGCCCCCATCTGGGACAGCAGATAATAAAAACCTCCGCTAGTGTTTCCTGGGTTAGTTTCAGTATTGCCCGACCCACCATATGGCAAATGCCACCCTGCTGGACAGATAGATGTTTCTACCTTAGCATGCCCATTAGCTTGTTGATACTCCGTAGTGTCCGCAATAGCTGCCGCCCAAGAATAATAATTACCATAAGCATAAACATTATAGTTAAACGTAGTTGAAGCATCAGCCGAAACAACACTCTGGGAATTACTTGGGCTAGATGGATAACTGGCAATAGAATTATAATAACGTGGGAAACGATAACCTAGATTGCTACCAGTGATAATATTATGCGTAGTCGAAGATGTATCTGTCGTATATAAACTATTTGGTGTGGTGGAGTTGGCAAAATTGGCTGATTCTGTGCCCGCTAAACCATGGAAAACGCCACCATAACCTTGAGCCAAACTCTCATTAGTAATACTCGTATTATTAGTATTATTTCCCTTTGTGGCAGCATCATTCAGCCTCAAGTTTTCAATCATCCAGCAATTACCATCAGCTAATTTGGCGACAGTATAAACCATATTATCACGCATATCGGTAAGTGCAGTAATTGTATCCTTGGCAACAGAAAGAGTGCCTAAAGTAGAGTCATAAACTGTTGCTGTCATATCATCACATCCCGTCCAACCCTGTAGATAGACTGGATTATTGTTGATACCTTTTCGGCCGGAGCCCATATAGCATATAACGTAATAATGTCTTTGTCATTCTTCAAAGCAATCAATCCATTTGTCAATTTGAATAGTTCATTGTGGCCATAGATGACTGGATCATTGCCAGTATTACTATCTGTAAGCTTAGCCCAAGCATCAGCATCGGCACTCCAACCAACAAAACCATAGCCATCTCGTTTATAATTACTAGCGAACAGATAAAAAGTATCATTTTCAGCTACGTTATAATGCCTAACACCCTTCTGCCCAGTATTGGCATTAGTAGTGCCCATACCATTTGGATTATCAGCGCCATTACCATCATATTGCACCACGTAGACTGGTACCCAAATCGCATACAATATCAGACCATCACCCAAATTCATATTAGCTGGAGCAGTGAAACTCGCTCCCCCAGCGTAAGATGTCCCATTGCCATTCGCGCTTGTGTTCCATTCCTTAACCTTATAATTTGTCCTAGTGAATCCACTGCTAGTTTGTACGGCTTTTAGATTCGCAGTAGCACCAGCAACAATCTCTTGAGTTTGAGTCGTAACACTACCTGTCGCCCCATTTCCATTATAAGTAATCACATAAATTTTTTGCCAGATGGCATAAAGAGTCACAGCAGAATCGGCATTCGTTTTTTGAAGATAACTAGAAATATCTCCTTCAGTATAATAAATCACATCCGTACTAACTCTCGGGTCAGCATTTTGATTTTCACTCCACCCAATAAAACGATAGGGCCCGCCAGCGGTGGCTGGCGTTTTATATTCCCCAGCAACCAAATCCTTAGCGTAATTATACCCTTGTGTAATTTGATTATTATTACTATCAAAGCCAGTTACCACTGCATAATAGCCATATCCATCACCTACTCCACTAACATCAGAACGAAAAGCGAAAGTCACTATATCACTAGAAATATCACATTCTACGGTGTTACCTGCAGCAGTATGACCACCACCACCATATTTACCAGTAGTGTTACTACCACATTTCACACCAGAAGCGAAATCATCTTTAGCAGTATAGGAAGGATGGTTGCCGGGCCAAAAAGATACCCAGTCATAAGATACACTTTCCCCACCCCAAGTAAGCTCAACGTGCAACCTCGTAGCCCCCGGTATTGAAATCACTTCGTTCATCGTGTAATTGTTTGTATAGTCACCACTCTGAGTGCCATCATCCAACACATTTGGCGTATGCGAATATTGTGGGTTAGTGACATTTACTAGTTCAGACGTCGCATCATAAGTCACGGTATTTACTGTCTTAGTCGAATCATTATCAAAGTACAAACCATTACCATTAAAATTAATCACCAATGCCGGTCCCCACATTGCATAAAGGTCTATGATATTAGTGCCTTTTTGGTTTATCTGATAATTATCCTCAGGCTGGTAGACAGTGCCAGAACATTCGTCAATATGCGTAGTAGCATTAGTGGTAGGTGTCACCGTGCACCATCCTTTAAACGCTTTGCCAGTCCTTTCTGGAGTTGCGCTACTCAGCGCAATAGAAGTAGTATCCACGCTGGCATTACCAGTCTGCGGATTAGGAGATGGCATATTGGTAGTGTTCGCACCATTTGCTCCATCATTGGCATTATAGGTAATGCTATAATTAACCGGATTACCAATAGCAACAATCGTAAACACTTGTTCGTAAGTTCCTACTGGCAAAGTATTATCCACCCTAGCCCCCAAGGTAATCGTGTAATTATCTGCGGTACTATTTGCAGACGCTGTAGTATTTAGAACAGTTGCTGTATTATACCCTGGCGAAGGAAGATACTGCGTATTATTAGCAGAATTCAACTTACTAGGTGAATAACCCCATTTATTATTGTACTGAGTATTGGAAGCGTTAGCGAAAGTCGCAGAAGACAACGCACTGGCGATTGAAGAAATAGTCTTAGTGCTATCCTCGGTATTAATTAAATTCGTGTTATTTACTTTGGCTTTAATGCTTAACGTATAGCCGGTGACATGGTCGGTAGTAACATTTATGCTCGCCGGAGACGAAGTTGAAAAATTGCCGTTTAATGAAGGAATAAGATCCAGTGGTAAAGTATTATTTGACAAGTTAAGAGTGAGTGTAGTAGTGCTAGTATTATTACCACCAGCAGTTGGTTCACTGGCCCGATCCAAAGCATACGACGATGAGAGCTCAATCTTAATCGGAAATATAATTGAAAGGCCGAGCAGCAAAAATAAAACAACAGAAACCTTTCCCACTAAATGGAGTCTCTTAATATGAGAAATATAACCTACGGTTGTACGCCTCCCAAAAACGGCTGTATGACCAAACACCATAGAATCATTATAGCATAAGTTTTTTAAAAACTAGCTTAAATTATAACTTAAACGCACTAAATCATTTAAATCGTCCGCCCCAAGTTGCCCAGCTAAAACTATCTCAATCCCACCCCGACCAAAATACCGCGACTCCATCACTGATTCATACTTTTCAGTAAGCAATTTCTTTAATTCCCCATCAGTGCGAACTTCAATAGTATTCTTATTGACCACCAAAAACACCTTATCGCCCTTAAAATACAGCGTGCGTTCTTTTTCAGTCTTCTCTTGATAATCGCCAATCCCGGTTACTTCAGAAATGTCAAATACCATTTAAACTCCTCTATGCTACCATTAATATCATCTAATGCTCGGTGATTTTCCGGCTTAACAAACTTCTTTTTTAAAGCATTTTCAAAATAAATTTTCCAAGCAGAAACATCAAGCATCCGGTAATGTAGCTTCTTATTTAACTCCGGCATCTCCTGCTCCAAAAACTTCCGGTCTTGATGAATTGAATTCCCTGCTAGATAAATCTCCTGCCCAAAATACTGACCAACAAACTCCAGCAATTCCTTCTCCACTTCAGCAACCGGCTTACCATCACGGTTTTGCACCATCAACGCGTCGCGAGATTTGCTGTTCCTCTCCCAAAACTCGCCAACCATACGTTTTTTCATTACTTCTTCATCAACCTTCACTACCGCCTCATAAGACGCAATTTCATTCAGCTGCATATCAGTCGCAATCGCGGCAACTTCAAGAATCTTGTCCCTCTGCGGATCAAGTCCAGTCATTTCTAAATCAATCCATAATAATTTGGCTTTTTTCATGAGGCCATTATATCATATATCTAGTGACTTGGGGTGTAACTCTCAGCGTCATCTTCCCAAAGATTTGGCTGGTAAACAGCACCAGTGAACCAAATTGCGCCATTTTTGGCATCGCGAATTAAGAACACGAACGGACGATTGATACTAATTCTTACCGGCTGTGGCTCCTCCATAATAGCAGTCGCCCTATTCATAACAAAAGTCGTCACGGCAGCCGCCTTAACTCCCTTCTCAGAAAAATCAATGTTAGCCTTATGGATAGCATCAGACACATAAAGCGCTTCTCTAGCCATGCTAGAAAAATCTGCCAGTTTTTTATTGAAGGCAAGCTTAATACCCAAAGTATTTAAATCTTCTTTAAAGCTTAATTGATAGTCAAATTTAAATTTTGGAATACTAATAACTACTCCGTCTTTTGGCTGGTCGGCCGAAATAAAACTATTTAGCACTTTATCAATGTCAGACTGAGTAAAATTCCCAATATAATCATTGATATCTTTTTCCGGCATAATGGCGATAAAATCTAGCTTCGCATCTTCCGATGTCGAATCAAGTGGCATAGAAAGTGCCGTCAAAGAATCGTCTACATAATACTTAATCTCTTTACTGAAGGTATTTTGGTGCATGGTCGTAGCCGTTATTTCAGTACCATCCTGTTTATAAAAAGTTCTCCCACCTGTATCTTCATCTGCAAATTCTTCTTTCCAATCCATCTGGATAGCAAGGGCGTTCGATAAAATCATCTCGGTATCACTAGTAATGTTGGCACCAATATCACTAATCAGATTAAATGTTTTTTCTTTAACCCAATCATTCATTTTGTCGGTATTGGCAAAACTATCATAAATAATCTCACTCTTAAATTTATTCTGCACAGTTTCAATATAAGAAGGAAGTACTAAGTCACGATAACTATCACGAATAAACACTGCATTAGCTAAGGACAAAACATCTGGTATGTTTTGATAAGTTGGGACCTCGCCATCTCCAAGAACTTTATCAATTTCATCTTTAGTTTCACTAGAAGCCCCCGCCTCAAGAAGCGAAAGACCATTCTTAATAGAAAGTGGACTATATATAATGTTAGTAGAACTTGCCTCAAGTTTCAAAAAACTATAATCCAGATCGTTCGGTAACACCTGGACACCTTGACCAGAGCAATTGCACTCAGGGCAATCCCCCGACGGTTTCTCCATAAGCTTAGAAATGCCAAAAGCGCCTACCGCACCAACCACAAGACCAAGGACACCAACCATAGGAATGACTAGTTTTCTATGCTTGTCAGTTTTATTTGATGATTCAGAGACAACAACGGCCTCACTATTTTGCTCAAAAGAATTATTATCCATACATATATTATAATATATATGCTTTAAAAAACCTATTTCATGCTACATTGATTCCGGAATCTCAATCCCCAAAATATTCAACCCATGCGTCATAGTATTAAGATACACTTTTACTAACTTGGCGCGCTCAGCTTCTTCCCTCGCTCCCGCCACTGGACAATTCTCATAAAAACGTGAAAACTCTTGTGCTAGTTCATACAAATAATTCGCTAACTTATGTGGCGCTATCTCAGAAACACACTCGCCTAGTACACCCTTATACTCTAACAACTTCTTGGCTAGATTTTTCTCATATATACTATATACATACTCCATCTCTTGGTCATTATGACAATTTGCCAAAATTTTCTTAGCCCGAACCGCTGAATAAAGAAGATACGGCCCGGAATTTCCCGTCATTTTCACCGACTCTTTTGGATCGAAAATAATGTTCCCGCCCATTTTGTATTTCAAAAACGCATACTTCGTCGCCGCCAACGCAACTTTTTCATCAGTAGAATTATATTCGTTCTTTAGCTCGTCTTTCACCATCTCCAGCACGTCAACAGCCTTCAAGAAATTACCCTTACGCGAAGACATTTTTACCCCGCCAGGTAACTTCACTAATCCATGAATTAAATGGCTAGTCTTTGCCACCAACTCTGGTGCGTATTGTTCAATCGACTTTAGAACCACCTTCATATAATCTAGTTGCTCAGAACCGGTGATCACAATCGATTTATCAAAATGCCAATCTTGCCACTTGGTAAAAATTAGCCCCACGTCCTTTGTTTCATAAGTCGGCACCCCTTCACGATTAATGAAAACGCGCGTATGTAGACCAAATTTCTCGCCGTTAAATATCACCGCCCCATCAGACACTTCATAGACACCTTTTTCAAGCTGCTCTTTAACGGTTTTTAGCCCCAGCGCTGCCACCGTAGATTCCGGATAATACTTATCAAACTTCACACCAATCGTCGCATAAAAATTCTCGAAATATTCATAAGATAATTCCCTGCCTCGCCAATAAACCTCCGCAAGTTTTGAATCGTGAAAATCTTTAGCGTTAATCTCATAGATTTCCTTATTCAACTTAGTAATTGCCTCATGCGCATTTTCATCTTCATCGTAAAGCGCCGTGCCCTCAATGTAGCATTTTGCGATATCCTCAATCTTTAAATCGTCCGTTCCCTTTGTAAGCAAAGCATACATGGTTTTCGCCACATGGAGCCCCACATCGCCTCCAAAATTAGCCCGAATTACCTTCGCGCCAGCATATTCATAAAGCCGCCCAATGGAATCACCTACGATAGAAGTATAAAGATGACCCACATGAAGCACTTTGAAAGGATTCGGGTCGCTAAACTCGCAAATCACCGTCTTCCCTTCGTATTCGGTCGACCTCACACCCTCCTCAAAATTATTGCATAAGTTTTTTATCGCTAATCTTAAATCATCATCCGACACTCTAAAATTCAAAAACCCAGGGTTAGAAATTTCGGCCTTAAGTCCCCCATTCAATGCCTCAGCAATCTCCATTGGCGATTTATGTAATTCTTTAGCAAGTTTCAGAGGCGCATTGGACGAATAATCAGCATCAATATTCGCCGGAGACACCGTAATTTCCGGCTCAAAATCCAGATTGTACAAATTTTTTATCGCTTGTTTTAATCGCGCTTTTATCTCGTCCATAGTTACTTTAGATTATAACATATCTTAAAACAAAATATGTTATAATAGGGGTAATTGCGGGTATCGTATAACGGCTATTATGTATCCTTCCCAAGGATGAGACGAGGGTCCGACTCCCTCTACCCGCACCAGAAAACGAAGAAAGAGCCGGAGGCTCTTTATTTGTTTTCTGCTATGGTTTAAGGGAGGAGGACCCGTAGGGTCCGACCGGACGAGTGAGCGAACAAAAATCGGAAACTTGTTTACGATTTTTCGAGCCACGAGGAACGGAAGACTTTTGCGATAGCAAAAGTCTACTCCCTCTACCCGCACCAGTGTTGATGAACAGCCTCTTTAAGAGGCGTTTTTCATCTGCTAGGAAGCGGTCCGAACCTTTTAGGTCCATATCTTTTAAGCATCAATTTTAATATATTCTTTGATTTTATTTTCTTCACGGAGAGCGTTGAAGCGAGTTTGGAATTCAGTAAATGGCACTTTGATTGACACAAAATTAACCTCAGTGTCGGTCTTTTTGACGAGTTTAACAAAATAATAACCATCGCCATTCATCGAAACAAACTTACCACTACTTGCTCCCGGCTCTAGTTTTGAAGCCTCAGAAGCACGCCCACCATCAATGTTTTGGTTGGAAACCATCCCGCCAGTTTCCTGATATTCAATCTTATCGCCAAGGGCTTCAGCCACCGCATTATAATTATTGTTATTCTTAGATAACAACTCTTCTACTTTTGCTGCAATTTCAGTCGCATTTTGGTCAATCGCCATTTCCACTTTTGCCTTAATCAAAGAAAGATACAGCATATGTTCATATTCGCTTTTGTCTAGGCCAAAGTTTTCTTTCACAATCTTCATAAAGGCCTCTTCGCTCCGCTCAACTCCACCAATCGAAAGATGTCGGTTAAATTCTTCGGCAATCTCCTCGTCAGTTACCGTAATATCATTTTCCTTAGCTAGTTTCAACGCGTAAGCATATTGTTCAGCCTCGTCCAAAGCGGCACGCTTATATTGCGAGCGACGATCATCGATAGACCCGTTGCTATCAGACTCACCAGATTGACGCTCAATCGAAATAATACTACTCCGATAAAACATCAAATAATCCGAAAACTTCACTTTTTCATCATCTACTGAGGCTACTGAAGCCGGTACAATCTTAGTGACACGGTAAAGCATTTCATCAGTCATGCCAAATTGATAAAGTGCGAGCCAACCGCTGACAATCAGGATAGCAATCACGATAATTGCAATCAGCACAGTATTGCCAACCACACGGTATTTAGTCCATTGAAGCGGGTATTTGAACTTACGACCTTTAGCCAGCACCTCTTCGCGACGCTCTTCAACCTTCTCTTGTTCAGTCTTCTTGTTCTCTTTATTCTTAAACAGTTTCATGGTATAATTATACCATATATTTTGGCTGGCCCGGTAGCTCAATGGATAGAGCAGTTCCGTCCTAAGGAAAAGGTTGTGCGTTCGACTCGCACCCGGGTCACCATTTTTTTATACTAACTTTTTTATGCTATAATAATATTATGGTTAAGGTTAAACGCATACTTGGGCTAATTGCATTTATCTTAGTGACTATCGGGATGGGCGTAAGCGTCTGGTGGTCTATTCGTGGCGAAAAAGAAGCTGACTACGTAGTGGAAACCAATGCGTTCTTTGCTCCATTTGAGTACTATGAAAACAGGCAAATCGTCGGTGTAGACGTTGACATCGTCAACCGCGTCGCCGAAAAAATGAACAAAACCATCCAACTAAAAAATGTCGAATTTGATGTCATTATTGATAATGTTGAAGCCGGCAAAATTGCCGACGCCGGCGCTGCAGGTCTCACCATCACTCCAGCTCGCGCCGAAAAAGTTAACTTCACCATTCCCTACTATTCCTCAGTACAGTATGTGATTTTCAATCGTGAGATGCCACCTTCTCTTCGCGACGACCATATCGTGTGGGAAGCTTTGTCCGGCCACAAACTCGGCTCACAAATCGGCAGCACTGGTTATATCTTCGTAGATGATGAAATTGGAAACGGCGTGCTCTCCGGCACCGGCACCACAATTAAAGGTATCGACTCACACCAGCTCGCCGCTGATGCTATCCTCGCTCATATTATTGACTACGCAATCGCTGACGAACTAGCCGCTAAATTCATCGTGGAGAAAAATCCAGGTCTTGATGCCTTGCCACTTTATTATTCCGGCGCTACGCGTGAAGAAGATTATCCAGTCGAAGAATCGTATGCTATTGCCGTAAATAAAGAGAGAGGTGAATTATTAGAAGCTTTTAACGAAGTTTTAGCCGAGATGTTGGTTGAAGATACAGAAGGTAAATCAGAAATAGATCGTTTAGTTCTAAAATATATGGGGTTAACCGATGAATGATTTCTTTTTAAAAATAGCCGAACTATTTAGTACACCAGATTATATTGATTCTTTGCTTCATGGTTTCCTTCTCACAATGCAAATTGCCTACTTCGCAATTCTAATCGGCGTGGCACTTGGCACTATCATCGCTTTAATTGACACCGCTAAACCTTCAAAATGGCTCACTATCCCAAAATTTATCTGCACAGTCTACACCACAGTAATTCGCGGCACACCAATGGCGCTCCAACTCTTTATCATGTTCTTCGTCATCTTTGCCGTCAAAGGCTTCCCAAGTATCATCACCGCCATTATCGCCTTTGGTTTAAACTCTGCCGCCTACACCGCCGAAGTAATTAGAAGTGGCATCCAATCAGTAGATATCGGGCAAAAAGAAGCTGGTATGGCCCTTGGCCTCTCAAATTTCACCATCTTCACCAAAATCATCGCTCCACAAGCCATCAAAAACATCATCCCTGCACTTGGCAACGAAATCATCACCGTAATTAAGGAAACCGCCATCGTCAGCATGGTCGGGATGTACGACCTCAACATGGCTGCCAAAGACATCGGCTCCGGTCAAAACATGGCCAGCTACATTGTGCCAATGTTCGTCGCTGCGCTATTCTATCTCGCCACAATTTATCTAATCACCTTCATTGTCCGTCGCATTGAAAAATCTTTAAGAAAAAGTGACCTAAGGACGGAGGAATAATGGATAAGAATACTGAATTAGTTATCAAAGACCTTAGAAAATCTTTTGGTAAGAATAAAGTCTTAAATGGCATCGATTTCAAACTCACTGAAGGCGAGCGCGTAGTGATTCTCGGCCCTTCTGGCTCCGGCAAATCCACCTTTCTCCGTTGTATCAACTGGATGGAAGAACCAACCTCAGGCGAAATGCGTTTTGATGGTGAATTAGTCACCGCCAAAAACATCCGCAAAATGCGCCGTGATATTGGCATGGTATTTCAACATTTTAATTTAATTTCCAACATGACAGTAATGGAAAACTTAACTCTTGCACCATTGAAACTTAAAGTCATGAAAAAAGATGAAGCCGAAAAGCGCGCACGAGAACTCTTGAAACATATTGGTTT
>CAYSAK010000012.1:0-20379 GCA_964429055.1 uncultured Candidatus Saccharibacteria bacterium
TATAATATATATTATATGCAAGAGCTGGAAATACTAAAATTAGAACTCAAAAAACTAAACGCGGAATACGCGAAAATTAAAGATGTGCCAGTAGAAAAGCGAAGTGAGTTTGGGCGAGAGCTCAACGCCAGAAAATCGCAGATTCTCGAGCGCATGCGCCAAGCCGAAGAAGCAGCACTCGACACCGAGATTGAACCGCTCGACATTACTGCGCCATGTGCACCAAATGAAAAAATCCCTGACGTCTACTCTGTCTTCGATGGCTCAAAACATCCTTTGATGGCCGAATTTAATCGTGTGATTTCCATTTATCAACTGATGGGTTTTGACGTGGTGGAATCACGACAACTCGACGACGAATTTCATATGTTTGATTCTTTGAATTTTGCTAAGGAGCATCCAGCCCGTGACGGTTATGATACTTTCCGCACGGAAGAAGGTTTAATTCCACCAGCTCACACTTCGACCATGCAACACCGGGTCTTAAAAGCCTATCGTGATAAGCTAAACAATGGTGGCGAAATCGCCGTGGTGGTGCCAGGCCGTGTTTACCGAAACGAAGACGTTGACGCTACGCACGAGCATACTTTTTACCAATGCGAAGGCGTGTACGTGTCACATGATTGTACGATGGGCAACATGCTTGGCATTTTGAGAGAGTTTTTCGAAAAGTATTACGAGCAAAAACTAAACATCCGTACTCAACCAGGATATTTCCCGTTCACGGAACCGTCGCTCGAATTTTTGATTGAAAAGCCAAAGTCCCTAGGTGGCAAAAAAGGCGACTACCTCGAAATGCTCGGCTGTGGCATGATTCATCCAAACGTGCTCAAAATGGCTGGCATCGACCCGACCGTCTACCACGGTTTTGCCTGGGGCGGCGGGATTGATCGTTTGGTAATGTTACGTTATGGTTTAAATGACATTCGATATCTCGAATCGGGCAACCTTAATTTCTTGAAGGAGTTTTAATATGCGGATTTCATTAAATTGGTTAAAAAAATACGTTAACGTGCCAGTCTCAGACGAGGAATTGGTGCGATTAATCGGCGCCCGATTAGTCGAAGTCGAAGGCGTGATTGATGAAACGCATAAATACGACAAAATTTATGTCGTTCGCGTGGTGACTGCCGAAAAAATCCCAGAAACGCATCTCACTTTATGTCAAATTGATAATGGTGGTGAAGAATTAGTGCAAGTAGTTTGTGGCGCACCAAACGTGCGCGAAGGAATGCTTGCAGCATGGATTGCACCAGGCGCCATTGTACCAGCTTCAGTAAATGAGGATGCGCCATTTGTTATTGGCAAACGTAAAATGCTCGGCAAATATGAATCAAATGGTATGCTCGCCGGCGCCGATGAACTTGATTTTGGCGACGACCACAGCGGTATCGTCGAAATCGATCCAGAAATGGCTAGACCAGGCGAACTACTCGCCGACGTCTTCGAGCTTAACGATTTAGTTCTTGATATTGAAAATAAATCTCTGACGCACCGACCAGACTGTTTCGGCCTCATCGGCTTCGCTCGTGAAGTCGCTGGTATCCTAGGACTCAAAGCTAACTTCTCGAGGGGATTACGGAGTGCGGCAGCACGAGTCTTAGCGCGCGAGCCCCGTGGCGACGGGCGCGAGCGACGCGACCCGAGAGGAGTTGCTTTGAGTCCATACATTACTACCGATGCCAGCATCTGCCCACGCTACACAGCCGTGGTACTAGAAAAGCACGGCGAATTAAAGAAGAAATATCTCACTTGGATCGACACTATTATTAGTAAATCCGGCATGCGACCAGTCGATCCAATTGTTGACGCAACTAATTATCTTATGCTCCTCACAGGCCAACCATTACACGCCTTTGACTACGACAAGTTCGTGGCTGTAGGCGGCAAGGCTAAGCCAGAAATCAACGTTCGTTTAGCCCGTGAAGGAGAAAAGCTCACGCTCCTTGACGGCAAGGAAGTAGATTTGAACATCAACGATATCGTAATTTGTAGCGCCGACACGCCAGTAGCGCTAGCTGGCGCAATGGGCGGTCTGTCAACCGCGATTGATGAAAACACCAGAAACATCATTTTAGAATCCGCCACCTTCTCGCTTTACTATTTGCGTAAGACGCAAATGGCACACGGGATTTTCTCCGAGGCCATCACTAGGTTCACCAAAGGCCAACCGACTTATCAAACACTTACCGTAGCGGAAGAATGTGCCGATATGTTAAGAGACGGTTTTAAGGTTGTAGGTGTGGCTGATGAATACCCGCATCCAATAAGAGAAATCACCGTGGGAGTTTCAGTAGACGAAATCAATAATCTACTTGGTACTAAATACGACAAAGACTTAATTATCAGAACTCTCGAAAACGTCGAGTTTAAAGTCAAAGCTCGCCACGAGTTTTTGGAAGTTACCGCACCAGAATGGCGCACCGATATTCACATCAAAGAAGACATCATCGAAGAAGTTGGACGTTTGCTTGGCTACGATAACATCATACCGATTTTGCCACGTCACTTAACAGCCACGCCAAACAAAATGTTGGAACTAAAAACCAAAGTGCGCGATATTTTGAGTGGTTTTGGCGCTAACGAAGTTCTTACTTACAGCTTCGTCAGCGAGAGACTATTAAAAAAAGCCGGGCTAGACGTTGAAAATTCCTACAAAATTGTCAACTCAATTAGTCCAGACCTACAATTAGTGCGTCAATCCATTGTTCCGAGCTTGCTTGACAAAGCCTACATGAATCAAAAAATTCCGTTTGATAAATTTGCGCTCTTTGAAGTAAACGAAGTTTATCAAAAAGTATGGGGAATGAATGATGAAAATGTGCCAGTCGCGGCCATGAAGCTAGGTTTAGTGTTAGCTGAACGAAAAACTGTCGGTACTGCCTACTACAAAGCCAAGCGATTCACTGAAGAATTGTTTGATAAACTAAACATTCCAGTTAGGTTCCTTCCTATCAGGGGTGAAGAAGCCGAAAAATTGCCATTTGAGAAAAAACGCGCCGCCGAAGTTTGGTCGGGAGATAATTATCTCGGCGTCGTTGGCGAATTTAAAAATTCTGTCAAACATAGTTTTAAGTTGGCAGATTATCTCGCGGGCTTCGAGTATGATATGAGTATGATTCTAAAACTCGAAAGTATGAAAAAAATTCGTGATAGTTTCGAAATTTTCGACAAACAAGACTTAACTATCGAGACCACAAAGACCTACGCGGAAGTTTACGCGGAAGTAGTGGATAAATATAAAGACGCCGTGGTGACGCCAGTGTCAATTTACCAGCCAGACAATTCTGAAGTTAAAAATATTACCTTCCATTTAGAGTTTCACTAGTCAAAAAATAATGTTTATGGTAAAATCAAGTTATGATTTTACTTGATTCTGTCAGTAAAACTTATCCGGGCGACGAAAAACCGGCGCTTGATAATGTTTCGCTCCATATTGAGCCGAATGAATTTGTTTTTTTGGTCGGTAAATCTGGTGCGGGCAAATCTACTTTAATGAAAATGATCACTAAAGAAGAGGCTCCGGATTCCGGCAAGATTATTATTGGCGGCATTGACCTTGATTATGTCAAGAAGCGCCACATTCCGGGCTACCGACGTCGTCTTGGTGTGGTATTCCAGGATTTTAAGTTGTTGCCACGCCGTACAGTTTATGAAAACGTCGCCTTTGCGCTCGAAATTGCCGGCATGAGTGGTAAAGAAATTCGCCGCACGGTGCCGAAAGTGTTGGAATTAGTTGATTTGTTAGACCAAGCCAAAAAATTCCCGGATCAATTGTCAGGTGGTCAGCAACAACGTGTGTCCATTGCGCGTTCAGTGGCCAGACAGCCGAAGATTCTGATTGCCGATGAGCCGACGGCCAACCTAGATAAATTAACCACTGAAGAAATCATCGGCCTGCTTAAAAAGATTAATGATTTTGGTACCACAATCCTAGTAACGACGCACAATGAAAACATCGTGAACACTTTGCAACGACGTGTAGTCACGATGAAAGACGGCAAAATTATCGACGACCAGAAGAATGGCGGTGTCTATAAGCTTGACGAAACACCAAGCATTAGAATCAAAAGAGCGATGCACGCCCCTGGGCATGCTTTGAAACCGAAACCGAGGATTATCCAATGAGCGACGACAAAAAGAATGTGAAAGTAGAAACCAAAGAGTCGAGAAAGGCTCTAAGAAAAGCCGCTAAAAAAGGTTTAAAGACAATGCGAAAAACTCGCGCCAAGCATCCTTTGCGCGAGGAAGGTCGTATTATTAAATATGGTGCCAAAGGCTTTGGTAGAAACATTTGGCTTTCTTCAGCCGCTACGATTGTGATGGCGATTACCTTGATTATTCTATTTGTGACGATTGTGGCGAGCGCGATTTTGACCAACACTGCCGAAATGATGCGCGACAAAATCGATATTACAATCTATTTTAAGCCAGCCACCTCAGCCGAAACCTTGCAAAAACTAGATGAGATTATTTCGAGCGATAGCAATACTAAGAGCGTCGTGGTCTCCACTTCAGAAGAAGAATACGAGAAGTTTTTGAAAGAAAACGCCGAGAGTGAAGAGATTATAAATGTGCTCGATGACGAAATGAAAGCTTTGATGATTTCAAAGATGCAAGCCACTATGCGCATCAAAGTACATAATATTGATAACCTAGACAGTATTAAACACTTGGTAGAGAATGATGAGACTTTCCAGGAGAATATCGATGAAGAAATGGCGCCAACCTATGACGTTAACCAAGTGGAAATTGCTACCATCACCTCCTGGGCTAGAATCGCACGCACCGGTGGTCTAACCCTCGCGGTGGTGTTCTTGGTGATTTCAGTATTAATTATCTTTAGTACCATTCGCATGGCGATTTTCTCCAGACGAGAAGAAATCTACATGATGAAACTAGTCGGTGCAGATAGAAGATTTATCCGCGGGCCATTTCTCGTTGAGGCTGAGATTTGTGGTATTATTGCAGGGCTAATCGCCGCTACGGTGAGCTACTTTGGCTTCATGTTCCTAGCGCCGAAACTATCAGGTTATGGTATTAATGTTGACGAAATTGTGACACTCCTAGAGTCAAATAAACTAATCTTTGTCTATCTGATATTTGTTGGTGCTGGTATTATTATTGGTCGCGTTTCAGCTGATCTGGCAGTCTCGAAGTATTTGCATAAAGCTTAACTTGACTTTTTATTACGCTTGTGCCATAATGAAATTATGGTAATACTTATGCGCGCAAAAAAACTATTGCTCGGTTCAATAATCGCAGTGTCGATGGTGACGCCGGTGCTAGTTGATGTAGTAATGGTTGAAAACGCGAAAAGTATTTCACTTGCTTGTAGCAGAAGCCCGGCCTGTCGAGAAGCCGTCGAAAGGGAACAGGAAGCAAATCGTAATGCTGCCGCCGCGAGCAGTTCGGCAAATATGTTGCAAGCCAAAGTTAGTCAGCTGAATATTCAAATTGCTGGTGCAGAGCTAGCCATTGCCGAGACTACCGCGCAGGTACAAGATTTAAATCGTCAAATCGAAGAAACCGAGAAGAAGTTAAACGACGAGCAAAACGCCTTGGCGGAACTTCTAGTTAATATGCATTTTGAAGGTGATGCCGAACCGATTACGATTCTAGCTGGCTCGAGTTCTATTTCGGATTTAGCCGAGAAACAGGCTCGTAGTGAAGTAGTCAAACAACAAATCAGTGCCACGGCAGCCAAAGTTAAACTAGCCAAGGAAAAACTCGAAGCCGACAAGGCTAAAGTCGAACAACTTTTGGAAGGGCAAAAAGCAGCCAAAGCCGAGTTAGTATCAGTGAGAGCCGAGCAACAGGCTTTAATTGAGAAGTACAAAAATGACGCTGCGGCTTATGAAGAAATTGCAAGACAAGCTTTAGAGGCTCAGCGTGCCGCAGAAAAAGCCGAGAAGGAAGCCCATCCAGAGCTTTACGGTGGTAGTACCTATACTGGCTATAATACCTATCCATGGCAAGAGGACTGTCCGCAAAAACAGGATTATTATGGCACCACCATTAATGGCGTCTACATCGGTGGGTATGTTTGCGAATGTGTTAGCTATGTCGGCTGGAAGGCTTATGAGGCTTATGGCGTAGCTCTGGCTTGGGGCAACGCAAATTACTGGGACGACCGCGCCAGACTCTATGGTTATCGCGTAGATCATACACCAGAGCCAGGTTCCATCGGCCAAGTTGATAGCGGAGTCTATGGCCACGTCTGGTGGGTAGAGAGCATCAACTCAGATGGTTCAGTGAACGTGACAGAATATAACAACGCTTATGCTACGCAGCTTTATTCTGGTGTTTATCAGTATGGTGATTTTGGTTCACGTACCATGAGTGCCGCCACTGCCGCAAGATATAATTATATCCATTTTTAGCTTCGTTTTAATTCGGTTGTGCTATAATTAAAGAATGGATAATGAAGTAGAGTGGAAAGAAAAAAAGACTAGTCTAGGAAACGCCATTATTATTGGCGCGGTACTCGGGATAGTTGGTCTTGTCATTGGCATCAACTTTAATAACTGGTTTTCTGGCTTTGCCCCTTATTTTGGCATTAATAATTATAGTTCAGGGCTAGATTGGTCATCTCTTGACGAAGTATATAATAAACTGTCAGTCACCTATAACGGTGAAATTTCCTCGGACAAGATTATTGATGGCGCGAAAAAAGGTATGGTGGAAGCTCTCGGCGACGTCTACACGGTTTATATGAATAGAGAAGAGAGCTCAGATTTTTATGACGATTTACACGGTAATGTCGGCTCCGGCATTGGTGTTGAAATGGGACTTCGCGATGGTTATGTCAGGGTACTCCGCACTTTACCAGACAATCCAGCCAGAAGGGCCGGGATTCTCGCTGGCGATATTATATATAAGGTTGACGGCGAAGAAGTCTGGACTCTAAGCTCCGATGAAGTTGCCAAAAAAGTACGTGGTGAAGAAGGTAGCGAAGTCACTATCACTGTCGTTAGAAATGGCAAGGAAAAAGAATTCACCATGAAGCGTGAAACTATCAATAATGTTTCCGCATATGTCGAATATGATGGCAAGACAGCCATTGTCACGGTGACGCGATTTGATAATGATACCGGCACCATGGTTCAAAACATGGCTAAAGAGTTTAGCTCAAAGGGCGTGAACAAAGTGATTTTAGACCTCCGCGGTAACGGTGGTGGCTATGTATCGGCCGCACAAGATTTATTAAGCCTGTGGCTGGATAATCAAAAAGCTTATATTCAAAAATCCAAACATTATGGTGATTCCTCTTCTAACACATCCGCTGGTAAAGCAATCTTAAAAGACATGAAAACCATAGTCCTAGTTAATGGTTCGACCGCCTCGGCTTCAGAAATTGTCGCGGGCGCTCTGCAGGATTATAAGAAAGCTACCATCCTTGGCGAGAAGACTTATGGAAAAGGTGTCGTTCAGAGCCTATTTGATGGTTTATCGGGCGGAGCAACCCTCAAAGTAACGACGGCAGAATGGTACACGCCAAATGATCGTTCGATTAATGGCACCGGCATCACGCCAGACATAGAAGTCGAACGAACCTACGAAGATATCAATTCAATGAAAGACCCGCAACTCGATAAGGCAAAGGCTTTGTAATGAAAATCGTCATCGCATCCGCCGTCTACTATCCAATGATCAACGGGGTGGCAGTCTTTTCGCACAATTTAGCCGGCGGTCTCGTAGCGCGGGGGCATGAAGTCATGGTAATTTGCCCGTCGCAAACCGGCAAAAACCACATTGAAATGCAAGATGGCGTCAAAGTTTGTTACCTAAAATCAATACAAGCAAAAGTTTATCCAGATCAAATACACGAAATACCTAAAAAGCGTCGCCTGTTTTATAAACACGGCTTCCGGGTGTCGGTTTTTCCACAAAGAGAAGTAGCGCGGGTTTTAAAAGAGTTCGAACCTGACGTCGTGCATGTGCAAGTATCAGACCCGATTGGTTTGTCGGTGGTATGGTATGCTAGAAAACATAACATTCCGGTAGTGACGACTGAACATAACCAGCCAGAAGTCTTGACCGAACCTTTACACGTGCCAAAAGTCATCAAAAGACCAGTCAACGCCATGCTTTCTGCTTATTTTAGAAATCGTCAAAGTAAAAGTGATTTCGTAACGATGCCAACCAAGCAGGCGATTGAAAACTTGATTTACTCACGGGGCGAGGTTTTTCCGGTGCCGGTAGCGGCCGTCTCAAACGGAGTAGATCTGTCGCACTTCAAGCCGGGAAAAGCAGATAAAGCATTGTATCAGAAATACAATATTCCAACCGACCGACCAATAGTTCTGTACGTAGGCAGAGTTGATCCAGAAAAAAGTGTCGGCACAGTGCTCGAAGCATTTCAGTCTGTTTTGAAGGAGGTGCCAGAAGCCGTATTTTTGGTGGTTGGTGATGGCGTGGATCTAGCCAGACTCCGAAAAGAGGCCGTAAAACTTCACATCTCCGATTCGGTCAAGTTCCTTGGCAAGGTCTTGGCGCCAGATCTTTATGAAATCTACAAAATGGGCGACGTCTTTGTGACGGCTTCCGAAATTGAAACGCAGGGAATCGTGCTCATTGAAGCCGCAGCTTCAGGTTTGCCATTAGTAGCAGTAAATGCTGGTGCGGTGCGTGAGATTTGCGTGGATAATGAAAACGGTTTTTTGATTGAAATTGATAAAAGTATAAATTCTGATGTTGCGAGTATGATTTCAAAAGCCGTGAGTATGATTTTGAAAGACAAAAAGCTTCGCGAGCGATTCTCTGTTAATTCGGTCAAATTAGCCAGCGAACACGATTTTGAAAAAACTTTAGACAAGTTTATAAATATTTATCAGCGAGTATTAAATAACAAAGTTAAGTAATTTGGCTTTTTTGATGTAGATAGCTTTTTTGATGCCGGAAGCAATATACTTTTGTACCTTTTCGTCTTCTTTTGCGAGTGAAATGATTTTTTCTTCGTCCTCTAGGTCGTCGACATTCACGGTGAGCTTAGCACGAAGCTTACCATTAATCTGAACTACAACTTCGACTGTATCTTCAGTGAGGTATTTGTCGTCCCAGGTTGGCCATTCATCGTCAGAACCAAGTTTTTCGAGCATTTCGGAAGCTAGGTGCGGAGCAAATGGTTTTAAAAGTTTAGCGAGGGTAACGAGATCATCGTGGCTTGCGCCCTGCTTGTATAATTCGTTGACATATTCCATAAGTGCCGCCACCGCGGTGTTGAAATTGTAGCGATGGATATCGGTGGTAACTTTCTTGATGGTTTTGTGTCTGATAGTGAGAGAATTTGGCAGAACCTCTTCTGAGGGGCATCCGCAGTCGCTACGAGGACGCAGCGACGAGCCCCGTGAAGACGGGCGCGAGGAGCGTCCCGAAGAAGACGGTTCTGCAAATTCTTTACTAAAGCACAAGCTCCAGCAACGATTAAGGAATCGATAAACACCACCAACGGAGCGTGGATCCCACGCTGCGTCTTGGTCATATGGTCCAATAAACATTTCATAAGTACGTAGCGTATCGGCACCGTAACCCTCGTTGATAATATCAAGCGGATCAATTACATTGCCTTTACTCTTACTCATTTTTTTGCCATCAGGGGCATTGATGTAACCATTATAAAGCAGGGTTTTAATTGGTTCGCGGAAAGGCAGATATCCTTCGTCGGCAAAGAATTTACACCAGAAACGGATGTAGAGCAGATGAGCTACGGCATGGTCGCCACCACAGTAAAAATCCACTGGCTCCCAATACTTAATCGCATCAGGGTTCCAGGCATGGTCTTTATCATGTGGGGAAGCATAACGCCAAAGATACCATGAGGAGCAGGCATAGCCATCCAGAGTATCGGTTTCACGCGTCATCTCTTCACCATCAATAGTCACCTTTAGCCAATCCTTAGCCTTAGCGAGAGCTGAACGGCCGGTGTTATCTGGCTTGTAGTCTTCAACTTCAGGAATTAAAACTGGCAACTGGTCCTCTGGAATTGGATGAGGATTACCCTCTTTATCATAGGCAATTGGAATTGGACAGCCCCAATAGCGTTGGCGGGAAATCAACCAGTCGCGCATTCTGTAAGTGATTTTTGGCGTGCCGTAAATGTCACGGTCGACCAACTCGGCCTCGACGATTGGCAGTTTATAAACCTCAGCAAACTCTCTATCGCGTTCATCATAAGCTGGAACAGCCATAATCGCACCAGTACCATAGCCAGAAAGCACATAGTCTGCTACATAAACTGGGATTTTCTCTTTGGTAGCTGGGTTGATAGCGTAAGTACCGGTGAAAACACCGGTCTTTTCTTTGTTTTCTTGGCGTTCAATTTCAGATTTCTTAAGCGCTGCGACCTTGTAAGCGTTGACGGCTTCTCTAGTGTCATCGTTAACAAGAGCGTCCAATCCTGGATATTCAGGAGCGACGACGAGGAAAGTTGCGCCAAGGATTGTGTCAGGACGAGTAGTAAATACTCGGATTTTTTGACTCTTTGTAATATAAAAATCAATCTCTGCACCAACCGAGCGACCAATCCAGTTTTTCTGCATGGTCTTAATCTTATCAGGCCAATTCAAATGGTCAATTTCGGACAGTAGTTCATCGGCATATTCGGTAATCTTGAAGAACCATTGTTTCATCTTCTTCTTTTCGACTTCGTGGCCACAACGCCAGCATTTGCCATTTTCAACTTGTTCATTGGCTAGCACGGTCTGATCTACTGGGCACCACCATTGATAAGATTCTTTCTGGTAAGCCAAGCCCTTCTTATATAGTTGTAAGAAGCACCACTGCGTCCATTTATAATACTCAGGGTCAGAGGTATTGATTTCGCGTGACCAATCGATAGCGTAGCCTAGACGCTCAGCCTGTTTTCTGAAGTTAGCGATGTTCTCCTTGGTGATTTTCTGAGGAGCCGTGCCGGTTTTGATAGCATAGTTTTCGGCCGGCAGACCAAAAGTATCATAACCAAAAGGCCTTAGAACGTTTAGACCTTGTTGAGTATAGAACCGTGCGAGCACATCAATAATCGTGAAATTGCGGACGTGTCCAACGTGTAGACCAGCGCCAGAAGGGTACGGGAACATTTCGGCAAGCATCATTTTCGGCTGGTTTTCGACTTCAGTAGCTTTAAAAGCTTCCGTGTCTTTCCAAATTTTTTGCCATTTTTGCTCAATTTTTTGCGGTTCGTATCTATCCATGGCATATATTATACCATATTTATGCTATAATATAAGGGAATGAGAAACCATCTTTTGTCGCAACATTTCTTAAAAAATCCGAGACTCGCTCTGATTATGATTGGCCATTCTAATCTAAAAAAGCGGGATTTAGTGATAGAAATAGGCGCCGGCTCGGGAGTGATTACTTCAGCGCTGTCAAAAAGAGTGCGGAAGGTGATTGCAATTGAGCCAGATGCGACAACGGCGGCGAAACTGCGCGAAAATCTAAAAAAGCGTGGCTGTGAAAATGTCGAGGTGGTAGAAATGGATTTTATGAATTATGCTCTGCCAGACGAACCATATAAAGTGTTTTCCAATCCGCCATTTCATTTGAGTTCGGCCATCGTGCATAAATTAATTGAGGCCGACAATCCGCCAGAGGCGTTTTACTTGATTTTGCAGAAACAATTTGCGTTGAAACTCCTAAATACCGACAGGCACTATACTTCGCAGCTAGGTCTGCAACTAATTCAAAAATACCAGACACGTATTAGATTACCACTTAAATCGACCGACTTCACCCCTCCTCCTGCCGTCCCAACGGTCCTATTCGAAGCGAAGAAGATTTAATAAGCTTATACTATATTTTCGATAGATAGGGGGTTGTATTTATACAGATACTGTGCTAGCGTGACTGCATGAAAAAAAGAAAAATTGGGAAAATAACGAAAGCAGGCGATGTAAGTCCTTGGCCACACGAGGAAGCGACGGCAAGGAGTTTGGCACTATATGGATATGATGTAGAGTTTATTAGAAAAAGTAATCGTGATCGTGAACATTCAGCTGATGCGTATGTTAATGGCGTGAAATGGGAGTTTAAAGCACCAAATAGTAAAAACTTATCAGCCATCGAGCGAAATTTGAGACGGGCAAAAGAACAATCAAACAGAATTGTATTTGATTCTCGTCGTATGAAAAGTATTCCCGATGAAGCAATTATGCGTGAAATTGTATCGAAGGCTCCACTTATTAGTGACATCTATAGAGTTATTTATATTAATAAACACGGAAAATGTATTGACATCTTCAAGAAATGAACTATAATCAAAAACATCGAAGTCTCCGGACGGTACGGAAGTACCTACCCCCGAGACTTCTTTTTACAGTTTAATTTTAAGGTTGCCTTGTCGCAGGATGCGGGGTTCAGGGCCGGTAAGATCGACAATAGTAGATGGAAGATGCCCAGTAGTAGATTTTGGCGTACCACCCTTCGGATTCGCCGAAGTTAAGATAATGGCCCCGTTTTCCTTTAATAATTCCGGAAACAACGGATAGTCAGGAATCCGAATTCCTATAGTATCAAAATGGTCGTAATAAAAATGTCTAAAACTAGGATTTTTCGGCAAAATCAACGTCAGCTCACCTGGAAAATACTCTCTAATTAATTTAGCAGCCAAGTCAGAAACCAAAACATATTTAGAGATCGATTCCAACGACTCCGGCACCAATGTAAAAATCTTACCAGAATCGAAACCGCGTTCTTTTATCCGCATCAACTCACGAATACCGGGCTCAGACGACAAAGCCACAGCATAACCTTCAACAGTTTCCGTCGGCAAAGTAGTTACAGCTTGCAAATTCATGAAAAATATTATATCATATGTGATATGGAAATGATAGTGGCTCTACATAATATTCGCTCAACCTACAACGTAGGCGCAATTTTGAGAACGGCCGAAGGTTTGGGCCTCAAAAAAGTCATTATGTCAGGTTATACTCCGAAGCCACGCGATCCTAGCTTACTGCCACATTTGCGCGAAAAACTTGATCGCGAAATCCACAAAACTGCTCTCGGCGCCGAAAAAATGCTCGGTATTTATATCCCGGATGATATTTCTGCCTTTCTGGACAGTCTTCATACGCTCGGTTGGCAAATCGTCGGGCTGGAAAACAACATCAAAAGAGGCCCACTTTACCAATTAAACGACAAAAAACTAGAGAAAGCCCTCTCTGACAAAGTAGTCCTGGTCCTCGGCGAAGAAGTTAACGGCATCAACCCAGAACTCTACGACAAAATCGACCTATTTATTGAAATCCCAATGAAGGGTAAAAAGGAATCTTTCAACGTCTCGGTCGCCGCTGGCATCGCAATGTATGGTATAATGAATTTATGATAAAGATTTATACAACTCCAACCTGTGCTTATTGCCACGCCCTGATGGACTGGCTTGATGAGCAAGGCATCAAATATGAAGAAATTGACGCTACTACGATGGATGACATCGCGGTAGTGCCTGTCACTGTTATTGGTGATGAAAAAATCGTCGGTTTTGATCGCCCGGCCATAAAAAGAGCCTTGAAAAACCTTCAATAAAGTGATAGAATAAAGAAAATTATCTATTAAATTTAAGGAGCAAAATGCCTGAACCTAAAAAACAGAGTAGCCCAAGGAAGACGGGGCTTCGTCGTAGCCACCTTCGTTTGACTTTGGCGCGTCGGGTCAATAAAACTTCCCCGGTGAAGGTTTTCGAGACTAAGAAGAAAACCCCAAATTTGAAAGTAAAAACTGTTAAGAAAAAAGAAGCTTAAAAGATGGCAAGTAATCGACATTTAGGTAGAGTTATTGTTCTGCAGAGTTTATATGAATACGAACTCAGAACCCTCGCAAAGGATCCGGAAGTCGATTTAGATAGAATTGTAGCAAAAAATATTGAGCCATACGAAAAAGCCCTCGGTGATACGGAATTTGTCTATAATTTGGCACACAAAGTGTCAGAGAATTTTGAAACGCTAGATAAAGCGCTTCAGCCGATGGCGCCAGAATGGCCAATTGATTCAATTGCGGCAATCGATCGAAATGTGCTCAGGATGGGTTTGTATGAGCTATCAGAATGTCGGGACAAAATCCCGCCAAAGGTAGCCATCAACGAGGCAGTAGAGCTTGCTAAGGCATTTGGTTCGGATAACTCCTCCAAATTTGTGAACGGAGTTCTCGGCACCGCCTATAAAGAGCTTGGCATTACAGAAGAAGAAAATCATGGACCAAATCAAAAGACCATCGGAACCGATGGCAAGGAGAACGCTTAAAGTTCCCGAGGCTTTGCCGACGGATGAACAAATCAAAGAATCTCCTCTTAAGAAATTGACATCCGCTGTTTTTCGTAAGAAAGTAGCGATTCAAGAGATTGTGAGGGAGCCGACCTCAGGCGGTATCGTTTTTCGTTTGACGCCAGATGGTAAGGACATCGAGATTTTGTTGATCCAAGATTCCAAAGGGCGCTGGACCATTCCAAAGGGCCATATTGAACCAGGTGAAACCGCCAAAATGACCGCTCGACGTGAAATAGAAGAAGAAACCGGCCTCAGGAATTTTTCAATCCTGTCTTGGCTCGGTAAAATTCATTTTAAATATCGCCGTGCAGATAAATTAGTCCTCATGACCACTCAGATTTACATGGTGCAGGCTCTTGATACGCACGAACGACCAGTTGGCGAAAAATGGATGAAAGGAATTAAGTGGTTTACGTTTGCCGAGGCCCTAGATTTAGTAGAATACGAAGATATTGAGAAATTAATGCTGATTGCGAAGAAGAAAATTCGCGCCGGCGATTTTTAAATTTTAGAAGGGGGACGGAGGTTAAATGAAAGAAATTGACACTACACCTTATCAGGAATTTGCCAAAGAAAAACTTGGCTTTGAGTTTAATGATATTAATCTATTAGTGACGGCACTGACACATCGTAGCTACGTAAATGAGCACCGCGAAGTGGTTAAAGAACACAACGAACGCCTGGAGTTTCTTGGCGACGCAGTACTTGAGCTAGTTTCTTCAGATTTTTTGTACCGCAATTACGACGAACCTGAGGGAATTATGACCGCACTTCGGGCAGCCTTAGTTCGCACAGAATCGATTGGTGATGCTGGCAAGGAACTAGGTTATGAACCTCTAGTACGTTTATCGCACGGTGAGAAAAATGGCTCAGAACGCGCTCACGATGTGATTTTGGCCGACTGTTTTGAAGCGGTAATCGGGGCGATTTACCTAGATCAAGGATACGAAAAAGCCAAAGAATTCATTTCTAAGCATATTTTAGTGAAAATTGACGAAATTCTAGAAGAAGGTACCTGGCGTGACCCGAAATCCTACGTCCAGGAATTAGCTCAAAAAATCGATGGCGAAACCCCGGTTTATCGAACTCTAAAAGAAGATGGCCCAGATCACGACAAGGTGTTTACAGTAGGTGTATACGTAGGAAATAAGCTTCTAGGGACCGGCTCCGGTCATTCTAAACAAGAAGCTCAAACTGGAGCCGCCCGTGAAGGGGTGAAAAAATACCGCAAAGACAGTAAAAAACAGGGATAATATTGACTTTTTAGCATAAGTGTGCTATAATAGTATTATAGTTCTATAGAAAGGGGGGCGCCATAAGATGGCAACGAAAAAGAGAACTAAGAACGTTACAAAATCAGGAAAATCAACACAGTATTGGGATACGGTTGACGAAATCCTTAAGATTAGCGAAAACTATACTAAAAGGAAGAAACTCCGCGTGAATCTGTTGGATCCCAGTACCGCATTTAAAGTTCAGCACGTGCTGGATAACTATTATGGCGGAAAGATGTCAAATCTTGTTGATGCTATTGCAACTGATGCGGAGAGCTTCTATGCTAAAGTCGAGAAGATCAACATCTGCCTTCTCTCGAAGGGCCTAATTACCATAAGAGATTCCGACAAGTTGCTCGAACTCCTGATTGACAATGATAGGAGAAATTTCTACCGCAAGAAAGTTGATGAAGGGAGAGAAGCAGATATGATAATCCCGTTGCAAATTCTTGAGGCGAACTACCGGGGCCGGAAATAATTCGGCCCTTTTCTTTTGCATTCAATTATGCTATAATAGATGAAAATTAATTTTAAGGAGAAACAATGCTAGCGATTCGCATGCAACGTAATGGCCGGACGCATTACCCTACGTACCGGATAGTCGTCCAAGAAGCGCAGCGTCACCCTTTGTCTGGGCGCGTTGTAGCTGAGGTCGGTAATTACAACCCTGCTACCAAAGCTTTGACCTTGGACAAAGAAGCAGTGGAAAAATATCTCAAAAATGGGGCTAGGCCTTCAAGCCGGGTAGCTTTGATTTTAAAGAAAAATAAAATCAAATTGCCTGACTGGGTAAAAATGGCTCCAAAGAAGTCTGTTAAAGCCAAACACGCTGACAAACTTCGCAAGAACCAACCAAAAGAAGAGCCAGTAGAAGAGGCACCAGCTGAAGCTCCAGCGGAGGAAACTCCAGCCGAAGCACCAGCAGAAGCATAAAGTTTTTAAAAATAGTCCTTACAAAAAGGACTATTTTTGTTATAATGATTATATATAAACTAATATGGAGATAATATGGCTACTATTGACCAACAATTCGTAGAATATATCGTAAAAACCTTAGTCAACAATCCAGATAAAGTTTCGGTGGAGCGTAAAATAGATGAAAAAGGTGTTTTGCTCTCTCTCACGGTGGATCCTGAAGATGTCGGACGCGTGATTGGTAAACGTGGTGTCACTGCTCAATCAATCCGTATGTTGCTCCGCGCACTTGGTACCAAGCAAGATGCTCGCTACAACCTCAAGATTGTCAATACCGATGAAGAGGGTGAAGCTCGTGAACACAAGCATGAGCACAAGGAACCAGTAGCAGAAGCTCACGAAGAACCAGCTCCTGAACCAGAAGTCGAAGACGAAGAGCCTGTGGAAAACTCTCCATCCGAACTCGCCGAAAAAACCCGTGCTGAGCTCGCTGATCTAGACGATCTCGATATCTAAAACCATGGTTTTTAAGATGGCACTTCAATAAAGAGGTGCCATTTTTTATAAAAAACCACTTGACTATATTTAAAGCTTATGTATAATAATATATAAGCTAACTAACTGCGAGTTCGCTTGAAACAATTAACCAACGTTGAGAGTTTTATACATGTCTAGAAAATCGCTTTCCGTTGAAGCGATTTTTTGGTGAAAAAGTCTTGTCAAAATTAACAAAGTGCGCTAAAATAAAATATAAGAAGTAGTGTGCCCTGTTTTTGTAAGCTTATGGGAGCTGGCGACTCTCTGGGGGAAAACCGGGCAGTAATCTTCGGCGCTAAGATTATAATAATAACACTAATAAAAAGAGGTAGAATGGCTACAAAAAAGAAGGCCGGTGAGAGAATTTTTTTCACCGAAGGTGACCAAGCCCTCCCGATTCCTGATCTCACAGCACATCAGAAGGATTCGTGGAACGACTTCGTCAAAAATGGCCTACGCGAAGTTTTTGCTGAGCTAAACCCGATAGACGACTATACGGGTCAAAAACTGTCGCTAAGGTTCAAAGATTATTATTTTAAAGAACCAAAGGAATCTGAGCAGCAAGCAAAATACAACCTTGCCACTTACGAAGCTCCTTTGCACGTGCTAGTAGAGCTTGAAAATAAAGTCACTGGCACTAAAAAAGAACAGGATATTTACTTTGGTGACTATCCTTGGATGACCGAAAGAGCAACTTTCATCATCAACGGTACTGAGCGTGTGATTGTTTCACAACTTATTCGTTCAGCCGGTGTGTTCTTCAATAAAGAGACTATTGGTCTCAAAAATTATTATGGCGCAAAGGTAATTCCTGGTCGTGGTGCTTGGCTCGAGTTTGAAACCGCTGCTAACGGCACGATTAATGTCAAGATTGACCGCCGCCGCAAGATTCCAGTAACTACGTTCCTCCGAGCTCTTGGTATGAGCAAATCTGAAATCAAGAAAGCTTTTGAGAAAGTTGATACTGGCGACAAGAAATATATTGAAATCACGCTCGAAAAAGATACCACCTCCAGCCAAGGCGAAGCTTTGCTTGAGGTTTATCGTAGAATTCGTCCAGGCGATCTTGCCACGGTGGAAAACGCTAAATCCATGATCGAAAGAATGTTCTTCGATCCGAAGCGTTACGATTATTCCAACGTCGGTCGTTTTAAGATTAATCGTCGACTCCATTTCGATACGCCAAATGATGCCAAGCATCGCACCTTGCAAATGCAAGACGTGGTCGGTATCGTGACGGAAATCATTCGTTTGAACAACACTCAAGAGCCAGCCGACGATATCGACTCTTTGTCGAACCGTCGCGTGAAACTAGTTGGTGAATTGGTCCAAAGACAATTCCGTCTCGGTATGCTTCGCTTACAACGAAACATTCTCGACCGTATGTCAATGGCAAATCCAGAAGACGTCACCCCATCACAACTCTTAAACTCTCGTCCAGTGGTAGCAGCAGTGAAAGAATTCTTCTCTACCTCACAACTTTCGCAGCTGATGGACGAAGTCAACCCATTCTCTGAGCTTGCACACAAACGCCGTCTAAGCTCGATGGGTCCTGGTGGTCTGACTCGTGAACGTGCCGGATTTGATGTCCGTGATGCTCACCCGACTCACTATGGCCGTATTTGTACGGTAGAAACTCCAGAAGGTGGCAACGTCGGTCTCGTGCTTAACTTTGCAACTTACGCGAGAATCAATGAATATGGTTTCATTGAAGCGCCTTATCGTGTAGTCAAAAATGGCAAAGTGACTGACGAAGTTGTTTATATGGATGCTGACACCGAAAACGATATGGTTATCGCTGACGCATCAGTCAAACTGAACAAAGATGGTAAATTCGTCGAAGACTGGGTTTCCGCTCGTGTTCACGGTGCGCCTGCTCAGGTAGAAGCCAAGAAAGTCACTCACATTGATGCTGCACACAAGGAAATTCTTGGTGTTTCTGCATCACTTATTCCATTTGTCGAGAAAAACCGTGTTGACCGCTCTCTCATGGCCTGCGCCATGCAGAAGCAAGCAGTGCCACTTCTTCGCCAAGATAATCCAGTAGTTGGTACTGGTATCGAAGGCGAAGTGGCCAAGAACACTTCTCAACTCGTCATGGCTACTGGTGCCGGTGTCGTTAAAAAAGCCGATGGTGAATCCATCATCGTAACCTACGATAAAGGTGGTGACCATGAATACAAGTTGCAACACTTTGAGAAAACCAATGATGACCGTTGCTATAACCAACATTGCGTTGTTACTCGTGGTCAAAAAGTGAAAAAAGGCGACATCCTCATTGAGGGTGCTTCCATCAACAATGGCGAGCTGGCCCTTGGTCGTGATCTTCTCGTGGCTTTCATGCCATGGCGTGGTTACAACATGGATGACGCTATCGTGATTTCTAACCGCTTGGTTGAAGATGATACTTTGACCTCAATCAACATTAAGGATTTTGATGTCGAAGTACGTGAGACCAAACTTGGCCCAGAACAAGTTACTCGTGATATTCCAAACGTTTCTGAACACTCTCTCCGCCACCTCGGCGAAGATGGTATCGTCACGGTTGGTTCTGAAGTAAAGAATGGTGACATTCTCGTCGGTAAAATTACACCAAAAGGTGAACAAGAGCTCAGCTCAGAAGAAAGACTTCTTCGTGCCATCTTCGGTGAAAAAGCCAAAGACGTACGCGATACGTCAGTCAGAATGAACGGTTCTTCAACTGGTAAGGTTGTAGATGTTCGCGTCTACACCCGTGAACAAGGCCATGAATTAAAAGCTGGCGTGCTCATGCAAATCAAAATCTTTGTCGCTGAAATGCGCAAGATTGGCGTCGGTGATAAGCTCGCTGGTCGTCACGGTAACAAAGGTGTGGTCTCACGCGTTCTGCCAAAAGAAGATATGCCATTTATGGAAGATGGTACACCAATCGATATCATCCTTTCACCAATGGGCGTGCCTTCTCGTATGAACCTCGGTCAGCTCTTTGAAACTCACCTTGGTATGGCTGCCAAAGCTCTTGGTTATCACGTTGCCACTCCATCATTCAACGGGGTGCCAGACGAAGTAATCTCAGATGAGCTTGAAAAAGCTGGCTATGCTCGTGATGGTCGTGTTCAACTTTATGATGGTCTCACAGGTGAACCATTTAACGAAAGAACCTCAGTTGGTGTGATGCACATGCTCAAGCTTCACCACATGGTGGAAGACAAGATTCACGCTCGTTCAACTGGTCCTTACACCATGGTGACTCAACAGCCGCTCGGTGGTAAAGCCCAAAATGGTGGCCAGCGTTTCGGAGAAATGGAGGTGTGGGCCCTCGAAGCTTATGGTGCTGCTACCACGCTTCAGGAAATGCTCACCATCAAATCAGATGACGTTTATGGCCGTGCTAAAGCCTATGAATCAAT
>CAYSAK010000013.1:0-20044 GCA_964429055.1 uncultured Candidatus Saccharibacteria bacterium
AAATCAATCAATACCTTTTTCATAGGCATGTGCGAAATGAGTACTCATTAGTTAGCTCCTTTCGCTGCTGCGGCCTCAGCGGCTTTCTTACCACCGTGGCGCTTAAACTTACGAGTTGGCGCAAATTCGCCAAGCTTGTGACCGACCATGTTTTCTGAAACAAACACAGGTACGTGCATTTTGCCATTGTGAACGGCAATTGTGCGGCCAACCATTTCTGGTGAAATAGTTGATTGGCGTGCCCAAGTTTTAATCACGGTGCGATCCTCGCTGGAGAGAGCAGCAACTTTCTTCGCGAGTTTGTAGTCTACAAATAGACCTTTCTTAAGACTCCGAGACATTATTTCCTCTTTCCTTCGTGGCGACTGCGCACGATCATCTTATTAGTTTTCTTATTATGACGAGTACGGTAACCCAAGGTGAGTTGGCCCCAAGGAGTTCTTGGTGCTTTACCTGAACCGTGACGACCACCGTCACCACCACCGTGTGGGTGATCCGTTGCGTTCATCACGACACCACGTACCGTTGGGCGAATGCCTTTGCGGCGGCGGCGACCAGCAGCACCGATTTTAACGTTTTGGTGCTGAAGGTTAGAAACCGTACCAATTGAAGCTTCACAAGCTAAGAGGACTTTGCGGACCTCGCCTGATGGCATTTTGAGGGTGGCATAGCCATTTTCTTTTGCCATGAGCTGAGCTTGAGCTCCGGCGGCACGTGCCATTTGGGCACCTTTGCCCGGAGTGAGTTCAATTGCGTATACAAATGTACCAACTGGGATGTTTTCAAGTGGCAAACGGTTGGAATCTTCGACTTCAATTTCGTTACCAGTCTTAAAAGTGGTACCTTTCGTCATTTTCGTATCTGCGAGTACATAATAATATGTACCGTTTTGATCTTTCACACGAGCAATACGTGCTGAGCGATTTGGATCGTATTCGATCTCCTCAACTGTCAAAGTAAGATCCTTTGGCAAGTTGTAGGTCATCAAGCGATAGTGGCGTTTCACACCACCACCACGGTGACGTACCGTGATGCGACCTTGGTTGTTCTTACCCGCTTGTTGCTTTTTGGCGGCGAGAAGAGACTTCATTGGCTTATTGGTCGTAATTTGATCATAATCCTCAGTCGTCTTTTGACGTTGCGCCGGCGTAATCGGGCGATATGCAGAAATTGCCATTACTTGTCCTCCTTCTTAGCAGACTTTGCTGGCTTTACTGTTTTCTTCTCTTCTTTTTCTGGCTCTTCAAATACTTTGATTGAATCGCCTTCTTTTAACGTCACATAAGCGAACTTCTTGTCTTGACGGTGAGTAATACCAGGATAAGCGTGCTTACCTTTGCTAAATTTGGTTTTCTTACCGTTTCTAATCAAAGTTCTCACATCAGTGACTGTAACGTTGAATTCTTTTTCAACCATCTTGATAACTTCTTGCTTGGAAGTAGAAAGCTTAACTGGGAACACATAAGTTCTCTTAGCTTGTTCAAGATAAGTTTTTTCGGTTGCGCGTGGCTCAATTATGTGAAGTGCCACCTTTGCGGTTTTCTTATCTGCCATTTTACTTATCTCCCTTCAACCACTTTACAGTAGCTTTTAGCGCTGCTTCAGAGAAGACAATCGCGTCAGCATTCATGATATCAAATACGTTGAGATAAGTGGCGCGAACCAACTTAACATTTGGAAGATTGTTGGTAGAACGAAGAACCTCTGGGGTCTTTTCGGCTGCGACTGCAAGCACGTTTTTACCTTCGAGTTTCATATCTTTCAAAATCTTCGCGGCGTCTTTGGTTTTGCCAGTGAGTTTAGTTTCAGCTGGAAGTACTAAAACAGCCTTCTTAGCATTTTTCATTGAAAGTGCTTGGCAAACTGCTTGCTTCTTAGCTGCACGAGACATATTCTTGGTGAAATTTTCTTCACCAGTGCGACCAAAGGCCACACCACCATGGCGCCAAATTGGGTTACGGGTACTACCAAAACGAGCACGACCGGTACCTTTTTGCTTCCATGGTTTCTTGCCACCACCAGAAACTTCACCACGCTTCAAAGTTTTAGCGTGTGAAGAACGTGAGTTTGCAAGATATGCATCATATGCGAGTTTCACGAGTTCGTGGTTTTCTACGGAAAGACCGAAAACTTCTTTATCTAAAGTTGCCATATTACTCCTTTCCCTCCACGACTACGATGCCTTTCTTTGGACCAGGCACTGCACCTTTAAGACCAATCAAATTGTTGGCTGCATCGATGTATGCAACTACCAAGTTTTTGACGGTTACGGTGTCGTGACCCATCCGACCAGACATTCTTTTACCTTTAAATACTTTTTGTGGGTACATCGAGCCGATAGAACCGACTTTTCTAATGTCGCCCTTAAAGCCGTGCGTATTGCGGGATTCTTGGAAGTTCCAGCGCTTAATAGTACCAGCATAGCCTTTGCCTTTGCTTGTACCAGTCACAGCTACCTTGTCCCCGAGTTTGAAACTCTCAACAGTGAGGCTGTCGCCTAGTTTCACACCTTCAGGAAGTTCGTCAACACGAAATTCCTTGAGGACCTTAGGATTTATATTTTCTCCGGCCTTTTTAACGTGGCCAGAAACCGACTTGCTCAGATTCTTACCCTGACCATAACCCACTTGCACTGCATTATAACCGTCGGTTTCGACAGTTTTTATCTGAGTCACAGTGCACGGGCCAGCTTGAAGGATAGTCACAGGAGTAACTACACCATCTTCACCGATGATCTGGGTCATACCAATCTTGGTGCCGAGAATGACTTGCATTCTATTCCTTTCCTTTAATTTTTAGTTGTCGTTTGCTGGAAAATCCAGCACTCCACGCCCCTATAAGGCGTAATGTGGGTTTTGCCTCTGTACAACAGGCAAAATCGCACTATTAAAACTAGACTTTTAGGCTGGTTTCCCTGTTAGGACCTCTCCTTATGTCTAGATAACAAAACTATTTTAGCACACTTTCTAAAAATTTTCAAGATATTTATCGATAAAATTATCAATTTCACCATCGAGCACCGCATCCGGGTCGGTTTCTTCATAATCTGTACGAGTGTCTTTTACCAACTTATATGGTTGTAAAACGTAATTTCTAATTTGTTGGCCCCAGCCCGCTGATTCGCCGGCTCTTAATTCGCCGATAGTCGCAGCATGTTGCTCCATTTGCATTTGTGCTAGTTTGCCACGCAAAATTTCCATGGCTTTTTCTTTGTTTTGGAGTTGCGAACGTTCATTTTGAATCGCTACTACCGTGTTGGTTGGTAAATGTGTAATTCTGACTGCCGAATTGGTCGTGTTGACCGATTGGCCACCGTGACCACCGGAATGATACACGTCGATGCGTAAATCTTTTTCGTCAATTTGGACTTCTGTGTCCGCCTTGATGACTGGTAGTATTTCTACTAATGCAAAGGAGGTTTGTCTTAAGTTTTGCGCGTTAAACGGTGACAATCTTACTAAACGATGTACCCCGTGTTCTGATTTTAAAGTCCCATAAACATTCACGCCAGTCACCTCGTAAACTGCAGTTTTAATCCCTGCTTCTTCACCTTCAACTTTTTCAATTAAACTCACTTTAAAACTATGTCGTTCAAAAAATCTCAAATACATTCTTTCAAGCATTCCGGCCCAATCCATCGCTTCTGTACCACCAGCGCCGGAAGTGATTCTCACAATTACATCGTTTTTATCATACGGGCCATTGAATCTTAGAGCTTTTTTCTGTTCCGCAAAGTTCTTTTCCATAGCCTCAATCTGTTCTGTTATTTCGTCTTTCAAACTTTCGTCTGACATCGCTAAAAGCTCGCCCATATCATCAATTTGGGTCTTTAAAAGCACCCAAGGTTGCACTTCATCATTTAGTTTAGCTAGCTCTTGATTTTTTTCGGTCGCTTTTTTTACGTCTTTCCAGATTTCTGGATCCGCCACTTCTTTTTCTAGTTTTGCTACAGTTTCTAACTTTTCGTCAATTAGAAGTTTTTCATAAGCCTTCAAAAAATCTTCTTTTAAACTTACCAAACGTTTTTGTAATTCTTGCATACCTAGCTATTATATCATATAGAAAAGCCCCCTTAGGGGCTCTTTCTATTGTGTGAGGTGCCAAGAGAGGTCGCATGAGTTGAACTCAAGCGTCATTTTCTCCCGACCAACCAGAATGTCGAATATGTGCAGCGTCGCTTGCCCCGCGAAGTGTATTCGGGTGCGGAGTAACTCTGTCACTTCGGTTTCTTTTTGACCTCGCCGCCGAAAAGTTAACGGCTGGCAGGGCGTCATTTCGTAACCGAAGAGCGCCATCACCTCGACTTGTTCTGTTTTATTTTTGTTAAAGTTTTTCATAAAAGACTCCTTTAAATTGATTTATTAGAGTCATTTATGTGAGCCTGAATTTTTTGGCTCGTAGCTGAAGGCATAAATGACGATACCGACAGCCTTTAACTTTTCTCAATGCCAGTGACCGAAGTATAACATGAGACACTCTTATTTTACCATAAAAACAATCTAAATAAAAAATCCCCCGCTTAACGCGGGGGCATCCATGGTGATTATTCAACATAACTTTCTTCGACTTCTCGAAGCAAGCGATAAGCCTTTTTAATAGTCTTATCTCTCGGCGCTTGACGCTTGGGATACTTGATAAAATCCTGCAAAATGCCAGTTGAAATGATTTTGCCAGATTCTTCAATTATCCATGGTGGCATAAAGACACCATAGCCTTCAGGATCCTCAATTTCAAACTCCTCAATGAGCGATTTAAACCCAAACTCTTCATTGTTTTCGGGACAAAGTACACTTAATCCGTCTAAAACATGCGAAGTCTTTCGGTCTTGCATCAGCTCCCAAAGATAGTTGGGCCAACGCTGTAGCCAAAATGTCGAATAGTCACAACTCCATTCTGGCACCAACCTGACTTTTTCTCTCTTGAGCCATTTGAAAAATCGTTTCTTTTCACAGAATGCCGAATCGAGCCAGGAAAAATCTAGCACAAAACGTTCACCTTGCGGAATATTAAATTCCACCCAAGCGTGAAACTTTTGTGTTCCATCAATGTCATATAATGTCCCTTGATACAGTTCCGCTGTCGGGTTATCCTTCAAAAGCAACATCCCGAGCGGTGCCCACCAAAGGCACATTCCCACATCGGCCCATTTTTGGAACCGAAACAAAGCCTTCGTTTCGATTACCTTGCTAAGACTTGATCCGCAAAAATACAGCTCTTCCGCCGAATCCATCAACGTCGCCAAGTATCTTTTAGCTTTAGCCTCTTTAGATACTTTCCATACTGCAATGATTGTCGCTACCGTAAGAGCAACAATCACCGCTATCGGTAAAATTTCGTTAAAAAAGTTCTGCTCCCCCAAATTGGTCACCACCTTATAAAAATTCAAGAGCCACTTCAAAAAGCCCTCTCCTTTAATTATAGCACAAAACACCAATATTGTCAATGAAACCCCCTCGTGCTATAATGTAAAAATGATTTGGAACACCCTGAAAAAACCATTTTTAATCCTAGCCCCGATGGAAGGCGTCACTGATATTGCTTTTCGGCAAGTAATTGCGCATGCTGGACGACCGGATTTGTTTTTTACGGAATTTACTAATGTTTCTTCCTATGCTTCTGAAAAAGGGCGTTTTAATGCTTTGGAAAGATTGCAAATCGGTCCTTTAGATTCACCAATCATTGCCCAAATTTGGGGCAAAAATCCTGAACACTTTGCAGCTACTGCCGAGGCACTTTCGGACCTTGGTTTTTCTGGTGTGGATTTAAACTTTGGTTGCCCGGACAAAAATGTCAATCGTGCAGGTGGTGGCGCAGCGATGATCAAAACCCCAGAACTAGCTGTGGAATGTTTTAGAAATGCTAAAGCGCATACTAGCTTACCAGTTTCAATTAAGACTCGTCTCGGCTGGGCGAAGGTGGAAGAATATGTTGATTGGCTTTCGACTTTGCTTGCCGAACATCCTGCCGCTCTTACCGTTCATCTACGTACTAAAAAAGAAATGAGTAAGGTCCCTGCTCACTATGAATTAATTCCCGAAATAATAAAACTAAGGGCTCGGATTAGTCCTGAAACAAAACTAATTATTAACGGCGATATCAAGAACCGTGAACATGCCAACGAGCTTTATGCTAAATATCCCGAAATTGATGGCTTCATGATTGGTCGTGGCGTTTTTTCAAATCCGTATTGTTTTACTGACCATACGGCAACGCGCGAAGAGTTGATGGAGCTTCTAAAACTACATTTGGATTTATACGAGAAGTATGAATTTAAGTCTTACGAACCATTAAAACATTTTTACAAAATGTATATTAATAATTTCCCTGGTGCTTCTGACCTGAGAGCGAAGCTTATGGAAACGCATAGTATAGCTGAAGCTCGTGCTATAATAGAATCATGAAAATTGCATTACTCGGCTATGGCAAAGAAGGCCAAGCTACGGAAAAATATTTTAAAAAACATTTCGCAAATGTTGAAATTGATGTTTTTGAAAACTTTACTTATGATGAAATTTCTAAGAAGGATTATTCGTCCTATGATATAATTTTTCGTAGTCCGTCCGTGCCGCCACTACATCTAAAAAATGAATCTAGTGTTACGAAATACTTTTTCGACCACTGCCCTTGCCCGATTATTGGCGTGACTGCAACTAAGGGTAAAGGTACTACTTGTTCGTTTATTAAGTCTCTGCTTGATGCTCATCATGAAGATGCATACCTCGTTGGTAATATTGGTGAGCCGTCGATTGATATCTTAGACCAACTGAAGCCTACTTCTGTGGTGGTTTATGAAATGTCTAGCTTCCAACTGTGGGATCTAGATAAATCCCCTCATATCGCTATTGTTGGTCATCTCGAACCAGACCATTTGAATATTCACAAAGACTACGCGGAATATTTGTATTCTAAAGGTAATATTTGTCGTTATCAAACTACGGAAGATTATTGCATTTACTTTAAAGATAATGCCGAAACCGTAAAGCTAGTGGAAGATTCTAAAGCTCAAAAGATCCCTTATCCATTTGAAATTCCGGAAGAAATCAGGAGCGCTATTAATCTTCCCGGCGAGCATAATATCAATAATGCCATCGCCGCAATTGCCGCTGTGGCTAGCTACAAGAATATCTCACCGGATGAATATTTAAGTGACTACAAAACTGAAATAATTGCCGGACTTGAAAGTTTCCATGGTTTGCCACATCGTCTTGAGTATTTGCGCGAACTAAATGGTGTGAAATATTATGACGATAATTTTGCTACCAATCCTTCTTCAACTAAGGTGGCAGTTGACGCCTTTCCAAATGATAAACTTGTGGTGATTCTGGGTGGTCGCGATAAAACTAACTACGAGGATCTTCCTGAAATATATGATATTTTGAAAGCTCCGCAAGTAAAAAAAGTTGTGTTGATTGGCGAATCTGGCCATGAACTGTTTAATAAGTATCAAGACGAGCGTCTTGTGTTGGCTGAATCATTAAAAGAAGCGATTGGTGTCGCTAAAAAAGAGGCCGAGAATCTCTCGCCTTCAATTTTAATGATGTCGCCGGCCGCCGCTTCTTTTGATATGTTTGAAAACGTCTACGACCGCGGTGCTCAGTTTAAAAATTTAATCTTGTCTCTAAATTAGAAATCATTGCTTTTTCAACTGATGATACGGTGGCAAAGCCTTTAATACCCGAGCCGGCAAATTCTCGTGCTAATTCAATCATCATATTTCGGTCAATGGCCTGAATCATGTTTGGCATGTTGTCATATTTTTCAACAGATTCGTTAGTGAAATAATTCTCGGCATAATAGTCTGCAATTTGACCTACAGTCTGTGCCCCCATTTGGAAACGCCCGAGCGCATATAATTTTGCCGCTTCAAAATCTGCTTCCGACACCTCCCCGTTTAGAACCTTCATCATCTCGGTCTGAATTAAAGCAAATAATTCCTCCGCATTCTCCACATTCACTTCTCCATCAAAATCCCAATACGTATTATGGGCATTTGAAGCAATTGAGCTCCCCATGCCGTAAACCAAACCACGTTTTCTGGCGATGCCAAAAATTTTGGAATTGGTGGTGCCATTTAAAATATGATTTAAACAATTCATCGCAAACACTTCCTTCGGTTCCAAGTGTCTCGGTGTTAAAAGTGAAAAACCAAACGTAATATTTGAAGCATCTTTCCTTCTGATAGAAACCGCTTCAGATGAGTGCAAATCAGCTCGTGGAATTTCAAATTTTTCACCTTCTCTCAGTGGCCAAGATTCAAGTTCACGAATTATTTTATGTTTTCGGCCATGAATTTTACCGGCAATAATAAACATCATGTTCTTGGCAGTGTGTGTGCGGCGATAATGTTCGCGAATATCTTTTAGCTCAATATTCGGAATGGTTTTGATTCTTTCTGACAAATCTAGGATGTCTTCACCGACCGCTTGTTGCACACGTGGCCAGAGCAATCGATAATAATCATTCATATAACCAGTAAGTTCTGATTTTACATTGGCTTTTTCGGATTTTAATTCTTCCTCATTAAAACGTGGCTCGCAAATTGACAAACGCTGAAGTTCCATAATTCGATCCCACTCAAAATCTGCACATTCCGTTTCATAACATACTGAAATATCTGAAGTCCAAGCATTGTGATAAGCACCATTCTTGGTAAATTCCGCCTCGAACGCCTGCTCATCACGGAATTTAGCATTACCACCAAAAGCCAAATGCTCTACCACGTGTGGAATTTCATATACATCGTGGTTTTTGGCATACATCATACCTGCTCGGAATTGTATACGAGTAGACATTACGGAAGCGCCAGGAATATCAATAAGTAACCCCTTTGCTCCATTTTTCAATTGAATTTCTTCAACAGTATGCTTCATGATGGCAGATTATTTTTTACGCTTGGATTTAGACTTCTTGCTTTTTTTCTTGGAACCAGATTTTTTACCAGTTCTTAAAGCTTTCTTTGGTACGGCGTGTGCACCTGGTGTCTTTTTCTTAAACTCGGAGTCGAGTTTTCTTTCACCTTTTTGAATTTCATTCACACCACGCTCAGTTTGTGAGCCAGCCATCTTAGTAAGCTCTGACTCGTATTCCTCACCGTCCGTTACATTATCAGCCGCAGCTTCTGAAGGAGTGATTGAAAGAAGAATCTTCAAGACTTCTTCGCGGAGATTTCTTTGTAAGCCGTCAAATAGTTTTTGCGACTCGGCACGATATTCTACTAATGGGTCTCTTTGTCCGACTGAGCGCCAGTGGATACCCTCACGTAAATGTTGCATGTTCTCGAGATGTTGCATCCATAAGGTATCTAGCACCTTGAGGTATACTTCACGTTCAACTTTGCGCATGGTATCAGAACCAAACTCGGCTTCCTTATCCTTATAAGCTTCTTCAATAGCTTCAAGTGCTAACTTGTTGCGCTCTTTTTCTTTGCGCTTCAGACCAATTTCATGGATCAAATCATCATCAAAGTCAAATACAGCCTTAAACTCTTCGTCAAAGTTCTTATTGACTCTAGATGAGAATTCCGTCAAAGCTTCCGCTTCGTCGCGCATTAATCTTTGGATTTCTTTGTAGATATCTTCGCCTTCGAGAATCTTGCGGCGCATCATATAAACAACTTTACGATGGCGGTTAATTACGTTATCGTATTGCACCACGTTCTTGCGGGAATCAAAGTTGAACCCTTCGATACGTTTTTGGGCAGCTTCCAAAGTCTTCGAAATGGCTTTAGTTTGAATTGGTGTGTCTTCGTCTACACCAAGTCTTGTCATCAACATTTTGACACGATCACCTTGGAAAATCCTCATCAAATCATCTTCGCAAGAAACAAAGAATTGTGTCGTGCCAGGATCGCCTTGACGACCACCACGACCACGGAGCTGGTTATCTACTCGGCGAGAATCATGTCTCTCAGAACCAATTACGACGAGACCGCCGAGCTCTTTGACACCTTTGCCTAACTTAATATCGGTACCACGACCAGCCATGTTGGTGGCCAGAGTGATGGCGCCTTTTTCACCGGCTTTGGCGATAATGGCGGCTTCGCGTTCATTATTCTTAGCGTTCAAAAGTTCGTATGGTAAACCATATTGGTCAAGATATCTTGCGATTTCTTCGTTGTTAGCAATTGAGCCGGAACCGACCAGTACTGGTTGACCTTTTTCGTGATATTCTTTGACCGCGTCGGCAATGGCTTTTAGTTTCCCTGCCTTGGTTTTGTAAATTAAATCATCCTTATCCACACGGATAATTGGTTTGTTAGGTGGAATTTGAATTACATCGAGAGCATAAATTTGTTGGAATTCTTCTGCTTCGGTGAAGGCGGTACCGGTCATACCAGATAATTTCTTATAGAGACGGAAGAAGTTCTGGAATGAAATCGTAGCTAAAGTCATAGACTCTTGCTTGACTACTACACCTTCTTTGGCTTCAATGGCTTGGTGCAAACCCTCATTATAACGACGACCTTGCATCAAACGACCAGTGTGCTCGTCAACAATAATCACTTCACCGGAATTAGTCACCACATAATCTTTATCGCGTTTAAATAACACTTCGGCGCGAATTGCTTGTTCCAAATGATACACTAACGGAGTGTTCTTGGTAGAATACAAATTATCTACACCTAAAATTTGTTGTACCTTCTCGATCCCTTTGTCAGTCAAGGTCACCGAACGACGCTTCTCATCGAGAATATAATCTTCTGGCACTAATCTTGATGCTACCTTGGCAAATTGATAGTAAGCTTCCGGATTATCACCAGCTGGTGCTGAAATAATGAGAGGAGTTCTCGCTTCATCAATTAAGATGGAATCTACCTCATCTACTATGGCGAAGTTGAGTTCACGTTGACGAAGATACTGGACTTCTGAAGTCATGTTGTCGCGAAGATAGTCGAAACCAAACTCGTTGTTGGTACCATAAGTAATGTCTGCGTTGTAGGCTTCCTTACGGGTGCAAGGCTTGAGATGTAAGAATCTTTCATCGTCGTGGCCTTCGTTTTCGTATTCACGATCATAAATGAAGGATGCTTCGTTGATAATCACACCAACTGAAATGCCTAGGAAATCGTAGATTGGACCGTTCCAACCGGCATCACGTTGAGCAAGGTAATCGTTCACCGTCACGATATGCACACCGTGTCCGGTCAAAGCATTGAGGTAGGCCGGGAGCATGGCGACAAGAGTTTTACCTTCACCAGTCTTCATCTCGGCTACTGCGCCTTCGTGTAAAACCATACCACCAATTAACTGCACGTCATAAGGGCGAAGTCCCAAAACGCGCTTGGATACCTCTCTTGCTACAGCAAAAACTTCTGGCAAAATATCATCAAGTGATTTTTTCTTCAATGCTTCTTTAAAAACTTCGGTCTGAGCAGCCAGTTCCTTTTTGCTCATTTTTTCATATTTTGGCTCTAGTTTATTGATTTCTTGAGCCCGTTTCCACATTTTTTTGAGGACTTTTTTCTGAGCATCACCAAAAACACCTTGCAGGAATTTTGTAAGTGCAGTCTTGTCAGCCAGCTTATCGGTTGGCTTCTTTTCTTTTTTCGCCATAAAATAACTCCAATCTCTCTTTATTTTAGCACATTAGTGCTTCTTAATAAAGAGATTTTTTAGACTATGTTTTTGGCGATGTGGTTGCATTTCTAATTTGTAACGCCTGATTTGGCCAGTGAGTTTGGCTTCCACTAAATCTACACCAGCAAAGATGTTTGAACATTCGTCTTTAGCGGCCACAACTTTACCGCCAGGAATGTCCATCGCAGCGGAGATTTCGTATTTGTCGGCTTTACTTTTACCGATTTCAGTCACAATCACTTTTGCTACGACATCCTTCTTTGAGCCCCTTGGCAAATAACGGTCAAGCTTACCAATGCGCTTCTCTACATATTTACGGAAAGTATCTTCCACCTTAAAGCCGTTGCCGGTAATTTCGATTTTGTCAATCATTTAGATTTCCTCCTTGTTATTTAAATACGGTCTTAATACTTCTGGAACCTTCAACTTCCCGCCTTCTTTTGCGTAATTTTCTAGAAGTACCACTAGGGCTCTAGCTAGAGGTATTGCCGTTCCATTTAATGTATGCACAAATTCTACCGTGCCATCTTTTCGGCGAACGCGCACATTACAAGCTCGTGCCTGAAAATCAGTACAGTTAGAACACGAAGTGATTTCTTGGTATTTTTGATTCACTGGTGACCAGTATTCCATGTCATATTTTTTGGCTGCTGGTGCACCGAGGTCGCCGGCCGCAATATTAATAATATGATACGGGATGCCAAGTCCCTGCCAAATATCTTCTTCAATTTGTAAAATCTTTTCGTGGATATCTTTTGATTGCTCTGGCAAACAGAAAACGTACATCTCTAACTTGTTGAATTGATGTACTCTGAATAAACCGCGGGTATATTTACCATAAGTTCCTGCTTCTTTTCTAAAACAGGCTGAGTAGCCAGCGTAAAGTAATGGCAACTTGTCTTCGTCAATGATTTCGTCCATGTGATAGCCAGTGAGAGGCATTTCGGCAGTGGCAATCATGGCAAGATCTTCGCCTTCAATGTAATATTCATCTGATTGTTCTGACGTGCGTGGATTAAAACCGCATCCTTCGAGTACGCGTGATGATACCATGTCTGGCACTGTCATATAGGTAAAGCCGTGTTCCAAGACTTTACTTAAACCATACTGGAGCAAAGCGTTTTCAAGTAGTGCTAGCTCGCCTTTCAAATAGTAGAACTTCGCGCCGGCAACTTTGGCACCACGTTCAAAATCTACCCAGTCACGACTCACGGCATAATCTAAATGATCGACACCTTTTTCGTGGTTTTCACCCCATTTTTTTACTTCGACCGAGCATTCTTCGCCGCCTAGTGGCACATCGTCAAAAATCACATTTGGTACAGTTTTGACTAGTGTATTTAGCTTGCTTTCAGCTTCTTTTAGCTCTTCTTCTAAGTCAGCAAGTTTGGCTTTGATTTCTTTTCCTTCGGCGATTAGCTCTGGTGATGGCTTGCCACCTTTCATCTTGCCAGCGATTTCGTTTCGCTTAGCACGCAAAACTTCTACTTCGGCAAGAACCTTTTTCCTTTCATCATCTAGTCGCACGACCTCGCCTACGTCGATCTTATAGCCTTTTTCTTTGGCGGACTTCTCTACCAAAGCGAGATTATCTCTAATAAACTTCACGTCTAACATATTGTATATATTATAGCATACTTTTAAAAAGTCGCTCGTAGTCAGCTAAATGCAAATCCGCCGGCCGAGCATCGAGAGAGATGTTTAGTTTTTTGAAGATGCTGACTAATTCGTCTTTGGATTTTAGTGGTAAAAGATTGTGGATGAGCTTTTTCCTTGGTGCTACGAAAGCTAGCTTGATGAGACTAAAGACCTTTTCCGGGATTTCTGGCTGATGCGGGGTGAGGACTAGAACCTGTGAGTCTACTTTTGGCGGTGGAGTGAACTCATTTTTTTCTACCACGGGGCCGAGTTCAACTTTAGCACGATTTTTGACAAACAGTGAGAGCATGGTTTCTTTGTCCGAAGCGATTCTTTCAGCCACTTCTTTTTGCATCAATAACACTACTCTTTCTGGAAGTGTTTCGGCGGTGAGGACTTTTTCGATAATAGGACTGGTAATATAATATGGAATATTTCCGGCAACTTTGTAGCCTTCTGGCATGACTGATAAATCATACTTCAAAATGTCAGCCTCTATTACTTCTAGGTTTTTGCCTGGGAACGAACCGGGAAGTTTCTTGGCTAAGTCAGCGTCAAATTCTACGGCGACGACTTTATTAAATCTTTTTAAAAGTGATGAGGTCAAAAAACCTAACCCTGGACCGATTTCTAAACAGATCTCACCGCCGCCGGTCAAGTCTGCAATTTCTTCTAGTATTTCTCGGTTTTTTAGCCAGTGCTGACCGAGCGCTTTATTTACCATTACGATTAGTCCAATCCGTCGCGAGGTCAAATTGTTCTGGATTTGTGTCGGCAAAAGTACCAGTGTCATATACCCGGCCAAGGCCAAGTGAAGTTTCGACTACTGTACATCTTGGATAAAGCCCGAGATGTGCCGCCACTAGGACATAGCCTTCGGCATCAACTTTCACGCCATCTTCACGCACGGTGTAATATGGTTCTACGCCACATTCGCGCGCCGCAATACTCATTACGCCGCTCATTGGTAAATCATAGTAAGTTTCTTGTCGTTCTATTATTGCACCATTATCTTTTCGTACCGTGTAGCGATTGCGACCTTTTCTGGCTGTAAGAGGTGTTCTTTCAATTTCGCTTGCACCTACTGCGGTGATTTTAGTTACTGGTTTTCGTTTGACTTCTTCTTTAATCAATTCCCGTTTTACTTCAGTGCCGTTTTCGTAAAATACTTCGTAGCTTAAAGCTTTGGTGCCAACTTCACCGAGTTGTCTGACTTCTTTCGCGCCTGGTGCTAGATTGTAGTCTTTGATGGTTTCTTCACCAAAAGGTATTTCTTCTTCTACTGTGACAATGCGACCGCCGTTTCGGGTAATTTCATAAGTTTCTACTACGCCGGCTTCTAGGAAGTTGGTATTTTTGACTAAATTTATTTCATCGCCATCGTAAACTGTAAGCCCGGCTGTTTTGGCGATGGTTTTTGCGTCATAACTTGCCGACATAACATATTTTTCAGTCGTGCCGTCTTTCAAAATGATAGGGCGAGCGCGATAAATATTGATAAAATAATTGTCGCTGTCGATTTTGCTATCTAAGCTTGGTTCGATAATGTCGGCTTTACTCAAAGTGATTCCGGCCCGATTTAAGACTTCTTCAACTGTGGCGATGGTGCTTTTGACTGTCAAATGATTTGACCCATCATAAATATTCACAAAGTATTCGCTGGCCAATGCTTCTGCATCTTCGCCATCGGCATAAGTTTTTCTTCGTTCTAATGTGTAGAAGGTGCCAAAAACTAGCATCAAAATCACGGACACAAGAATCGCGAGTGCTTTATCAATGCTTTTATCAAGCTTCATGGTACCATGATACCATAAAAACTAAACTTTTAAAACAAGCTCTATATTCATGAGGCTCGGAAGGTGAAACCTAAGACTCCGACCCGCCAGTTACGCAACGCACCGTGAACCCGTAGCTCTTATTGCTGTAAGTCGTACCAGGGTAGACGTTAGAATTATAGAAGTCCAGGATATACGCGTAGTTACTATCGTAAGCTGACGACGACCAATAGTTCCCGAGGCTGCCGCGAAGGTTAGCGGACGAACCATTCCAGTAGCCGGAGTAGATAATAAAGTTGTTGGGGAAGGCACGGAAGGCCATAGAGGCGTTATTGCCTTCTGGATTACCAATATAGTATGGGTAGGTTTGGCTTGAAGTATTAGCTGGTTCGTCTCCTGTGAGACTTACGCCTAGAGCCCAGAATTCACTGTTTGCTATATTATTTTTGTTACCACCTTCTGGTAGATGCCAGTTAGTTGGACAAATAGATGTATTACTTACATGCTCGTTATTACTATTGTGTGCAGTAGTATCTGCAATAGCAGCTGGCCAGGAGTAGTAGTTGCCATAGGAGTACCATTGGACATGATCGTTGTTAGTCTTATGGCTGATGGACAAATCTATGCCTAAAGCGTTCTTACCACCCATGTTAGTATTGTTATTATTGAATTGCGCCAGTGTGTAACTACTAGTGCTCCATGAATCCGTGGTAGATGGTAGACCAGTGAATGCTCCGCCAAAGCCTTGTGCTAAATTACTATTTGTAGAATCTTCCGTATTTAGCCTTAAGTTCTCAGTCATCCAACACTTACCATCTGCTAATCTGGCTACGGTGTAGACATTATTATCACGGGTATCAGTGAGAGCGGTCATGGATGAGAGAGTGGCTCTAGTGCCATCAGTAGGGGCGGTAGTGAGCGAAGAACAACCATTCCAACCTTGGAGATTACCAGCAGAGGCAATCCAGACTGGATATAGAATCATACCATTATTAGAAAGGCTACCAGCAGTAATAGTGAGAGTTTCATTAGGACCGTAGATGGTGCTAGAGTTTGTAGCGGTAAAGTCAGTGCTCCAACCAGCAAAGCCGTAACCTGCTCGTTTGTAATTAGGAGCGATGAGAGTGATGGAAGTGGTGGAGTTAGAAATGTTTGAACCAGTACCAGAAGCATTGTAAGCCCAAGTTTGTTTAGCAGCAGTAGGATATTTAGATGAGATGGCAGTGAGAGTGGGATTAGAAGTAGAAGCAGAAATCATGGTACCTTCTATATCACTGGCGTTAGGAGCATAGCAGATTGCATTAGCTGGGCAATCTGTAGGTGACATAGGAGCTACTGGCTTATTAGAATTATCTACTTTATTTGGATGAACCAGAGTGTATTTAACCTGTCCAATATATGTACCGGCAGGTTGAGTAGCAGAAACATAGGCATCGTAAGTAGTGGTTAAGGATGAGCCAGTGCCTTGACCATTATTATCCGCATCAGTAGTAGAGGTTCTATAAGCTACTTTAGTATATTCAGTTGGTATGGTGTGCCAAGTAGTGAAGTTTTCTGTGTTGTTAGTACCGTCAGCAATAGTAGGGGCATAGGTACCCGATACACTAGTTAGTTTCATAGACCAGGTAGAGTTTACTGTTGTGCCTGATGTGTAGGTACCAGTACTAATGTCATAGGTAGAACCTAATGTATCATTATGGAGTTTAGTGTTACCATATTCATTGCCAGTATAGCCTATAGCATAGATAGCAAAGCCTGCACTATCATTGCAGAAGACTTTGAGTGTAGTTTGACCTATGCCATTTGGATAGTTAGAGCCTGAATAAGTGCCATTGGCTAGAGTAGCAGTATGAGCAGTATTAGTGGTACCTACCATAGAACAAGATTGATTAATGGTGACTGTAGCGGTAGAGACGGAAGATTCTTCAGCATAGACAGAATAGTTAGAAAGAAGGATAGAAAAAGATGTTAGAGCTAGCATAAAACCTGCTATTTTACAACCAACACCTATTGTTCTCATGGTTTAATTTTAACCTACCGCAAAATAAAAATCAATAATAAAATTCCGCCATTTTAAACAAAAAAAGAACCTTAAACAGGCCCTTTTTAATAATCTTTCTAGGCGGACACGCTTCTAACCAAGACAACTCTACACTCTACGCCAATGAAACTCTTTTCGTTCCAGCCTCTCTCAACGATGATCGGCTCGAACCTACTCTTATTTTAGCATAGCCGGAATACATGTCAATATTGATTTTTGAGATTTTTGATGGTGTAATATTATTTGACAAAATGAGAAAATATTTTAAACTATTAGGACTCTAGGCCAGCGTCGAAATACATCAACACGTAATCCCAGCCCCAGGATAAATCAAACCCGCCGGAAGTATAATTATTAAACTTGAAGTGCGGCATACCGGTCACTAGTTTAACTGTCTTTTTGGCGCTCGCCACGACTTCGTCTAGGACTTCATCTTCTTCTACACATTTTTTAAAGTCATCGCCGAGCCCAATACCTTCACCTATCTCAATCCAATAATCCTTCTTTAGTTTGTTGAATTTTGAGAAGGCATTCTTCCCTGAATCTTTGAAATATTCATTCCAAACTTTGGTAATGGCGAGATTATAATAATCCCAGAACTTACCTTCTTTTTTGGCGCAGAAAATTGCCTCCGCTCCGTAGCGCGATTCGATCGACTGTGACTCCCCATATTCATACAAGAAGTCTGACAATCTGATTTCTACTAAAACGTCGTTTTTCTCAATATACTCCTTAAATTCTTCTTCGTGCTCAACAATTGCATTCTCAAAGGCAATACAATACGGGCAGGCAATATCTGAATAGATAATGAAATAATTCTTCGCTTCAAGATTCCCCACCGTCATGTCTTTGTCCCATACAATTTCCGCATTGGATGGTTTATTATTCATACTAGCGATTATCGCTGCAAACAACAGTCCCACTACAAGTATCACACCTAAGACTCTAAGCGCTTTTTTCACACTCCTCCTTTTTCTTCATGTATTTTTCATTTACGATTATAACATAGGTTTCCTCGCCGATGCGTTTTAAGCTTAAAATTGCAATGATTACCGCTGCAGCGGTCACAATCCCGGATAGTGTTCCGGCCATAGCCACACCACCACCGGCGAAAATCGTCCCGAGAAGTGGTGAAAGCAGGGTTGTGCCACAGGTCGGGCAGCCTGCACCTAAGGCAATTAACCCGGTGATAATTCCGGCTTTTTCTACGTTTGCGGAGTTTGAGGTGTCTTCACCCTTTGAAATGCGCTTTTTTTGCCAGAGTAATACGATAAGTCCAATCAACACACCTTGAAGTAAAGCCAAGAAAAACACCGGGAGCCATTCTGTGACTATCATTTTGTAGCCAAACACACCGAGGAGAGCATCGAGTATGATTTTTAGACTACCGCCAAATCCTATTGCTCCCATTAATTCAAATTTTGAGAAGCCTCCGGCTAGCAAGTTGATTAAAGTACCGAAGAACAGAAAAGCAATCAAAAACCCGATCCAGAAGCGTTTTTCTTTGGTGGCCAGCATAATACCTTTGCCAGCTAAAGCAAATTCGTCGCACCATTTACGCCAATTAAACCCTGGCTTTCTTATCTTCTCGCCCAAATTACCTCCACACTTACTATATATAATATATACTAGTTGAATTCCTTGATTTCGTAAATACCGGTTTTTACCTCGTTGTCACCTAAAACAATGGCTTTCTTCGCAATTTTGGCGGCATAGTTTAGCTTGTCGCCCAGGCGCTTATCGGTGGCAACTATAGTCACCGTCTCGCCATTATCTCGCCATTCTTTGGCTACTTTCATAGAATACTCTAATTCATTATCAGAGATTGGCACCACTGCAATACTTACTGGTTTTTCTACTTGACTTTTTACCAAATTATTTTCAGCCAGAACATAAAATAACCTTGTTAGTCCAATTGAGCCACCAACTCCAGGGAATTTTTGATCTGTGAAGTAGCCGGCGAGGTTATCATAGCGTCCGCCACCACAGACTGAACCAACTTGTTTATACTCTGGTAAATTAAATTCAAACACCGTGCCGGTATAATAATCTAGGCCGCGTACAATCTTCATATCCGCTTCGATACTGCCACCATATCCGTCAGCGTCTAGAGTTGATAGCACCTGTTCGAGTTCCTTAACGCCACTAGCAAAAACCGCGTTTTTAATTCCTAAACCATCGAGTTTCTTTACTACTTCTTTTATGGCGCCGTGGATATCGATAAATTTCATCATCATTTCTACGCGTTCAGTACCTAAACCAATTTCAGAAAAGGCGGCTTTGGTCTTTTCTTCTGGCACTTTTTCCGAATGATCAATGATATTAAAGATCTCTCCCGCTTTGGTATCCAAATTATACTCGGCAATCAGACCGGACAAAATCTTGCGATTGGAAATCCGCGCGAGTACTGGAGTTTTTAAATCAAATCTTGAAAACGCATCAAGAAGCGTAGCAATTACGTCGGCGTCATAGTATAGTGGCAAACTTCCCCGGCCGACTACATCTACATCGCATTGATAAAATTCACGGAAACGACCTTTTTGGGCCCGCTCGCCACGGTAGTTTCGCCCGATTTGGGTGACCTTGAACGGAAAACTCAGATTGCTTTCGTGCTCAACCACATAACGTGCTAGTGGTACGGTGTGATCAAACCGCAAAGCTTGATTGGCATCGTCCGCCGTTTCAGCGGTTTTGACAACTTTATAGATTTGTTTTTCTGTATCACCACCCGCTTTTGCTAAAAGTATGTCGCTTCGTTCAATGATTGAAGTTTCGATGTTTAAAAAACCGTGCTGATGGTATACTTCACTGATTTTATTTTTCAGCTTGTCAAACGTAGCTTGCGCCTCCGGCAATAATTCTTGCATGCCGGAAATTGGAGAAGTATTCATCTTTTTCATATTTTCATTATACCATGAACGTAACAAAAAAGCTCCATTGGAGCTTCGTGGTGGGCGACAGAGGAGTCGAACCTCTGACCTTGTCTACGTCAAAGACACGCTCTAGCCAACTGA
>CAYSAK010000014.1:0-19743 GCA_964429055.1 uncultured Candidatus Saccharibacteria bacterium
CGGCGCTAAATCTCGCGCTGCCGCGCTCCGAAATGCCCCGAGCCGGAACTCTTTAGTAGCTTCTTCTGGGTGGATACCGTAAGTCCAATAAACATTTTCGTGCTTTTCTGCAAAAACAGCTGCTGCAAGAGAATCTTCCGGGTCGGTGCCGATGCAAATAATGCGCTTGACTCCTTTTTCGTGCGCACGTTTAACCATTTCCTCGGCTTGTTCTTCCGTGAAGAATTGTCGGTCATGCAGATGACAATGTGTATCAATCAAATAAGACATATATAATATATTATACTATATCATTCGTCATCGTATGGTAACCACATATGTGGGTTAAGTTGGTTCTTGAGAAGATATGCCTTAAACATTTCTAGGGTAAGACCATACTTAACGTCGAGATATTTCGCTTCGTGGACCCTCAATTCGTCAAACATTCTTCTTGGCATGCCAATATCTTCGAAGTCTTCATAGGTATAAAGATTGTCTGGGTTGGAAATAATTTGGTTGCGAGTTTCTGGCCACTTGATATTTTCATCAAATCCGTAAAGGTTAGACAACATTACCGTGCCATCAGTGGTTAATATATCGTTTGCGATAATATTATAATATTGTCTAGATACTACGTGGTAAACATTAACTTCTTCTTCGATGTATTCTATACTTTCTACCGTAACTGGCACTAATATATCGTTTTCTACTTTATAAATCTTAATTCCTGGATAGAATCGTTCTGGGTTATCTACAGAAATAAACTCATTTGCATCCACGTCGAATACACCATGCCACCCAGTCGTTTTTAGTTCGGTGCCGTCAGACAATCTTGTGAGTCGATAGCCCACCATAGTTTTTTGTTTTTCAATCCAGGCAGGATATTCGGCCCCTACATTACCGATGTTATAATTCCACACCTTGAGCAAATCATGGTAGGTGATATCTTCAATTGGTTTCTTTGTGCCGTTTGCCAAAGCCACCAAAGTACCCTCAATCAAACAGGCCTCTTCTGGGCAGGTTGCTTCGATAACTATGTTCCCACTTGCATTTGGAATTTGCACTACGCCAGCATTGGTGCCGCTAGAAGTGTAACTATATTCAGAAGCATTTAACGGCACGCCATCCATAGTTACAGAAATAGTATCCGGATAGCCGTAGGAAGTACTGAAAATGCCACTGCTAGATCTTGGCGTGATTTTGCCTTCGTAGGTGCCACCCGCATTAACCGTACTGCCACTAGTGTGGCTTAACGAACCATTAGTAATAGACCCGCTGACCGAATACGACCAACTGAGTGTTGTGTCAGCTGATTTTGATGCGGGTCCAGGACTCGTCTTAACATCATCAATCTCGTTTTGAGTGGCAGTGTTTCCTTCATCGTCATAACCCACCACTATAAAATAATAAGTTCCAGCGGGGACATTAGTAAAGGTGTAGGAACTTGCCGTTCCGCTAATCCCAGTAACTGTTGGAGTATTACAACTAGTGTTTGGAACGCACCGATAAATACTATAGCTTGCTACGCCAACATTATCTGTGCCAGTCCAACTGACAGTGGCTTCACCAGAAACGGTTTTGTTCTTCGTAGCCGTTACGCTACTAATTATTGGAGCTTGGCTATCAACGTAAGACGGGTCTTTATCTACAGTAATTTTGACTTCTCCGACGTTTGTATACTCGCTGTCGTAGGAAATGATGATTCCGGCCGTGGCGGTTTCTGAGGCAAAAGCTGCGCCACTAGCTTTTTTCATGTAGAAGGTGTAGGTGCCGGTTGTGTTAGCGGCAATAGTTTGTGCCCCTAAGGCGTTGCCATTTGAATCAACTATTTCAAAATCCGGGTCGAGAGTGCCGATGGTGAAGCTCTTGGATTCATCAAAGGAGCTTTCCACGTCGATTTGGAAGGAAGTCAAATTGTTATTGCCAGACAGATTGCCAGTATTGCTACCATGGATACTACCGATTAGGTTGCTGATACTTTGGTCTACCGGGTTGACTTCAACTCCGCCCTCTACTCCGTGTTCACCAGAAACATAATCGGCGTTCAGAATAATATTAAAGGTGACTGATGAATTGGATTGGATGATATCACCAACCGAAATACCGCTTAGAGTATAGGAAATATCGCGCACTTCGTTTTGCGAGATTCTAAGTGTCAAGTTTGATGCTGGAGCGGTGAAAGTGTAGTCATCAGAAGTAGTGTTGGTGACAGTTAATTGGTAAGTCGCTTGCAAAGTACTATTGTTATCTAAACCACCTTGGAAGGTCAAGTCAAAATCTATGTTTCCATTATTGTCTACAGATGGAGATGGCGTACCTTTGACGTTAACACCACTGACGTATTGTATGTTGGTGATTTTTACTTCGCCGGTTTCGATGTAAGTATAGCCGCCGGTAATTGTATAAGTCATGCCGAGTGAACTGACATTAACCACGACGTCGGTAGCGCCAGGGTGATGTGATTGGACTGTGCAAGTGATTACTAACACCCCACTACTAACACTGCTTGACGGAGAGTTGCAAGTTCTTCCGCCTACCGTCACACTAATTCCGTCTGGTACAGAATCGGTCATCATTGAAGTGGTAATGGTCACGACATCGCCACCGGCTTTTGGCCCTGAGGCTGGCGATATGGTAGCCTCACCACCGGCGACGTTGCTAGCATTGACAACTAGACGGTATTCTACATTTGAGCTGTAAGTACCGGCGTGCATTAAAACATCAGTACCGATTCGCATACCATAATACAAGGTAAAGCTATCGTTTCCGGTGGCACTAGTTACATCCCTAATTAAAGTGTATGTTGGACTTAAGGTATAGCTTGCATAAGTGCTAGAAGTAGATGGAGTCCCAGAGGTGTATTGGTTGCTGAAATTATTAGTTGGTAAACCGGTGGTAGTACTCGGGATACCAAAACCCCAGGTATCGGAATTAAGTGTAGTAGCATTGGCTAGATTTGCGCCGATTTGAGCAATTGATGGATCGGAGCTTGTGCCGCCAGGTAAGACCAAACTACCACTTTGTCCGCTAGGAATCTTGGCAAAGATTTTATATTCAGATACACCAGTAGAACTGACTACCAATGTACGCGTAATGCTGGCATAAACTTCGTCGGAGAAGGAAGCCGGCGTGATTTCAATCGGAACATTTTGATTTTGTACTTGCAAAGTTGCGGAATAACCACTAGGGTTAATTGTAGCAAAAACATCACCATCATTTTTCAGTATGGGTATCAACAACGAAACGGTTATTACGAATAATATCCGTTCCAAAATAACTCGGGTTCTAACACGCTCCTTATTCTGCATAAACTCTAAACCCTATTTTAAGTATAACAATTTAGGGGAAAAATCTCAATGTTTTTATGGTTAAAAAATACAATGATTTAAGAGGTTTTCCACAGTGTTTTTATAGATTAGATGCGGTTTTCGCGCTTTCTCTTAATTGGGTCAAGTTGACGCTTGCGAAGGCGCAAAGATTTTGGTGTGACTTCGAGAAGCTCATCATCGAGCAAGAAATCTAGACATTGTTCAAGTGAAAGTTGAGTGTATGGAGTTAACTGAATCGCGCCATCCGAAGCGTGGGTACGCATATTGGTAAGTTGTTTTTCACGACAGATGTTAATGTCGATATCTTCCTTTTTGTTGGACAAACCTACGATCATGCCTTGATAAACCGGAACTTGCGGTGGAATAAACAAAGTACCACGGGCTTGAGCAGCGTCGAGAGCGTAGGCTGTTGATACGCCATCTTCAAAAGCTACAAGAGCGCCATTTCGTTCTGGTTTGTAACGACCTTCAACTGGGCGATAACCAGACGGGATGGATGACATAATTACGGTACCTTTGGTGGCGGTGAGTAAGTTGTTGCGGAGCCCGATTAAAGCTGCAGTAGAGATTTCATAAACAAATCTCGTAGCACCGGTAGTGGTGATTTCTTGTGATTTTAATTCGGCTTTTCTGATGCCGAGCTCTTGTGACACAGCGCCGACAAATTCTGGTGCGGCTTCTACGGTCAATGATTCAATTGGTTCACATTTGACGCCATCGATTTCGCGGTAAACTACTTCTGGGCGACCGGCTTCAAGTTCGTAGCCTTCACGGCGCATAGTTTCAATCAAAACTGATAAGTGTAATTCCCCGCGGCCGGAAACTTTGTAGCCGAGACCATCAGGCTGGATTTTAAGTGCGATATTGGTTTCGAGCTCACGTTCTAGACGCTCAGCGATTTGTCTAGACGTAGTAAATTCGCCTTCGCGACCTTTGAGCGGTGAAGTGTTTGGCCCGATGTAAATTGAAAGAGTTGGTGCTTCAAGTTCAATAGTTGGCAAAGCTTCTGGTTTGTCGCCGGTAGCAATTGTGTCGCCAATGTTAGCGTCAGACATGCCAGTCATGGCGACGATATCGCCGGCGATAGCTTCGGTTACTTCTTCCTTGCCAAGACCTTTATAAACGAATAAGTTCTCAATCTTCGCATTTTTCACAGTATCGTTGTGTAGAATTTTGACGCTTTGACCTTTTTTCAAACGACCTTTAAAGATTTTGCCAATGCAATATTTGCCAAGATAATTATCGGCAGCGAGAGCAGCAACTAAAAGTTGCGCCTCTGTGGCATTTTCATCTACGGCTGGAGCTGGAATATCATTAATAATTGCCTCAAAGATCACATGTAAATCATTATCAAGTTCGGTGGTGTGTCCGGCTTTCCCTTCACGCGCGATGGCATAATAAATTGGATAGTTAAGTTGTGATTCGTCCGTGGCAAGTTCCAAGAACAAACTTTCGATTTCGTCTTTAACTTCTTCAATGCGGGCGGCAGGTTTGTCGATTTTGTTGATAATTACTACTGGGCGAAGTTTTAAGCCAAGGGCTTTTTGTAACACAAATTTAGTTTGTGGCATTGGACCTTCTTGAGCATCGACAATTAGTAAAACTCCGTCTGCCATGTTGAGGGTGCGTTCGACTTCACCTGAAAAATCGGCGTGTCCTGGTGTATCAATAATATTAATTTTGTACCCATCGTAATAAACACAGGTTTGTTTGGCGGTAATTGTAATGCCACGTTCGTGTTCCTGATCCATGGAATCCATAATCAAAGTTTGGGACATTTCGGCTTGGTTGTCACGAAAAGTATGAGATTGCTTCAAAAGACCGTCCACCAAAGTAGTTTTACCGTGGTCGACGTGTGCGATAATTGCAACATTTCGGATTTTATCTTTATTTAAAGCCATTGTGAAATTATATCACATTTTTGCAATTTACGCTAGTGTTTTAGAATTAAAGTTTACCGGTATTGGGAGTTTTTGGGATAAAGATTTCTTCAGCTAAACCATAACCTTCTGGTCCAGCAACATTTATAGTCATACTTTCTCCGCGAACATCATTTTTTAACGGAACTAAGGTGATGGTATTTTCTCCATATATTTCACCAATTGTGATTTCGGTTTCAGAAGTAATTCCTAAAATTTTTTCATTAAAAATCACTAATGTTCTGTCACCAGTATTTCTAAATTTAATTCTCACTTCGGTTTCAGAAACTTGCTCATTTTCAACATAGTTTAAAACTGGTTTCTCTATGGCTTCATTTGATTCTTCGACGCGTGGCAGCGAATCATATCTTTCCATAATATAGTCAGTGAGCAAACTCAGCTCATTAAAGTTCACTATTGTTTTACCACCAGTAGGTTCCGTAATGCTCAAGAATTGTCCAGACGCTGGATAGGTGGTGATGACATAAATGTTGACTGGATCGATTGACTTACTTAAGGCAATGACGTCTTTTGTAGTGACGCCATCACGGTCGGGAGCTAAATAACCACCGTCGGTTAGGACTACTAAGGATTTAGTCGAACCAACTTTCCAGTTCAAACTTTTCATGACTTTAAAAGAAGACGAGAGTAGTGATTCCGCTTCGTCTCCACCGCCATTAGTCACAATATTGTCTAGCTCATTTTGAAAAATTTCTAAGGTGCAGGTTTCAAAATCGCAATGTGCTACTGGCTCGTAAGGATCATCCAAATCTCGATAGTCATAAAGCGCCACTCGGCCACCATTTTCTAAGGTTTCAGCAGCGAGTCTCAAGGCTTCCGTGCGATACTGTTCGATTAGTCCAGACATAGAGCCGGACGAGTCAATCAAAAATGCCGTATCGTGTGGTGAGGTGACGTGATTCTCTAATCCATAATAGTCAGTGATTTTGTTAAAAATCGTGCGCGAGGCATCTTCATACAGGCCGTCTGAAACATAGTTGACGTGGTTGGTGATATTAAACTGTGAACTGCAGAAGATGTCTTTTTTATTGCACCAAGTGCCTAGTTTGCCGACGAACCCGCCCGGTTCGTATGGAATGTAGGCGCCAAGCAAACCTTTGTAGGCGAAACAGTCCGGCACATACATACGATAATCCGATAGGTTTCTTCCGCTGCAGGCTGCAGGCATCAAACCGGCGCCTTCGGGTAAATATATTTTAGGGTCACCAAATGTTGCTGCATAAATAATGCGCTCCGATTTTAGTTCGGATAAGGCTTTGGAAACTACCATAGCACCTTGCGAGTATCCGCCAAGGATGTATTTAGTATGCGTACAACCATTGTTGACCATTGAGACTAAATTATTAATGCCAGTTTTTACGCTATCGCCAAATTCGTAGGCTTCTCCAGCACCAAAAAATGCTCCGAGCGCTACAGTTAAATTATCAAGTCCGACTCCGACTGCTGGATAGTCTAAATCAACGAATTCATAATTCAAATTCACTGTGCTTAGTTTTTCTTCAATGTTATTTTTGAATTCAAGGTAGTCATTGTTGGCCCACCTTTCCCCACCCGAACCGCGCGCGAAGATTATTTTTAAATCTGGACAACTTTCGGCTCGAACCGGCCTTTGCTGCATGACGCCAATACTTGAAATAGTTAGTATTCCTGCCACCACCCAAGTTTGTAGTTTTTGATACATTTTGCCTCCATAATTAATTGTGCGGCTGATTAATGCATATCTTATAAAGAATTACAACCCCCCACCCATTTTCCGTGTTATAATAATTAGCATGAACGAGAAACAATTAAGTTGGGATAAATATTTTATAGGTATCGCTAATGCGGTAGCTGCTAAAAGTAAAGATCCGTCTTCCAAAATGGGTTGCGTGATTGTTGACAAAAATAAACGCGTCGTTTCGCTTGGTTATAACGGCATGATTCAAGGTGCTAATGAAGCTAAAATGACGCTTTCTGAGCGCCCGATGAAATATTATTTTGCGATTCATAGTGAAATGAATGCCGTGATTTTCGCAAGGCGCGATTTGACGGGCTGCACGCTTTATAATCGTGTGGCAACTTGTGAAAATTGTTTGAAATATTGTCTGCAGGCTGGCATTAAACGTTTCGTATATGAAGAACTACGTGTTCATTCTCATTCAACCGATCCGGAACATTCGATGACTAATATTGAGACTGATGAAGCCATTGTTCGCTTACTAGCTTCCATGCCAGAAGTAAGAACCTTGAATATTTCTAATGGCAAAACCTACACTGAAGACATTTTAGATTCTTATCCAAAAGATTCTCCGGAATATCAAAGACTTGCCCAGTGGGTTTAGTCTACCATTCGATTTCTTTCATGTCATGAGCTTTTAAAAACTCATTGCATTTTGAAAAATGATGATTGCCGAAAAACCCGGCATAGGCCGAAAGTGGTGATGGGTGTGCTGATTCTAAAATTAAATGTTTTGAGCTATCAATTAAGGATTTTTTGTTGCGTGCGTCTCTTCCCCATAAGATAAAAACTAAATGTGGGCGTGTCTCATTTAAGTATGAAATGGTGGCAGTGGTAAAAGTTTCCCAACCTTTGCCGCGATGCGAACCAGCTTTATGTGCTTCTACAGTAAGAACGGTGTTTAGAAGTAGCACACCTTGTTTTTGCCAATTACGTAGGCTGCCACGAGGATTGTTGTGGTGGCCGATATCGTCATCAATTTCTTTATAAATATTAATTAGGGATGGTGGAATTGGCTGTGAATTCGGCACCGAAAAAGCCAAACCTTCGGCGGCACCCGGTGTGTGATAAGGGTCTTGCCCTAATATAACAACCTTGATATCATTTAAGTCTGTTGTAAAAGCTGAAAAGACTAAACCTTTTGGTGGATAGATAGTTTTATGTTCATATTCATCGTGCAAAAAGGTAGAAAGTTCCTTGAAATAAGGTTTATTAAACTCTGCATTTAAAAACTCCTTCCAACTCTCATGCATGCTATAATTATAGCATGGCAAAGTTATATTTTAGGTATGGTGCGATGGGTTGCGGAAAGACAATGCAGCTACTTCAAGTCGCTTTTAATTATGAAGAACGTGGGCATAAAGTTTGTGTAATCAAACCAAAAACTGACACTAAACATGGTACTAAACTATATACTCGCATCGGTCCCGAACGCGAAACCGACTTCTGTTTTAGCAGGAGTACGAATTTGTATAATGCGATTTCTAAAAAGTATAAAAATGTCAGCTGCGTTTTGGTCGACGAAGCCCAGTTTCTTACCCCTGTTCAAGTCGATCAGCTGATGCAGGTGACCATAAAGTATAATATTCCGGTCATGGCGTATGGTCTGAGATTAAATTTTCGTCGTACTGACGGTGGTTTTGAAGGCGCCACTAGGCTTCTTCAAATCGCTCACGATATCGAAGAAATTAAAACCATTTGCGAATGTGGCAAAAAGGCCACTTACAACGCAAGATTTTTGAATGGCAAGCTTGTCGCTGATGGCCCAGACGTTTTAATTGACGACGGTACGATCGATATTGAATATCGCGCCATCTGTCCCGCCTGCTATGAGAAATATTTGGAGGAAAAATAATGTACATAGTAATCGAAGGCCAAGATGGCACCGGTAAATCAACGCAGGCTGAGCTCCTCAAGAAATATTATGAGGATCAAGGAAAAGAAGTCGTCGTCATTGAAGAGCCCGATGGCGATTTGCCACAGGCGCACGACCTTCACGACATGATTTTGACGCGCGGCTATAAACTCGAGCCACTGACCAATTTCCTGCTATTTACCGCCTCTCGTCTAGAACTTTGGCGAAAAATTGCCGAACCACTTCTAAAACGTGGTGGCGTGGTAATTTCCGCTCGCAATTATTGGTCCAGCATCGCCTATCAAGGTTACGGCGAAGGCGTGTCTAGATCTCGTATTATTAAAATCACTAAAGACATTATGCCAGAGAAATATTGCCATCCAGATTATGGCTTTATCCTCACAGTGCCAGACGAAGTTCGCCTCGCTCGCCAGAAAAACCGGGGCAAGGCCACCGAAACTTTTGAAGCTAAAGCCAATGATTTTCAGCAGAGAGTCAATGGCGCCTATCCCAAGATTGCCAAAGACTTCAATTTAAAACTAATCGATGCGTCCGGCACCATTGAAGAAATTCAAGCAGAAATTCGCCGTCATCTCGGAATCCAGGACCTTAGCTCAGTCATCATGAAAGATGTTATGTCAGACGACGGCTCAGTTGTCGGCGAATTGCGAGTTGTATAATTCGGCGTAGAAGCCGCCGGCTTTTAAGAGTGATTCGTGATTTCCCTGTTCCACGATAGCGCCGTCTTTCATGACTAGAATTAAGTCAGAATTGCGAATAGTGGATAATCTATGCGCAATGACAAACGAAGTGCGTCCGCGCGTGAGTTTTTCAAACGAATCTTGAATTAATTGTTCAGTACGAGTATCGACATTTGACGTGGCTTCGTCAAGAATCATCATTGGTGGATTGGCAACCATGGCTCTCGCAATGGTGATGAGTTGTTTTTCGCCGGCCGAAATGTTGTCGGAGTCCTCGGAAATTTCGGTTCGGTAGGCTTTTGGTAAGGCTTCGATAATGTGATTGACGTTGGAGGCTTTGGCAGCACGTTTAATGTCGTCTAGTGTTGCCGATTGATTGCCATAGCGCAAGTTTTCTTCCACGGTGCCGGAGAACAGCCAGGTGTCCTGAAGTACCATACCGAATAGTTTTCTAACGTCTGAGCGTTTCATTTCGCGGGTTGGTACGCCATCCACAGTAATATATCCGGAATCCGGATCATAAAAACGCATAAGTAAATTAATGATAGTAGTTTTGCCAGCGCCGGTTGGACCAACAATAGCAACTTTCATACCTGGTTCAACCTTGACTGAAAAATCGCGAATGGTTGGTCGGTCTTTTAGGTAGCTGAAGCTGACGTTATGGAATTCTACTTCACCTTTAACGTGTTCTATGGTTGAAGCTGGTTCAGGATCTGGTTCTTCTTCTGGCTCGTCTAGGAATTCAAAAATTCTTTCCGATGCGGCAAGTAATGCTTGCAAGGTAGAAGTGGTGGAAGCAATTTCGGTGATTGGACGATTGAACCTGGAAACGTATTGGATGAAGGCTTGGATGTCACCAATACTAATGCGTCCTTGGACTACAAATACACCACCTAAGGCACATACCGCGATGTAGCCTAGATTGGTAAAGATATGTGTCATCGGGAAAGAGAGCGATGAGAAAATTTGTGCTCTTCTTGAAGCGGTGGTGAGTTTTTCGTTAACTTTCTCAAATTCAAGTAAGGCGTTTTCTTCATAGGAATTAGATTTAATCACGATTTGTCCGGAATAGTCTTCTTCAATTTCGCTGTTTAGAGTACCTAGGGTGTTTTGCTGTTCGCGGAAATATTTTTGGGCGTAATGCATAATGCGCCCAACTACTAGAACAGAAACTGGTACCACTACAAATGAAATGAGTGATAACGGTACGCTGATGGTAATCATGATAATCATGACGCCAAGTAGCGTGGTGACGGATAATGAAATATCGGCAATTTCTTGTGACATGGAAGTTGTTAGAACATCCACGTCGTTTGACATGCGAGACAGTGTATCGCCATATTGATGTTTGTCAAAATATGAAATTGGTAATCTCGAAATTTTATCTAGAATTCGTTCGCGAATATCTTTAGTATATTTGGCCGAAGTGATAGCCAGGATATAAGCTTGGCCATAGTTTAAGGCAGCAGAAGCGCAGAACAATATAATAATAGTAATTGCTTTTTGTCCTAGCGTGGCCCAATCTAGGTCTGGATAACTATCTACGGCAACTGTGGTCATCTCGCCGAGAATCTTTGGAATAAATAATCCAAGAATCGCTGAACCAACGGTCAGAATAATTGAAATTAGAATCGGGATTTTATAACGGCCGACGGATTTTACAAAGACCTTGAACGATTGCCACATACTTTTATTATTATGCATGCGCCACCTTTTCTGCTAACTTTAATTCGCTAGCAAATTCTTTGTCGGATAACTGCGATTTAACAATTTCCTGGTAGACTGAGCAGGAGTTTAGCAGTTCTAGATGTTTTCCTTTTCCAACAATTTTGCCGTTGTCTAATACTACAATTTGGTCAGCATCTTTAATTGTACTGACTCTTTGCGCCACAATCAATACTACTGCATCGGTGGTGATTTCTTTTAGAGCTTCGCGAAGTTTGCGGTCAGTCTTCATGTCTAAAGCTGAAAAGGCGTCATCGAAAATGAAAATATCAGGATTCTTGCAAATTGCTCGTGCAATGGACAAGCGCTGTTTTTGGCCACCAGAAACATTAGTGCCACCTTGCGCAATGTGTGAATTATACTTTTCAGGTAATTTTTCAATGAAGTTTTCGGCCTGTGCAATGCGGGCAGCTTTTTTCATTTGTTCGTCTGTGGCATTTGGTGCACCAAATTTAATATTGGATCTGACCGTGCCAGAAAAGAGTATGCCGCGTTGCGGTACAAAGCCGATTCTTTCCATTAGATCCTTTTTCTCGTAGTCTTTGATAGACAAACCGTTGATTAAAATTTCTCCACTGGTTGCTTCGTAAAATCTTGGTACTAAATTAATCAAAGTTGATTTGCCGGAGCCAGTTGAACCAATAAAGGCAGTGGTCTCGCCAGCGTTTGCTTTGAAAGAAACCTTGTCTAACACTTTTCCTTCGGCTTCTGGATAAGCAAAATCTACATTCTTAAATTCTACAGACGGTGTCTTATCTGGTACGCCATGAGTTTTGTTTCGCCAAAATATTTTAAGTGGCTTTTTCAACACTTCATTAATACGGTGTGCTGATACGTTAGCGCGTGGTAACATGACAAAGAGGATGGACATCATTAGAAATGACATCATTACGTGCGAAACGTATTGAGCAAAGGCCGCCATGTTGCCGAGATAAGCAAAATCTTTGGATAATAGTGAAATGCCAATCCAAGAACAAAGCAAAGTTGTGCCGTTAAAAATGATATTGATTAATGGGTTTTGAAGCTCCATGATTTTATCGATGAAAATCAAAAGTTTGGTTAGAACGTCATTAGTTTTAATAAACTTTTTTCTTTCTAATTTTTCGTTATTAAAAGCACGAATAACTTTTAGGCCGGTCAAGTTTTCTCTCGTAAGTAAAGTGATTTTATCAATGTAGGTTTGGAAGATTTTGAACTTTGGAATAATTAGCGACATGATGAGAATGACGGAACCCATAATCGCGATGACGCCGACTAACAGAATCCAGCTCATGTCAGGTGCGGTTTGGATGGCCATAATGATTGAAATAATGCAGAAGAGTGGTGCGCGGAGCATCATCACGAGAATCATGATAATGACATTTTGGACTTGGCTGACGTCGTTTGTGGTGCGCGTGATGAGTGAGGCGGTGCTGAAATCGTTGGTATCGAGAATGTTGAAATTAATAATCTTAGTAAAAATGGCGGTCCTTAAATCTTTGGCAAAACCAGTGCCGATTCTGGCGGAAAAATAGCTGGAGACTAAAGTCGCCACTGCAGAAAGAAGCGTTAACCCGACCATGTAGATTCCGGTCATCCAGATGTAATCAATATCGCCTGGTACAATACCTTTATTAATAATATCTGCCATCATGGCCGGAAGCATTAAAGTCGTGTAGACTTGTACGACGGTAGCAAAAATCAGAATAATAACTTGCCACCAATAAGGCTTTAAAAAGCGGAATAGTTTAAACATCTTTTTCTCCACCCTTTTTCTTTTCTAAATGCATCACGAAGTAAATAATTGGCCCCATTATAATATATATATAGTAGGAGAAGAAGCGCCAGAGTAGCATGGCCCAGAAAATGTATCCTGAAGAAAGTGATGAAAAGACCATAAAGAAAGTCCCTTCGGCAGCACCGGCGTTGCCTGGCGTTGGAATGAAGTAGACTGCGCTAGTCACTGCGACGGTTAAAATGAAACAATCGATAAAACTGATATTGCCACCAAATGCGGTGAGTACGAAAAACGGAATTGAGACAATCAGCGCGTTGAATAATACCGAAAGTCCTACTACTTGGAAGAACAAGCCGCGAGTTTTTAGAATTAGTTTTACTGATTTGGCATATTCAGTGACTTCGTGTTCGATTTTCTTCAAAGCTTTTTCGCGTTCTTCAATTAGTTTAATTTTAGCGAGGACTTTGACGAGGAATTTTAAGAATTTAGTAGTAGCTTTCGGGAAGAAGCTGACGCCGGCAACCATGACTGGCCAGAAGGCATAGAATAATAAACCAATCCAAGCCGCGGTGACTAAAGCTGGCTTGCTGTAGGCAATACCACTAAGTACAAAACACGGGATGGCGATGAGTAAGAATCCAATTTGGTTTGCAATCATGCCAACGATTGGAATTGAAGTGGAGGCGCCACCCGGGAGACCACTATTGTGTCGCATATAATAAATTTGGAATGGTTGTCCGCCAATGGCAGCTGGCGTGACACAGTCGTAGTATTTACCAAGTAGTACGGTGCGACGAGCGACTTTCGGGGCGTTTTTTCTAGCTTGTTTGGTTTCTTGGTTGGTTAGTTCGTTAGTTACCGCGAGACGCCGAATCATAATTATATATTTGATTACTTCAAAGATTATAGCGGCGACAAAACAGGCTACCGCTGGAATCAAAAACCACCAGTGTAGTTCTACTTTTGAAAGTTCGGTGGCATTTTCGGAATTGCCAAATTCGGAAAAGGCGGTCGCGGCAATCACGGCTGCGTTTAGTAGCACAAACAGAATAATACCGATAGTTTTTTTCCAGTTTTTCATTAGTCTTTCCCGGCAGCGCGAATATTTGGATATTCATCAATTAAAACACGGATACATCCGGCGATTGGTACAGCGATGATAGCACCAAGGAGTCCAAACATATACATGCCAATGACGATGGCCACGAGGATGGCCACAGCTGGTAGATTTAAAGCACTTCCTTGAATCTTTGGTGCAATGATGTTGTTTTCGATTTGTGCATATATAATATATACAATTGCAAAAATGACTGCCGCGAGAGGGCTATTGAACAATAGAATTAAAGTGACGAGAGTACCACCGATGAATTGGCCGAACATAGGAATGAGATAGAAGAGCATGGTAATCATGCCCATTGGGATAGCTAGGCTGGTCGGTACGTTAGTGAATAGCGAAATAATGAGTACGATAAAACCGGAAGCTAACCCATCAATGGCGGCCACGATTACTTGATGCGAAACATAGGTTGATACGACATTCGCTAGGCGCATCATTACTCTTTTGGCTACGGTGACTGGTTTCTTGTTTTCCTCGCCATCGCTCAAACTCTTCCAAACTCGTTCCATAATGCCAGGGCCTTCAAGGAGGAATAATAGTGTTAATACGAGAACTAGGACGATGTTCATTACGGCACCAGCTACGCCACTTACGCCAGCGACTACGTCTGAGCCGAAGCTGCCCATGAGAGCTTTGGAAAGCGATGATAATGCGTTGGTGATCTCACCCTGCAAATTATTGACGCCGAAGTTTTTACCGAAATCGTTGATGCCCTGCCAACCGCCGAGATTGTTTTCGAGCATTTCAGGAGCTTGTTGGATGAATTTGGCAGTTTCATTGACCACAACTGGACCGACGATGGCGATAATGCCACCGATTATTAATACCACAATAAAGTATGCTAGTACTGCCGATGCAGTTTGATGTTTTTTCTGAGTGCCAAACCTGTGATTAAAGAAATCATTCACGCGTCTAACTAGTGGTTTCAATGCTAGCGCGAGAAAAATCGAAATCCCTACGATGATTAAACCGGTCGCTGCGCTCTGGATGAATAGCCAGACTGCATAAATCGCCACCGGAATCAACCAAAACTTCAGAAAAGTTTTCGTGTCCGTCTCAATTGTTTTCGCCATATACCTCCTTTATGCTTTTATTATAGCACAAATAGCCGGGATTTTAAAAACCATAAGCCCTAGTTTTAATAGGAAAATATGTTATAATATTAGAGTGAAATTATTGATGCACACTTGCTGCGCTCCGTGCAGCGTTTATTGTATTGATTCCCTGCGCGCTGAGAAAATTGAGCCGACGCTTTTTTGGTATAATCCTAACATTCATCCGTATATTGAATATAAAACTCGTCGTGATTGTCTGAGGGATTATGCCGATAAGGTTGGGGTGAATTTGATTATCGATGAGGAATATGGCTTGGATGAGTTTTGTAAAAACGTAGTTTCGGATATCGAGAATCGTTGCGTGAATTATTGTTACAAAAAACGTCTGACGGAAACTGTGCGTTATGCCGCGAAGCACGGTTACGATACTTTTACTACGACACTACTTGTTTCGCCATATCAAAAACACGAAGAATTAATAAAGGTTTGCGAAGAGCTCGCTAAACTTTCTGGTGTGAAGTTTTTGTATCGCGATTTTCGGGTGGGCTTTCGCGAAGGTCAAGCTAAAGCCCGCGAGGCTGGTCTCTATATGCAAAAATATTGTGGTTGCATTTTTTCGGAAGAAGAAAGATATAAAAAACAGATTGAAAAGGATTTAAAAAATGCTGGTGTCTGATTTTAACTATGATCTTCCGGAAGAGCGGATTGCGAAATTCCCGCCTAAGGAGCGTGGTACGACTAGGTTGTTGGTTTTAAATCGCCGAACTGGCGAGACGAAGGATTCTTATTATCGTAACTTAGATGAGTTTTTAAACCCGGGAGATTTGCTGATTTTAAATGATACTCGCGTGATGCAGTCGCGTTTGTTTTGTACTTTGCCGGATGGTCGTAAGCGTGAACTCGTGGTGCTTGAAAAACATGGCGATGAGCCGCAACGCGTGATGTATCGTGGTAAGCTCCATGACGGAGACAAACTTACTATTAATAAGCATATAATTATTGTTAATAAGATTTTAGGAAATGGCATTGCGGAAGTGGAGTCGGATGAGCCTTTGGCTGAATTAGCTGAGAAATTCGGTACAGTTCCCTTGCCGCCATATTTACACCGTGATGCGACGGAAGATGACAAGAAACGTTATCAAACTGTTTGGGCTAAGAACATGGGTTCTGCCGCGGCGCCAACCGCAAGCCTGAATATGACGGAAGAATTATTGGAACGACTACGACAAAAGGGCGTAATTATTAAATATCTTACTCTTCATGTTGGTCTTGGCACATTTTTGCCAATGCGTACCGATAACGTCGAGGATCATCACATGCATTCCGAATGGTTCCATATTCCGGAAGATACTTTGGCTGCGATTAAGAATGCTCATCGTGTAGTTGCGGTGGGTACTACGGTGGCTCGCACTTTGGAATACTATGGCAAGACTGGTAAGACTAGTGGTGAAGATGACATTTTTATTTATCCTGGGTTTGAATTTAAAGTCGTGGATGCGTTGGTGACGAATTTTCACGCACCAAAATCTACGGTTCTGATGCTCGCTTCGGCTTTTGCTGGTTGGGAACATTTACATAATGCCTACGACTATGCCGTAAAAGAAAAATACAATTTCTTAAGCTATGGAGATTCAATGTTTATATGTTAAAGTTTGATATTGAAAAGAAAAATAATCTTGCTCGCGTTGGCGTAATTCATACTCCGCACGGCGACATTCATACTCCAGCTTTTGTGGGTGCGGCGACACGTGCGACGGTGAAAGCTCTCACCATGAAAGAAATGCGTGATTTAGGTTCACAAGCAATTCTCGCGAATACTTATCATTTGATTTTGCGTCCGGGCGTGGATTTGATTAAAGAAGCCGGTGGGCTGGCGGAGTTTTCTTCTTGGCACGGGCCGACTTTTACGGATTCGGGCGGTTTTCAGATTTTTTCGCTGCCGGATGTGAAAATTTCGGAAGATGGCGTGAAATTTAAATCGCATATTGATGGCTCGAAATTCGAGCTGACGCCGGAATCCAGTATGCAGGCGCAATGGGCGATTGGCGCGGATATTCACATGGCGTTTGATCACCTTGCTAAGTCGGAAAGCCATGAAGATATGGAAATCGCGATGCATCGTACGCACGCGTGGCTTGACCGCTGCGTAGCTGAACACAAACGTCTAAAAGGTGATGGTCCAGAACAATTTTTGTATGCTGTGGTTCAGGGAGGGACGTTCTTAGATTTACGAGCTGCATCGGCGAAATACTGTGCATCTAAAGAGGTAGATGGCTTTGGTATTGGTGGTGTGTTCACGGCTGACGGCATGGCCGAAATGTTGCAGACTGTAAATAGTATTTTGCCGGAAAACAAGCCGCGACATTTACTTGGTATGGGTCAAGAGCCGATTGATTTGTTTGATGGCGCTGAGAATGGTTGTGATACTTTTGACTGTGTGGGGCCGACTCGCATGGCTCGCAATGGCTCGCTTTATACTTACGATGGTCGCATTAATATCAAAAATGCAAAATATGCGCATGATTTTACGCCATTAATGGAAGACTGCGATTGTGAGTGCTGTAAAAATTATACTCGCGCGTATTTGCATCATTTGTTTAGGACTGATGAAATAACCGCCAAGGTTCTCGCTTCGATTCACAACGAACATTTTGTGGTTTCGGTGGTGGATAAAATTCGAGAAAGCCTATTGAGTGATACTTTCTCCGAATATAAAGACGCTTTTCTTTCTCGCTATTATCACAAATAATTATTGTTTAAAATAAACTTGTTATGCTATAATGTGAATGAGATGAAAGTCATACCTTTATGCAAAAAAATCATACTCTCGGGTTTTTTGATTATACTTTTTGGTTTGGGTATAAATGATGCTTCTGCTATTACATTTCAAAACAACGTAGATGTTGAATTCACCTTCAACTCCACTCTCTCAATCTCTCTTTCATCCGCCGATCTTCTGATTGCTAACCTTGCTCCTGGAGCATCAGCTAGTAGCAATACTATTACAGTAAGTGTGAATACTAATAATATTACCGGATATACATTATCTGCTAAAGTAGGTGATGGAACTACCTACACTAATGGTAAACTCACTAATGCTACTTCTAGTACAGTATTTAATAATCTATCATCTTCTTCTAATCTTACTCTAGCTCAGTTTAATGATAATGTCTGGGGCTATGCACTAGGTACCATAGATAGTAATACCACCTATTCTGGTCTAGTCTATAATAGAGACACTATAATTAATGCTACTACAAATAATACTGGTACAGCAGCAAGCAGTGGCTGTGTCTCTACTTGTTCTGGTACCAATAGCACATACTTCACTATTGCAGCCAAAGCTTCATCTACTCAGGCTTCGGGGGATTACAGTAATGTGATTATATTTACTGTAGTAGGCAACAGACCGCCAGAATATCTATATGATAAAGTGGCAGAACTCAGCAGAGGTACTTTGGCTCAGAATAATATCTCTCTCACCGATGCTATCACTACCCCCACTTCTACCAATAAGGCCACCGATACTTCTAACTCCGGCGTATTCATCTATGATGCTACTCTTCGTGGCGCGGTTAGCGATGCGTCAAACGATCACACCATCTACTTTTATCGTGGTATTCTAGAAACAAACCCGGGTACTTATGGCTCTGCTGGTTCCGCCAATGCATATCCTAACTATGTCAAACTATCTAATAATACCTGTTGGCGTATTGTGAGAACTACTGGTTCCGGTGGGGTAAAGATGATTTATAATGGAATCTGGATTAACTCTGCTTGGACTGACTCTTCTTGTGCCAATTCATCGTCTAGTACTCAATTAACCACTCGCGCTTTCGCTTCCCAAGGTACTTCTGCCGAATCAGATTGGTATAATAATATGGCTTATGTGGGCTACACTTTTAATAATGACGTCACTGACTCTACGACGAATACCCCACTCTCTACTATTCTTGGTAGCGATACCTACCCAGAATACAATAATGCTCGCTCAAATATCAAGACTTACATTGAAGATACTTGGTATGCTAGTAATATGACCGCCTATACCAATAAGCTAGAGGCCAGCGCTGGATACTGTGCAGACCGTACGGTCTATAATACTTCTAACGTCTTGCAAAGTGAATCTACGGAAACTCTACCTTACTCAACTACGACGTATTACTTTGGCGCTAAAGTTAGAAGTACCATAGCGGGAGCCACTCCATCATACGCGTGTCCGCGTAGCACAGTAGATCTCTACCATTATGTAGCCAATAGCACTGGCGTTAGCAACGAATTAAAATACCCTGCCGCACTGCTTACTGCTGACGAAGTAGCATTGGCTGGCTCAGGCTATGGCGCATCTTCTACTAATTATAGTGCTCAGTCATTCTTGAGGTCCGGTTCGAGCTTCTGGTTGCTCTCGCCGGACAGCCGTTTCGGCCACGCTAGCGTGTTCTTCCTGAACAACAGTGGCGCACTCGACTTCCGCTATGTCGACAGCACGTTCGGTGTGCGCCCGGCCATTTCTCTAATTCCAGGGACCGTTATTACCGGTGGTTCTGGCACCGCCACTGACCCGTGGACAGTAGAGTAATTAAATATTTATTATTTATTATATTCCCA
>CAYSAK010000015.1:0-18540 GCA_964429055.1 uncultured Candidatus Saccharibacteria bacterium
GGGACTCATAAGCCCAAGGTCACTGGTTCGATCCCAGTCGGTACTACCATTTTTTGTGCTATAATAATAGGTATGAAAAAACAAGGCTTTACTATTTTAGAAATTATCATTGTGGCAGTGTTCGCTTCACTGCTTGTAATCATTTTCTTTATTCAAAAGAACAATCTTGATGCTTTTGCCCGTGATGAAAAACGCAAAATCGCAATTAATGCGATGTATTATGCGCTCGAAGAAGATTTTTATAAAGAACACAAATACTACCCTGAGACTATTTCCGAAGAAAATATCAAAGTGATTGACCCGGCGCTTTGGACCGACCCGCTTGGTTTTAATCTAGGTGATGAGCTCGGTTCCTATTCTTATCAACCAGTTGATTGTGAGCAAGGTCATTGCAAAGAATACACCCTGAAGGCGACGCTTGAAAAAGAAGACGCCTACGTTAAATATAATCGTAATTAGTTTTTCTTAGCAGCTTTTTCGTCTTTGGCAGCAGAGATTAGTTTTGATACGGCTTTAAGTTCAGAAGGTGCAATATCGGAAAACGGGAAGGTATAGGTAGTTTCGTCACCTATAGTTGATAATCTAAAAGTGCCGTAATGAAAGGTCATTTGAAGAAGCCCGTTTTGATGGAAGCTGGCGTCTTCAATGGAGGATAGATCAATAATATTCACAGATTTTACGACCGGAGATTTCATCACGAGTTGAATCACGTGTTTATTCGTCACATACATTCGGTTGCCTTTAAAGACCATCGTAGCGACAATGCCGGCCAGGATGGCTGTGGCCACGAGGGTGAGTAAAATAATATACATAAACCTTCGGCCCATGGCATCAAGGGTGGATTGGCCAAGTAAAATCATTAAAAACAAAAACAGTACCAGAATTAACCCAATTGCGACTCCACCGACAATCATCATGTAGCAAATTTTTGCCCTTGTAAAGGCAAATTCTACATACTCGTTTTCTTCAAGCGTTAAAAATGGAAAATCTTTTTTGCTTCTTTCGTGTCTGATTCGTAGTAGATTTTCGTCCATTTTATCTCCTTTCTTTATTATATCACATTTTTATCATTTTGTAAATGCTGACGTCCTTTTTCGGTGATAACTCTTCCCTTTGGAGTACGGGCAAGAAGCCCCATTTGGAGTAGATATGGTTCGTAAAAATCTTCAATCGTAGTGGCTTCGTCACCGGTGAGGGCCGCAATCGTAGTGAGGCCCACTGGGCGTTCGCCGTAGTTTTCGTAGATCAGGCGGAGCATGTTTCTATCGGCTGGGTCGAGGCCAAGATAGTCAATTTCCATGAGATTAAGGGCTTTTTCGGCGACTGGCTTATCAATGATACCGTCGCCATTGACATCGGCATAATCTCGTACTCGTTTGAAAATGCGGTTGGCGATACGTGGTGTTAATCGCGATCTTGTGGCTAGGATTTTGGTCGCTTCTGGTTCGATTTTGGTCTTCAAAATTCCGGCGGTTCGGTTAATAATTTGTTCAATTTCTGGCTCTTTGTAATACTCTAGACGGTGGATAATGCCGAATCGGTCGCGGAGTGGACCCGCAAGAGAGCCGGTACGCGTTGTCGCACCGATGACTGTGAAGTGAGGCAAATCTAGCCTGACTGAGCGAGCCGCTGGACCTTTCCCTATTACGATGTCTAATTTGTAATCTTCCATTGCGGAATACAAAACTTCTTCCACGGCTCTTCTTAAGCGGTGGATTTCATCAATAAACAAAATATCGCCATCTTTTAAGTTAGTGAGGATTGAGGCGAGATCGCCGGCTCTTTCGATGGCTGGGCCAGATGTCACGCGAAGGGAGGCGCCGAGTTCGTGAGCAATGACACCTGCCATGGTGGTTTTACCTAGGCCTGGTGGACCATATAATAATATATGGTCTAGAGTTGAACCATCGGAACGTTTTTTGACTGCTTCGATTGCGAGTTTCAAATTATTTTTGAGATGCTCTTGACCGATGTACTCATCAAAAGTGACCGGGCGAAGTGAAATTTCAATTCGCTCTTCTTCCGCATCATCATGCGCGGCGGTTGGCTCCACTAACCTCTCTATTGCCATACCACTATTATACCATAGAGAAGAAAATTACAAATTTTTTTATATTAGCACTATTGACATGTGAGTGCCAGCGTGCTACAATAGAGATTAATTAGCACTCTACCATAACGAGTGCCAACGTAAATGATAATTTAGTATATAATATATGGAGGAAAAATATGAGTAAAATCATTGGTATTGACCTTGGCACCACTAACAGCGCTTTCGCTTACATGGTGGCCGGTAAACCAGAAGTTATCACTAACGCCGAAGGTGATCGTACTACCCCATCGGTAGTGGCTGTTACTAAGAAAGGCGAGAGATTGGTCGGTAAGGTGGCGCAACGCCAACGTGTGACCAACCCAAAAAACACGATTTATGGTATCAAGCGTTTGATTGGACGTAAATTTGATGATAAGGAAGTCCAACGCGACCTCGAAATCAGCCCTTACAAGATTGTCAAAAAAGGCAATGGCGTAGCGGTGGAGATGGACGGCAAGGATTATACGCCTGAAGAAATTAGCGCCATGGTGCTTTCTAAGATTAAGGCCGATGCTGAGGCATTTCTTGGCGAGCCAGTAACTGAAGCAATTATTACCGTTCCAGCCTACTTTGACGATTCTCAACGTCAAGCTACTAAGGATGCAGGTAAGATTGCCGGTCTTGAAGTCAAGCGTATCATCAATGAGCCAACTGCCGCCGCTCTTGCTTATGGTCTTGAATCTAAAAAGGATGAGAAAATCGCTGTGTTCGACCTTGGTGGTGGTACGTTCGATGTTTCTGTACTCGAACTTGGTGATGGCGTATTTGAAGTGATGTCCACAAACGGTGATACTCACCTTGGTGGTGAAGATTTCGATAACATCATCGTTAACTACTTAGTCGATGAGTTTAAGAAAGAATCCGGCATCGATATCAAAGGCGACGCCGCCGCTATGCAACGTGTTAAAGATGAGGCCGAAAAGGCCAAAAAGGAGCTTTCGAGCTCAACTTCTACCGACATCAACCTACCGTTCCTTTCTGCCGATGCCGACGGTCCAAAGCACTTTGAACATACTCTCACCCGTGCCAAACTCGAAGAGCTTGTAGCGCCACTCTTAGACCGTCTCGAAGAACCAGTAAGAAAAGCATTGAAAGATGCTAAGCTCGACACCAAAGATATTAACGAAGTGGTGATGGTTGGTGGTATGACTCGTATGCCAGCAGTAATCGAAAAAGTTAAATCCATCTTTGGTAAAGACCCGATGCAGGGCGTGAACCCAGATGAGGTCGTGGCAGTCGGTGCGGCAATTCAAGGTGGCGTTTTACAAGGTGATGTTAAGGATATTTTGCTTCTTGATGTTACCCCACTGACCCTTGGTATTGAGACCATGGGCGGTGTGCGCACTCCTTTGATTGACCGTAATACTACGATTCCAACCTCTAAGTCTGAGGTCTTCTCCACCGCGTCTGATAACCAGCCACAAGTAGAAATCCATGTTCTTCAAGGTGAGCGTGAGTTTGCTAAAGACAACAAATCTCTCGGTCGTTTCATTCTCGATGGTATCGCACCAGCTCCACGTGGCGTGCCACAAATTGAAGTAACCTTTAACCTTGATGCTAACGGTATTTTGAATGTCACCGCGAAGGATAAAGGTACCGGCAAAGAACAAAGTATTACCATCCAAAACTCTGGTAACATGAGTAAAGATGATATCGAAAAGGCGAGAAAAGATGCCGAGATGTATGCTGATGAGGATAAAAAGAAGCGCGAAACTGTTGACACGAAGAACCACCTAGAAAATGCTATCTATCAAGCAGAAAAAATGCCTGATGAATACAAGGATAAAATCAGCGACGAAGACAAAGAGACCATCAAGAAGGCTGTTGAAGAAGCTAAGAAAGTTTTGAACGACGAAAAGGCAGATAAGGATGAGCTTGAAAAAGCCGCCAAAGAGCTTTCCGATCGCATCATGCCAATTGGTGCAAAGATGTATCAACAAGCTTCGTCTGAAGAGAAGAAAGCTAATGATTCTTCTAAGTCAGATAAAGATGATGACGCTGTCGAAGGCGAAGTGGTCGACAAATAAACCTTGTGATAAAAAATAGGTTAGCGAGTGGCTAACCTATTTTTTATTGGTTAACGGTTTGAAGTACGCAACGGACGGAGCGCCCGATGCTTTTACTGCCACTGTTATAGGTATAAGGATTAACAATAGTTGAAAAACCACAGTCGGTGTCAGTTATATAGAATTGTGAGGCACCAACAGTGTTAGAACTTGATGCTGTCCAATAATTTGAGAATATTACCCAAGTATTTTCTATATTAAAATGGTGAGTACCTGAAGTAGCATACCCAGAAAGAACATAATTATTTGGGTATGAACGAAGAACGGCAGAATCATCGCCGTCAATAGATGACACTAAATATTGATAGTCAGCTCTTGGAGGTAAACTCCAACCGGAAGGACAAATTGATGTGCTAACATCAGAATCATTTATTTGAGCCGTAGTATTTATTGCTGCGGCCCAAGTATAATAGTTCCCAAAAGAGTAATTATTGGAATTTCTAATTACTGTGACTGATTGGTCCAGCGAAAGAGTGTTCTCTGCATTAATATTTTGGACGGTTGCAGAAGTGTCCCAACTAGATGCAGTACTTGCGGCTGGCAAGACACCAGCAGACTGAGAATCCGAAACAGTAAGAGTGATAGGTGAATTACCGCCTAATCTTAGGTTTTCAATCATCCAACATTTTCCATCGGCTAGCTTGGCCACGGCATAAGTATCATTGTCCCTTGTATCAGTGAGAGCTGTAACATCACCTATGCTCATACTTGAACAGCCAGACCAGTTTTGAAGATTACCGGCAGATGGTAGCCAAATCGCATAGAGGTTAACAATTCTTTCATTATTGGCCATACTTAATAAACTGTTATCTATAGTAATGGTTTGGTCTGGTCCATAGAGAGTTGCGGTGCTGAGGTGGTTAGCAGCATTTGCGTCTGTACTCCAACCAATAAAGCCATAACCAGTGCGCTTAAAGTTAGGTGCAACTAGAATTATGTCATTTCCAGATCTAAGCTCTCTATTATAATAACCCCAATCGCGGCTAAAATCTTGGTGTATGCCCATCCCGAATTCATTAGAAGCGCCGTTGCCATTGTATCTTAAATAATATGGATTGTGAGCATCTAGGCTAAGAGTTGTACCTTTGACAGAATCGTAATAATTTTTAATATATCTAGATACTTTTTCTTCTGCGGTGGTTGCATAGTTGCAAGATTCGTAAAAACCAATACAACCATCTTCGAATGCAACTTCTTCTTCGTTTATCGTTGCGGTCCATTTACCTTTCCACGTGGTAGTCTCAGCATAAGAGCCTTGGATAATGCGAATGGAACAATTGCCGCTCGGAAGCTTTTCTCTCGTGGTATTTGCCTGCTCAGTATTATAGACTGGATAAGCTTTAATATAGAAGCCTTTGTCGTAGCCGGTGGTTGGAGCGGCATTGGAATTTATAAGTATGGTTACAGTGTCACCATCAAACGTATATGATTCAATGCCGGTAATATCGTCATCTGGAATAATCATTGTATAACGTTCTGGTTCACCATCGCCAATTTCGTATACACCCTCTATGACGGCAAGCCTTGCAGTATTTGCAGTAACCCCATAATCAACTACAACCTTAACCTTATCAGCATTTGGCATGGTAATGGTTCGTAGGACATTTTCACTATCCGTGTACGGGCCACTCTGAGCGCCACCGGTAGTGATGTTTGAAGTCATTACTTCTTGGTAATTACTACCTACATAACCATAACCTCCTGGTTCACAGACTTTTGCATATTTAACTTGGTTAGTAGAGGAACCGTCTGGGAAGGTGAGGCCATTGCCATTGAAGTTCACAGTAACAGCATCTTCAAAGGCATCGCTCGTGACAAAACTTGGATGGACTAAGGTATACTTTACTAGCCCTGCATAATTGCCAGCAGCTTGAGTAGGAGAAATGTGAGCTCTATAGGTAGTGGTGATGGTTGAACCTGTTGCGGATGAACCTATGTCAGTAGATGAAGCACGATAGGCTACTCTGGTATAGTTTGTAGGTACGGCTTGGTAGGATGTAAAGTCTGGATCACCAGTTTCCTTTTCAGTATCAGCGGATGAACCGGCAATGATAGGTGTATAGGTACCTGAAGTGGCCGCTAATTTCATAGACCATGAGGAGGTAGCGTCTACTACAGTGCTAGAAGTAGCGATATCATAAGAACTACCTAATTCATCATCAGTGAGGACAGTATTGCCATAAGTATAGTCAGTAAAACCAATGGCATAAATAGCAAAACCTGAAGTATCATTACAATAAGCTTTAATGGTAGTGAGACCAATGTTTTCCTGAGTTCTACCATTGACTACTTCAGCATTGTGAGATTCCATGCCAGTACCAGACATTGAACAGGAGACTGGAACGCTGAGAGTAACATCAGTGACAACACTTTCTTCGGCAGAGGCGGATGGAAGAGTTAGAGACAACACAGAAACACAAGTCAAAAACAACAAGGCAGATGACAAGCACACACCAATACTGCGATATTTATGCATGACCATAATAATTATATTGTAGACTACCGCCGGACATAAGTCAAGAACTTAGGAAGACATGTTATAATAAAGAGTATGAAAATTGTATTTCCAGAATTAGCTAAAGACTCGATAGTAAAAGAAGCGGTTGAAAGCTTTGACGACATTGAGTTTTTTGGTGCACCAGATTTAGAAACTGGCGTGAAAATGTTAAAAGAAGATAAAGCCGATTCTATCATTTCTGGCATCGACTACTCTTCTCGCGATGTTCTCCTTGCCTGTAAAACCCACATCCCTCTAAGATCCGCCTATTTTTCCAGTTGTTTTGTGGGTGAAAAAGACGGTCAAAGTTTGATTATTGCCGATGGTGGCGTGAACAAAAACCCGACCAAAGAGCAACTTTATACTATCGTGGAGGATACCGCCAGAACTTGTGAAGAATACTTAGAAGAAACGCCACGAATCGCTATGCTTTCCTACTCTACTAAAGGTAGTGGTGGTAAAAACCCCGACCTCGAAAAAATCTACTTCGTGATTGACGAAATTCGTAAAAACCATCCTGATTGGCAGATTGATGGCGAGATGCAACTTGATGCTGCTATCGTGCCGCGGATTGGTGAAAAAAAGGTTGGTAATTCCCCTGTGGCTGGTCACGCCAATATTCTCATTACGCCTGATTTGAATTCTGGTAATATTTTGTACAAAAGTATGGAACATCTTGGTGGTTGGACGATGGCGGGGCCGATTCTTCAAGGTTTTAATGTGCCGATTGCCGATCTTTCTCGTGGTAGCTCCGTGGAAGACATTATTCTCACGATTAAAGTCATCAAAAAACAACTCGAAAGGACTAAATAATGAAATATTTTGGCACCGACGGTATCCGCCAAGAAGCCTCTAAGTTCACGCCGGAATTTTTGTTTAAAATCGCACGTGGGCTGGTGGATTATGCTGGCGATTCGGTTAAAGTATTAATTGGTGGTGACACCCGCGAGTCTTCGGAGTGGATGATTAAGGACTTAGAGACAGCTTTTGAAACACTTGGCGTAGAATATTCTACTATTGATGTACTGCCAACTCCGGGGATTAACTATTGTTTCTTTGAGATGGGTTTTGATTTTGCGATTGACGTGACTGCTTCGCACAATCCTTACACTGACAACGGCATTAAAATATTTGAACGCGGAAGAACTTCCGGGACTAAACTCTGTGAAGAAGGTTGCAAAGTAATTGAAGAGTCGCTGGAGAAGCCTCTTGAATATGAACCGGTGCCGACTTCGTTAAGAGAAAATCTGCACGACGAGGCTGTTTCATTATATAAGGAGCATTTAACTAATTATTTGGGCGAGACTAGTTTTGCTGGCTTGCATCTTGGAATGGACTGTGCCAATGGTGCGACATCGGTGATTAATCGGACTGTTTTTGAAGCACTTGGAGCTGAGGTGGAACTAATTAATGCCGATGCGTCTTATGGGCAGAAGATTAATCACGATTGTGGCTCCACTCACCTTGAACAGCTCAAAGCTTTGGTCGTGGAAAAACATTTAGATTTCGGCGTGGCTTTTGATGGCGATGGTGATCGCTGTTTGATGATTGACAAAGAGGGGCGCGAAGTGGATGGCGACGAAATAATTGCGATTCTGGCTAACCATTTAGGACTGGATAAAATCGCTATCACGGTGATGGCGAACCAAGGGATTCTGAATTGGGCGAAGGACAATAATATTCATGCGGAGATTACGGCCGTGGGTGATTCCAATGTGGCTGAAGCGATGCGGACTTTTGATATTAAAATTGGTGGCGAACAATCCGGACATGTAATTTTGCCAGGTGAAGCCACGGGTGATGGTATGCTCACAGCGTTGATGATATCAAAAGTGATGGCCGAGACGAAAAAGTCGCTTCACGAGCTTGCTCAAATCATTACCAAATTCCCGCAAGTGATTGTGAACCTTCCAGCAACTCCTGAGCAGAAGCAAAATCTAAAAGAAAAGGAAGAAGCGAAGACGTTGCTTCTAGAATTTAGCAAAAAACTTGAAGAGGTTTCTGGCCGGCTTCTAGTTCGCCCTTCTGGCACCGAACCACTCATCCGAATTACCATGTGGGGCAATGACGAAAACATACTCAAAACGCTTTCTTCAAATTTAAGAGATAAATTAGCCGATATTTTGTAGTTTAAAAACATACTTTTAAGAAAGGACAACATGAAAATCACTACACTTACCGAATACACACCAGAAATCGCGGCGAGAGTGCGAGAACTTTTGATCCAACTATCACGCAGTGGCAAGGACCGGGGTGAAATCCCTCAAGAATGGTTTGACGAATTGATTGCTTCTGACGCGCACGACATGCTTCTGGCTATTGACGACAGTGGTAAAATCCAAGGCATTGCTACACTTTCAATTATCATGGGACCGATTGTGCGCCGGGTGGCTTATCTTGAGGATTTTGTGACTGATACTGAAGTACGCGGTCAGGGTGTTGGCCACCAACTTTGGGAAGCGATGCTCCAATGGGCGAAGGCGAAGAATTGCACCGAGCTTTGCTTTACTTCTGGGCATGGGCGCGAAGCGGCGCAAGAGTTTTACCAGAAACGGGGTGCCGAGATTTACGACACTAACTTCTTCCGCAAAAATATAGTATAATAGATGTAATCTATGAATAGTAAGTTTTTTACACCGTCCGATCCATTAGACCAGATTATTAAGACTACCATGCCGGAAAAACAGGTTTTGAAAACCGAGCATATTTTGACGGGATGGACAAATATTGTGATTGAAGTAACCACGAATCAGGGGGCTTATTTCTTTAGATTCCCGAGGAATCCATTTTGGTCGCGTATGATTGTAAAAGATGCCACGGTGTGTAATTTCGTGGAGGGAAAAACGAGCTTTTATACGCCGCAGATGAAACTATGCTACGACGAGAAGGGGCGGCCTTTCTCGGTGCATCAGAAGATTGAGGGATATACTCTGGGTGATCGGATTTATCATTTGTCGCATACAGCGCTGACTGGCGCGGCTTATGATATTGCGAAGTTTATCAAGGAACTTTCTGGGATTGATCTTCGCGACGCACCGGAAGAGGTGAAGTTCCCTCTTAGCGAGTTTTTGCATGAGCTAGATTATGAACACTATGACCATCATATTGATAAGGACCACGATTATATTAAGGCCACTGAGAAGAATCAGTTAGTGCATGGCGATTTGAATCTTGGGAATATTTTGCTTGATGAGAATGACAAAGTGATTGGGGTGATTGACTTCTGTTTTGCGGGGACTGGTAACCCGAATATGGATGTAGCACGAATTGTGTCTCGCCCGGCACCGAAGGAATTTGAAGACGCTTTCCTGTCTCAATTTGAGGACGCAAAAGAAATTACGCGGATGAAAACCGCTTGGAAGCATATCGACAACGGATATGCTGAACACATCAGGACGCATTTTCCGGAAATTAATTTAAACCAACTTTAGTCTGCTAGTTTTCTTTTAAGTGCTTATCGTCCAAAAATAAACACATACTTACCGGCAGCAAATAAATATGTAGTGCATTAGGAAGACCAGCAAAGAATAAAAGTGATATTCCATAAGCAACCAACAAAGTTAAAACTGCCACATTAGCTGGACTCTTTGTTACTATGTAAACCACTTTTAAAAGCAACACCACAGCAAAAATCACTCCCAAAAGCCCGACCTCTAGCAAGAGGCTGGCGTATTCGTTTTGAACAATTTCTTTTGGCGAACCAGTAAGACCAGCATCATACATCGCTTGCCCAGCACCACCAATCCCTACACCAAATAATATCGTCCGAAAATCTCGCGACCAGACTTTAATCGCATTTCTCGTCATCATCTTCCGGATTTCTGTTGATTCCGCCACATATCCATCAAATGCCGATTCATTTTCTTCATCCTGTGTCTTATCGACAATACTTTCACTTATAGTCTCATCTTTTTTTGTTTGCTGAGCTTGTCGGATATCGATTATCCCAAGTGACAAATGGTTCAAAACTTTTGCTACGCCAGACTGGTAGGTATCATTTGTTGGTGAAACTTGTGACAAAATACCTTGCAAATTCAGTGTAAACAAGAATGCTCCGGCCATGATGGCAAAGGTCCATAAAACTTTCCAGCTTTTTTGTTTCACGCCCATCCACGTGACCATGAAGATCATCGCCACAGCAAACGCATAAATCGCTCCTCGCGAGAACGTGAGAAACAGTGTCGCACTGAAAATGAAAAATAGGATGGCGTAATACTTCAGCGAAGTGGCATTGCGGAGCGCGGCAGCGCGAGCGTTAGCGCCGGCCGCCCGTGGCGACGGGCCGGCCGGACGCGGCCGCGAGCGAAGTATTAGCCATCCTGAAATTATTGCTGGTGCGAGGAGTAGGTTCCCCATAAATTGTGGTTCGATGGCGAAGCCGTTTGGATGCGGGAAGCCGAAACTATAGGACGTGCATCCTAAGCACATTAATGAATAATCTCTTGCGACACCACAGACATCCAAGATACATTGCACTAAACACCATGCACAGACAAAGAGACTGGAGCCGAAAAACCATTTTAAGAATTTGCGCGAGAAGCCTTCCGATAACACGGATCTTAGCTCCACCATCAATAACACCGCTATCACGACTAGCCACATTACGCCACAGGTTAGAATTCCTCGCGTCTGATTTAAAGACCACAAAATTGACAAACTAATTAATAGAGGGAACAGTAGGAAGCGCCATTTTTTCAAACTGTTTAATACAAGTTTCTTTTTGATTAATAAAAACACACCCACAAAATCAAAAACGAGAAGCCACAAAATCGGTAGGGAAATTTCAAAGTTCATGGTGCTATCGCTACCAAATGAAATCACTGGATAATACGAGAAAAATAGCACCAACGGCAAAACACATAGTAATAATTCAAAAAACTTCACCAGAGAATTACTTTTTGTCTTTTTTGGCATGTTTCTTCTCGCATTTTTTTACAAAATCAAGCACTTCCTTATCAAATCTCTCCACGGCGAATTTTTCTGAAGTTTTGGAAATCTTTTTACGGTCAAAATTTTTCATTTTTTCAAACTGCAGAATTGCTTCGGCTAGACTTTTGGCCGTTTGTTCGTTAAATAGCAAACCATTTTTACCATCCACGACATAATCCTTAGCACCACCTTCTTTAAAGGCGATCACGGGACAACCTGCAGCGAGAGCTTCCACTGGTGCAATACCAAACGGTTCCATACTAGGGAATAAATAACCCTTGGCTTTTGCAACATTTTTAGCTAATTCGTCTTTTTTCATGAGAGGTAAAAATTTGATTTTGTTTTCGCCTTTTGCGAGTTTTACCAACTTTTTATGCTCTGGGCCTTCGCCAATCACTACCAAGTGTCTTTGTGTCATTTTGCAGGCCCTGATGGCAAGATCAATCCTTTTCCAAGTCACCTGCCTAGACGTCACAATATAAAAGTTTTCCACAGGTTTTCCACAGGCCTTGGCGAAGTCTTTAACTTCCACTGGCGGGTGGATAATGGTTGCTTCCCTCCCGTAACATTTTTTGATTAAATCCTTGGCGTATTCTGAAATGGTGACGAAATAATCTACTTTTCTGGCGGCTTTTAAGTCAGCTCGTTTTAGAGGCTTCACCATGATTCTAAAGAAAAACCTCACCAAGGGATTAAAGAAGCCGAAACCAGGGTTTTTGACATAGTCGTCATACATTTGCCAATAATACTGAGTTGGAACGTGACAGTAGGAGATATGAATGCCGTTTGGCACTTTTACTGCTTTGGCTTCGGCGCCAGTCACTGATATAACTAAATCATATTCTGACAAATTAAGATGTGAAAAATACCTTTGGCGAAACGGGCCCATGGCACGACGCCAAGCAGTAGGATATTTTTGTAGCCATCCAGTTCGCACGTCCGCATCTTTAAACCAATCAATTCCCTTTGGATCATATTTTGAAGTATAAATTGGCGCATCGGGAAATAAACGGTGCATTTCAAGCAAGACTTTCTCTGCCCCGCCCACGTTCGTTAGCCAATCACAAACCAGCGCAACTTTCATTTTCATTTGGCCCCATCTCGTTTAAGTACCGTCGCAATCGTTTTGAAGAAAATTTGCGCGTCCATCGCGAGTGACCAATTCATCACGTAATAAATATCTAGGGCTCTTCTCTCCTCAAATGGAATGTCACGCCGGCCTGAGACTTGTGCCAATCCGGTTAGACCTGACTTCACGGTGAGGATGAGTGACCGATCACCATAGTTGCGTAATTCTCCCGGTAGTAAAGCGCGAGGGCCAATCAAAGAAATGTCGCCCTTCAAAATATTAAATAGTTGCGGGAGTTCATCGAGGGAAGTTTTGCGAATGAAATGACCGAGCTTGGTGATGCGTGGGTCGTCCTTCATATAATCACCGTCGGCACGATATTTTTTAATCAAATTGGCCTTCCCCATTTTAGTGAAGGCTTCTTCGGCCGTCATACCGCTGTATTCTGGCTTCATTGAACGGAACTTGTAGCACTTAAACTTGCGGTTGTATCTAGTTAATCTTTCGTCAGTATAGATTGGTGAATGCTTCGGGTCGGAGAGTTTGGAAATTAGCCAAATGATAGCCATCGGGATGGCTGCAATGATGATAGCAACGATGGAGAATAAAACATCAAACGCTCTTTTGATGGCGGCATAACCACCAGCGAGTGGAGTAGTCATGACCATAACTGCTGGAGCATTACCGATTAATTCCATTTCGCCAAAGTGCGACGAAAGCGAAGATTCACTTGGCACAAAATAGTACACCATGTGCCTTTGCACGGTTTGTTTATAAACATACTCGGTGGATTTTTCGTCGGTTTGCAAAATTGCATCCGCGTGAGCTTTTTTCAAAGCATCTTTTAAGGATGAGTATTGGTGGATTTTCAAATCTTTTGGAATGAATTTTTTGCTAGCCACAATTCCGGCAATTCTTAGGCCTGATTCTGGTGTGGTACTAATATAATCTGCCAAGTATTCGGTATTTTTATTATTGCCAATGATGATTACTCGGCGGGCGCGGTAGGCGCGCTTGAAGAGTCGCCGAATGATGAATCGTATGATAATTCGTTCGATTAGCAAAAAGATAAACGACAGACCCATCGCCATTAAGGCCATGATTCTGACCGGGAAGACATTATCACCTTTGAAAAAATCATAGACAATAAGCGACGAAACCGAGAAAACGGCGGCGAGGAGCAGTCTGCCTCGTTCTGGCAACCTAGTGCGTCCTAAGAAAATGGATTTTTTGTATAGTCCAAGAGCGGCCAGGATAATGAGCATCACCGGCACAAGACATGCTATGGTTAAAGTGAAATCAAGAAGCTGTGATTCAAATTCGTAGGGCCTCGGGTCGACATGCACGCGAATAAAATAGGCGGCAGCAAAAGAGAGTATTAATGCTACTGCATCTCCCACAATCAAGCAAAATCTGAGAATCGAATCCGATTTTTTCTGCATAGTTTAATTTTACTCTACCGTCACTGATTTCGCAAGATTGCGTGGTTGGTCTACGTTGTAGCCTTTGGCAATTGTCATGTAATAAGCAAATAGTTGCGAGACTAAGTTCATCAAAAGTGGTGTGAAAATCTCTAGAGAAGTTTTGATTTTGATGATGTTTTCGACTGGTAGGTCGAATTTCTTCACATTAGTAACGGCAATAATATGACCGCCACGAGCCAAAACTTCTTGCACGTTGGAAACTGCTTTGTCATACAAATCACCTTCTGGCAAAAGAGCAATTTCAAAGAACCGATCATCGATTAGAGCCAGTGGGCCGTGCTTTAATTCACCAAAGGCATAGGCATTAGCATCGACATAAGATATTTCCTTAAGTTTTAAAGCCCCTTCCATAGCTGTTGGATAGGCTGTATCGCGACCAAGATAAATCGCGTGTTCGTATTTTTTGTGCTGAGTAGCGATTTCTTTGACGTCCTTTTCGACAGCTTTCAAAACGGAGCGGATTTCTTCTGGTAGTTTGGCAATTTCTTCTACGTATGGACGTAAGTTACCAGGCTTCACACCTTTGGCTTGTGCGATAGTCAGACCAAACATCACCATGGCCACCACTTGTGAAGTGAAAGCTTTGGTCGAAGCGACAGAAATCTCTGGTCCAACGTGGACATAAGTACCACCATCTACCTCACGAGCAATGGTTGAACCAATAGCATTAACAATACCGATGGTCTTAATCCCCTGCTTTTTAATTTCGCGAAGACAAGCCAAAGTATCCGCGGTTTCACCAGATTGTGACACAATCAAAGCCACTGAATCCTTTGGTATATACGCATTACGGTAACGATACTCTGAAGCAATCACGGTCTCTACAGTGATTTCTGGCGTAAATTGTTCGATATAATAACCAGCGAGCAAACCAGCATGGTATGCCGTACCGCAACCTACGATTACCAAATGCTTAATGCTTCGAAGTTCACTCACCGACAAACCTGGTCCGCCAAGATGCACCGTTCCAGCTTCCAGATTCACTCGCCCCCGCAAAGTCTCTGTAAGAGATTCTGGTTGCTCCATAATTTCTTTAAGTAAGAAATGCTCATAACCGCCCTTTTGGATTGCAGCGAGATTGGTTTCAATCTCTTCCACTTTGGCTGAGACTGGTTCAGCGTTCAGAGTTTTAATCTCAACACTATTTTTAGTAACATGAGCAACCTCACCGTCATTAAGGTAAATCGCTTGTTTAGTATGGCCAACTAGCGCCGATGCATCCGAAGCAATTAAAGTTTCATCATGACCTACGCCAATCACGAGTGGTGAACCACTGCGGGCGACCACGATTTCATCTGGACTTTTGACTGATACTACGGCGATGCCATAAGTTCCTTTAACAAGCTTCAAGGCTTGCACTACCGCATTTACTAAAGGATGTTGGCCACCTTTATAAAATGATTCAATTAATGCCGCCAAAACTTCCGTATCGGTTTGTGACTTAAATTTATGATCTTTCAAAGCCACTTTTAATTCTTTATAGTTTTCGATAATCCCATTATGCACTACATAAATGTCACCTGCTTGGTGCGGATGAGCGTTGGTTTCTGACGGCTCACCATGCGTTGCCCATCTCGTATGGCCAACTCCAATCTTATCGTTACGTTTATTTTTCGCCAATTTCTCTTCCAAATTTGCAATCTTGCCCTTCGCCCGAAGCAATGTTGGCTCACCTTTTTCGTTTAAAGTCACAATTCCCGCCGAATCATATCCACGATATTCTAACCGTTTAAGTCCTGAAATCAAAAAATTCTGTGCATTCTTATTGCCCACATAGCCCACGATTCCACACATCTTGTTTCCTCCGTTAGTATGCCACTATTATATCACAATTCAAATTATCTAGTTTTAAACGTTTTTCTGTTATAATAAACTTGAGCACTATATATTATACATAGTGTCGCCAAAATCTAAACATTAAGGAGAGTATGAAGAGATTTTTTACAAGTATTCTGGCTCTAGTCTTTGCTACTGCAATCCTCGTGCCAGTTAAAGTATCCGCTCTTGAGCAAATCAACGAGCTCAATATTACCAGCCCGGTTACCGACATTTTTGCTGGACCACTAAATCCATTTACAGTGTCCACTACTACCGAGCACATCACTATCGAAGACTACGGTTCCAACACTGGTTGGTCTCACTGGCCAGAAGGTTACGCATCTTGGCACGGTTTCGGCACCGAAGATCCTACGGCCGTTGCTGACAACACTACTCTTTATGCCTTAAGGTTAGCTATTCATGCTGATTCTAATTACGAAATTGCTGAAAATCCTACTATTATTTATAACGGCAACAATTTTACCACTACTGGCAGTACTGAATTCGACAAAATGGATTGGGGTGGCTACCTTTATGTGGATCTCGGTCATGCCAGAATTGAAAGCGAAGACGAAGATCCTATCTTCACCCTAACTTTTGATTTTGGTGACGGTGCTCTCTATGACGGTCAATCCATCTATACCAAACGAACTGCCGGCTCTGGTCCAATTCTAAACGAACCTTTCCTCATTTCTTGTATTGACTACAGCAGCGAACTAGACGAATGCCATTCTCTCGATGTTAAAAAAGGAAAAGAGTTAAGCTACGTTACTGTCAATGGCGAACGCCACGAATACAACCAAGACGATGGTTTCATCCTCAACCAAGACACCACTATCAAATATTTCTGGACCGACAAAGAGCTTGCAAATTACACGATTGAAGACGAACAAGGTAACTCTATTTCCTTTAGTGAAGAAGTGGATCGCGAATTCCATCTTAATATTAATTCCTTCTCCTTCTCCATGACCGATGAAGAACTCGAAGCTATGGGTGTCTCTCGCGAAGAATATGAAGAAGGCAAAGCCGCCATCTCCGCAGCCGTAGAAGAATATGGCCCAGTCATTGCTTATTTTGAAATCGAAGTCTTTGAAATCCCACAATGTGGTGATGGCCCTTGTATGTGCGAAGTAGAAGGTGGCGAAGTCCCTTGCGAAAACGATGTTCACGAAGGTCCATTTGAAATCAAAATCAAATACACCGAAGATATGGGTGATTTCAAAACTTTCAAACTCATCAATGTTAATATGGACGAAAATGGCATCACTACTGAAGAATCAGCTACCCTCACTTTGGTAGATGGTTATCTAGTTGGTACCTTAGAACACTTAAGTGGCTATGCCCTAATTGGTTCTAATGAAACTCCTGGCGCTCCAGACACTGGTAAATCCATTACCAATACTAGTGCTTCCCTTTCACTCATCGCACTCATTGGCACACTAACTATTGCCGGTATTGCCGTTGTCTTAAAGAAAATCTAGTCATTAAAAATAAGGCTCTTTTACAGAGCCTTATTTTTATTTCTTATCAGCTTTGTCATTAATTGACACCCCACCAAATCCCCCGGTCGCGTCAATGTAAATAGTATATTTGCCCTTGCTCGTTTCGCCTTTTCTCTCATCCGATGCCCCACCAAAGATGAATCTTGATCTCACCTTGATTTGCACGTCTTCTGGTACCTTGATATCAATTCCACCAAACATACAAAATGCGCGAATGATGGTGTCTTTAGTAAACTTCGCTTTTCTTAAATCAAGGTCAACTCCGCCAAACACTGCCACGAGATTCGACCCACAAAATGCTTCATCCTTATAAGTTCTGTCGCTTCCCGAAAATACCGCCACTTGCGAATCCATGGTTTTATCTTCATCGAATTCGCGAATTTTCTTTTCCACTTCCTTGTCGTTATTGCTGTGGAACAAACTTTTTACAATAATAGTAATCCCAGCCACCACTAGAAATACCGCGAGAATCACCTTCCACGCTGTGTCATACGAAAACACATTCTGCGCTGCAAGAAGCAAAATCACCCCCGCCGCGAGGAAGCCAAGACTAGCCAATTTTTCCTTTTCTGTAATTAAACTAATCGCACTCGGGACAATGATGAATAATGTCCACCACCCATCAAAAAAGATATTAAAATCAAACCAACCCAGTGCGTTCCCACCAAATATCACACCTAGTGCAATAATTGCTATCCCCCAAATAATTGGACTAACTTTTTTCATTTTCACTCCTTTAAGAATTTCTTACCATATATTATAATACAAATTATAAAAAGGAGCCTATTATGGAAGATGTTAAAATTTGTCAAAGTTGCGCCATGCCACTCACTTCACCGGACATGTTCGCCACCGAAAAGGACGGCACCGTGAATGAAGATTATTGCAAGTGGTGCTACAAAGACGGCGAGTTTATCGATCAATGTTCAATGGAAGAATATATTGAAAAATGTTCTCAGTTTGGCGAACAGGCCGGTATGACGAACGAGCAAATGAAAGAGTATTGTACGAAAGTCTTCCCAACTCTCAAGAGATGGAAGAAAGTATAATATGGCTTTCGATTTTAAAAAGGAATATAAAGAA
>CAYSAK010000016.1:0-16813 GCA_964429055.1 uncultured Candidatus Saccharibacteria bacterium
CCACTGACCCGTGGACAGTAGAGTAATTAAATATTTATTATTTATTATATTCCCACACAGCGCCGTCGGGAGTGTCGCGAAGAGCGATGTTTCGGGTGAGTAGTTCGTCGCGGATTTCGTCACTAAGGGCGTAGTTTTTATCGGCGCGAGCTTTTTCACGGGCGATGATTTTGTCAATAATGTCTTCTGATACATCTGGTGTGTCGGCAATCAAGTTCAAACCAAATAATTCATCGATTTTTTTCCAGTCCTCAAGTGAGATAGTTGAAGAGTCAATAATTGCAAAGGCCTCGGCAGAGTTTAGATTATTCGACACGGCTTCCAAAACCCTTTCATATACATCAGTGCCACCGATGTTTTCTTTTTGGTAGCACAGTGCAATGCGATTTCGCCAATTAAGTCTTCTTACTTTGGCGCCGGCGAGCGATTCAAAAGTGAAGTTACGCGCGCCTTGATAGTGGCCAGAAAGTAACCACATTTTATAATCCATCGGCGAGAAACCGCGCTCGGCTAAGTCAGACAATAAATAGACATTGCCGAGCGATTTCGAGATTTTTTGCCCATCGATATTAATAAAGTCACAGTGCAACCAATAACGAGAAAGCTCGTGCCCGTAAGCGGCGAAGGTTTGAGCGATTTCATTGGTGTGATGAATTGGTATGTGATCGATGCCACCACAATGGATGTCGATTGGCTCGCCGAGTTCTTCGTGGATAATGGTTGAACACTCTAGGTGCCAACCTGGGTAACCTGGCCGACCAAGATAATCCCAGCGCATGGCGTGTTTTTCACCTGGTTTAATAAATTTCCAGACGGCAAAATCTGAGGCGTTGTGCTTTTCATCGGAGAACCCAACTCTCGCACCAGCTTGGAGACCGGATAAATCTAACTTGGCAAAATCAGCATATTTATCATATTTAGCGGTGTCAAAATATATACCGTCTGAAGTCTCGTAGGTATAACCATTGGCGGTCATTTGGTCTACGGCTTTTTCATCTTTTTCAATATAATCCGTGGCACGGGCGATGACTTCTGGCTCTTTTAGATTGAGAGCCCGGAAGTTTTTCATAAAGTCATCAATATAGTAGTTAGCAACTTCTTCTACGCTCTTCCCTTCGCGGGCGGCGCCTTTTTCTAGTTTGTCTTCGCCGTCGTCGGCGTCTGAAACTAAATGCCCTACGTCAGTAATGTTCAAAACTCGTTTGACTTGGTAGCCGTTAGCAATGAGCGTCCGGACTAGCAAATCCCAATAAATATAAGCCGCATAGTTTCCGATGTGTTGAAAATTATAAACCGTTGGTCCACAAGTATAAATCTTGACCACGTCAGACAATGGTTTAAAGGTTTCTAGTTTCTTACTTGCGGTGTTATATAATTTCATGCTTCCTCCTTCAAGAAGTTTTTAATTGCGGCTGAAATTTTGCTGTATTTATCAATCGTGATGCCGTGCGGGCCAGGAGTTTTAATGGCCTTAATATTTGGGTTCTCTTTTAATAAACCTGGTAAGTTAAATGCGGCGATGATTTTATCTAGTTCGCCATAGATTATTGTAGTCGGAATTGAAACGCGTGTCAAAAAATCGTAGTTGTGTTTGTTTGAAACGATGTTTTTAATTTCGTTGTTGAAGGATTTGGCGGTCAACAGCCCGTGTTTTTTCCTTCCAACTACTTCACGGAAGCTATCAATGGCAACTTGGTACATTGGGTTTTCGATATCTTCTTTTCTGTAGATTGGTGCGGAGATTAAAACCAGACCTTTGATTAATCGTTTGTGTGCATCGGCAAATCTCGTGGCGATCATAGTGCCCATTGAATGTGCCACGATAACAAAGGGTCCTTCGCCAAGTTTATCGACGGAGTTTTTGAGAGCTTCAAGCTGTTCTTCAAAATTATATTCAAGCTCGTCCGAGGTATATGATTTGCCAGAACCAAGTAAGTCAAAGGTGACCAAGCGGATATTATCAAGTTTGGCGTCAACTGCTAGGTATTTAAGCAGGTTATTGTAGTCTGATGAGTCAGCTGCAATGCCATGTAAAAAAACTACGGTTAGTTTAGGTTCGCCTAGAATTATATCTTTAGTTTTGGCGAGCTCAAGCATGCTCGGCTCCTGCTAATAGTTCCGGGACGATTTTGACAAGGTCTTTTAGTACTTCTTCGTAAGATGTGTCGTAGGTCCGAAAGCCTGCAGCATATTCGTGACCGCCACCGCCAAAATAACCGGCAACTTGTTCGGCGATACCGTATCCATAGGCGCAGCGGATTTTACCGGTGACTTTGCCGTCTGGATAAGTTTTGACTGCGACGGCAACCTTGACGCCTTCTACCAAGCGGAGTTCTTCTAGAATAAGAACGTTTGGATTATATTCGTCGGAAAACTCTCTAATGTCGTCCCATGGAATATGCACGGTGGCGAGATCGCCATCTAGTGAATAATCAATGCGTTTAATTAAATCAGCTTTGTAATCTAAGATCCGTGGTGATTTTTTCATGTATTCGCGACGATTTTCTTCTAGTTCGGAAATGTTGGCGCCTAGTCTAGTCAGTTCGGCGGCGATTTCAAAAGTACGAGCGGAAACGGCGGAGCTGGTAAAGCCTAAAGTATCCGACGAAATACCTTGCAGGATTGCTTCGGCGGCTGATTTGTTAATTGAAAGTTTCTCGGACACAGCGATTTCGTAGATTAATTCTGCACAGGCTGGTTTGATCTCGATGATGCTTTCGTGTGGGAAATTGATATCGTCTTCGGTTTCGTGATGATCGATAACGAGTACCGGTGCTGAGTAGAGGCGATTTTTGATAGCGGTGTCGTCTAAGAGTTTGGATAGTAAAATCTCCGCCGCTGTGTCCACAATAATATAACCATCGGCTCTAAAATCAAATTCGTTGGTCACTCTTGACCAGTCACTAAAATAATGAAGATATTTTGGAATATCTACCGGACAATACAGAGAGATCTCTTTTCCTTCTAACAAATAATCTAGCGCGAGGGCGCTCCCCAGAGAATCCCCGTCGGGGTTTTCGGCTTGAATGATACAAATTTTACTCTTATTTTCTAAAAAATCGCTAAACTTTTGATACATATTTTAATTATATCATAAGTTTTCGCCCCTTTACGAGGTAATCAATACCAGAATAGAGGGTGAGGAACATCACTATATATAATAATATGGTGTTAATAATAGCTAGTGGCTCCCATGCTAGGATGAGATTTAAGAGCATCGATATTAAAGTAATCATTTGCATGGTGGTTTTAACTTTGCCAAAAATTGAAGCTGAAATAGTGACGTTCTTTTTGGCCGCGATCATGCGCAGACCGTCCACGGCATAATCTCGGATCATAATCACCATAAACATCCAGAGTGGCATTTGACCGAGAATCACAAAAGCAAGAAAGGTTAAGTTGGTGAGCATTTTGTCGGCTAGTGGGTCGAGAAAGGCGCCGAGGTCGGTAACGATTTTGTCATGCCTAGCCCAGCGGCCATCGATGTTGTCGGTGATTGAACCAAGAATGAAACAAACTAACGCGACGATTTTGGCCGGTAATCCTTCGATGAAGATACCAGCGATGACTGGCCATACTAGAATCATTCGGAGAATGGTGAGGATGGTCGGACCATTAATAAGAGATTTCTTAGATTTTGATGATGTCACGACGGTGCTCTACTTTCCAGGCCCTGATTTTTGCAAACTTCGCCGCGAGCACGTCGGTGGACCATTTATCGCCGAGCATCACGGTTTCTTCTGGTTTGAATTGATACTTTTCCATAGTTGCGGTTAATTTAACGGACAGAGGTTTTTTCGCCCACCAGACACAAGGGACATTGAGTGGTTCACAGAATTTACGCATCATTTTTTTGCGGCCGTTGTTGCTAATAATAACGATTTTAACGTCTGCTTTTTTGCATTTTTCAATCCATTCAGCGAGTTCTTCAGCTGGTTCTTTTTCAGAGTGAAGCCTCAAGGTATTATCTAAATCGCACAACAATAATTTCACGCCTGATTTTTTTAAAAGTTCAGGCGTAACGTCTTCAAATCTCTCAAATTTTTTGTCAGCGTGAATACTAAACATAGTTTTATAATGATACCACAAATGTGATGATTAACAAAATCGTCGTAGCAAAGGCTGTTGAATCGAGACGATCTAAGAACCCTCCATGACCTTCTGAACCACCCACGAGCATTTCAAATTTCGAGAAAAATTTGTTTTTGATAAGGATTTCGTTGGAATCTTTGACGTTGAATTTGCGCTTCATGTAGCTTTCGAATAGGTCGCCGACTAAAGCCAAAGGTCCGCAGAGGAGATACATCCATTCGCTGGCATAGGTGCCTCTAATTGACATCATGATAAATACCATGGCTATGGCCATGAGAAGTCCGAGGACGGTTCCCTCCCAAGTTTTATTCTTAGAGATGTGCGGAAATGGACGGGCTTTGCCAAAAACTTTGCCACCAAACAGCTTGCCGAAAAGATAGGCAAAAATATCGTAGCCGCAAACGCCGAGAATAATATACCAAAAACGGACTAAATCATTTTGGATAACGAATGAGATGCCACCGCCAATGAATAAAAGTTCAATGATAGCTAGAAGGACGTTCTTAGCATCGTATTTTCGCTTGAAGAAGCTAAATAGCTCGACTATTGCCACGATTGAAAAGATTGTATAGATTATTTTGAATGGGATACTATCGAAAGTATAGAGTGCCACTACTGCCACGATAAACATGGACAGTCCCACAGTTACCCGCACCTTAAAATTCTTATCCATATTTTCATTATACCACTTTGCGACAAAAAATGGTAAAATAGTAGCATGCTCGAATTTGTATACAATAAGATTAAAAATACCTTACGTAAAATCGATATGCGCCTGGAGCGTGCCAAATATGGCTATATCGACCGAATGCCTAAGGATATTCAATATTTTGAGGGTGGTTTATATGATGCTGTTTATGAGGCATCTTGCAAATGGCCGCACAATGTCGCGTTGGAGTTTTTCGACACGCAGGTAATCTACAAGGATTTAATTAAGAAGATTAATCGTGTGGCGGCGGCGCTCAAATCTCTCGGGGCTGAAAAAGGTGACCGGATTACGATTTGTATGCCAAATACTCCAGAGGCTATTTATGCTTTTTATGCAGTGAATGAGATTGGTGCGGTGGCGAACATGGTACATCCGTTGTCTTCCGAAAAAGAGATTGAAGATTATCTTATCCAATCTGATTCTAAGATTATTCTCTGTGTAGATGTGAGCTATCCTAAGGTTGAGGCGGTGATTAAGAATACCAATGTTGAACAGGTAGTGGTCGTTTCGCCAACTCGTTCGATGGATTTTATTGTGCGGGCGATTTATAAACTAACCAAAGGTCGCAAAAACCACATCAAAAAATCTCAACACGTGATTACTTGGGACCAATTCCTCAATAAAGCCAGTAAATACATCGGGAATCCTCACGCTCGGGTAAATGCCAAAGACGATGCAGTGATTATGTATTCTGGTGGTACTACTGGTAAGCCGAAAGGTATTATTCTCTCGAACTTGAACTTTAACGCCCAGGCACTCGGGGCTAAATATTTGGTGCCAGAATTATTCAAGCCAGAGTATTCTTTCATGGCCTTTTTGCCAAATTTCCATGCTTTTGGCTTAGGATGCTGTATCCATATGCCACTTTACTTCGGCGCGCGAACCTTTTTAATTCCGCAATTTAATCCGAAGAAATTCAAACAATATATTACTAAGTATAAAGTGGATATTTTGGTTGGTGTGCCGACCGTTTTTGACTATCTTACGAAGATTAAGTTCAAAAAGGACGGTCTGAAGCACGTTAAATTCGTGGTTTCTGGTGGCGACATGATTAGCATGTCGAGTAAAGAGAAAATTAACGAATTCTTGAGATCTCACGGTTCTAAAGCGGTGATCGAGAATGGTTACGGTCTAACTGAGGCTTCAGGTGGTTTCATTTTCTCACCAAAGAGTGTGGCTGAGGAGCCTGATTCGATTGGCTATCCAATTCCAGATAATGACGTTCTCATTATGAACCTTAAAACCAAAAAAGAAGCTAAACTCGGCGAGGATGGCGAGATTTTAGTACGTGGTCTTTCAGTGATGAAAGGTTATCTCAATAAGCCAAAAGAGACCGAAGAGGCCTTTATTGTGGTTGGTGGCAAAAAATATCTTCGTACTGGTGATATTGGCTATGCTGATGAACGTGGCGTAATTCACTTCCGTTCTCGTCTGAAGAGGATGATTATCTCAAATGGCTATAATATTTATCCGGCTAATATCGAGGATGTGACTCTAAAATCTAAAAATGTAGTTTCCTGTGCCGTAGTAGGTCGCGAAGACAAGTTACGTGGTGAGAAGGTGGTAGTATTTGCAGTATTGAAGCCAGAAGTCTCGGAGCGTGCTGTTAGAAAAGAACTGATGAATATCTATAAGAAATACCTAGCAAAATACGAAATTCCGCGTGAAATTCGCTTTATTCCAGAGCTTCCGAAGACAAAATTAGCCAAAGTTGATTTTAAAGCATTAGAAGATTATTGACAAAATAGCAAAAATTTGGTATAATAATAAGATAGAGCAGTTTTTTGGCTGACTAGTATTTTAAAAAGGGGTGAGTGTATGGCAACGTATATTGTCAATGATTTGCATGGTAACTATGACTTAATTCAGCAAACCGTGGACGCTATTATGAATATGGCAAAAGGCGATAGGCTGATTATTAATGGTGATGGTGCCGGTGCGCGTGGTCCTCGCATGAATCGAATCGTAAAAATCTTTTACGAGGTTCGGCGTGGTGAAACTGATATTTCTGAACTACTCTCTGCTCTCTCTGGAATCATCGGTGAAATTCCTGATATTCCAAAAGAATGGGTATTTGAGTCGGTTCATGCCGCAGTTTTTCGTAAGCTCATGGCTGAGCACTTCGCAAAATTCAATAAATGTATGGAAGAAGAGCTTTTAGCGGTCATCGAAGAGACCGTTAAACCGCTTTCTGAAGCCGCCAAGGATAAGGTGAAGATTTATTATCTTCCCGGTAATGGCGAAATGGTCCCGAACGATTTTTCGACGAAGGATATCACCGTTGAGAAGGCGCTTCCTCCTGAGCAGCGCTTTTACACGAAATTGGCCAAGGATGGTTATTTCGAAAAGTACGGTATCCACTATATTGGATACGTCTCGCACTGTGTTAAGAGTAAAATGGCACTTATCAGCACTAATCTTTTGGATCTTAACCCTAAGGAAGCTGTCATTATGCTTCGGACTTGTGGTTTGTTAAAGAACAAATTAAAGACGGTGATCGTGCATTATCCGCCGACTATTAGTCCGCTCGGGAGCGCTTTCGGCTTCTGGACACCTAACAAAGTTGACGTCAAGAGAATCGACAATCTGCGTAAGATTCTTGACGAATTACAGCTCAAAGACGCTCAAATTTATTTTGGACACATTCACCTTGGAGCAAATGATCCTAGAATGGACGCTTATCCGTCTACGATGGGATTTGTTGGCTCCGGATTTAATTACACCTGGGTTAAACCTGGCGCGGTAATTAAAATCTAACAAAAAGCCCCCTTTAAAAGGGGGCTATTTTTATAGATTAGTGCGGTTTTCTAAGGCGGCGGTCAAAGTGATTTGATCAGCATATGATAAATCTACGCCTAGTGGCAAACCGCGGGCGAGGCGGGTGAGTTTTAAGTCCGGATTTCCTTCGTGCAGAACTTTTTCTAGAAGTAGCGCCGTTGATTCCCCTTCCACTGAAGGATTGGTGGCAATGATGATTTCTTTGACTTTGTCTTTTTTGACACGTTCAACTAGTTCTTTGATATGTAATTGATCTGGGGTGATGCCGTCAATTGGCGAAATAGCGCCACCTAAAACGTGGTAGGTGCCCTTATAGCCGTGGGTGGCTTCGATAGCGTAAATATCGAGAGGCTCTTCGACCACTAATACTGTGGTCTTATCGCGCAAATCGTCGGTATAGAGTGGCGAAATATCTTCATCGGCATCAATTAGGGCAAAGGTTACTGGGCAGGATTTTACTTTTGCGTGTAAATCAGACAGTGCTTCGGCAATTTCTTCGGCAATTTTTGAATCGGATTTAAAAAGATAGTACGCATACCTTTCTGCGGTTTTTTGACCGACGCCAGGCAGTAATCCTAGCGCATCTACGACACTACTTAGAGCCTTTGGAAGCATGTCCGCACCTAGTTTATATTACATTCCGAGGCCAGAGAGACCGCCCATCAATGGTTTCATCTTATCGGTGGCGATTTCTTGAGCTTTGGCGAAACCATCGCGCATGCAGTTCTCAATCCAGCGTTCGAGTTCGTGGATATCATCTAGATCGACTTTGGCTGGGTCGATTTTAACTTTCTTGACTTTGAGTTCACCATTAATCTGGATTACTACAGCGCCATCGCCGGCTTCAACTTCTACGATTTCATTCTTGAGTTCTTTTTGTGCTTTGCGAAGCTGGTTTAAAAGCTTCATCTGGTCCATTGTCTGCCCCATTTTATTCTCCTTTTACTGTGTATAGATATATTATATCAGAATTCTCTCGCATTGGCGAAGTAATAATCTGATTCAACTCATATTTTTCATCGTCGGTCGTACCGCGTAAAATAGCCAACCGTTCGTAAGTTTTTTCTTCCAGATTGTCAATTACGGTAAGATTGGTAGAATCTTCCAAAATTTTATAAAAATCATAGTTTTCGGAAACTAATAGAAACTCATTGTTTAGGTTTTTTCTGATGACGTTTAAATCGTAGTTAAATTCGTTAGCTACGCTTGGATTGTAACGGTAGCCATCGACATATTGCAACAGACTTGGAATTAGAATGGTGCCAAATAGAATTGAAAGTGGAATTAAAGCCGCAATTCTCGCGTAAGGGTTTTCTGGGAAGAGACCGTACCATTTTTCGAGTAGATATTTTAGACCATGTGCTACTAATATGGCGAATGGTAAGATCAGGAAGATAACTGCGCTTGGGTTAAACCCGGTGATAATCAATGTGAAAACTAGAAGCAAAGTGGCGATGGAATTACGGGAGGCAAAAAAGCCTTTAGTGGTAGAAAATAGGCCGATTAACGCTAGTGCTAGCATTGGTAAACTAACTAGCGGGGCTAAGAAGACGCTTTCAAGCGAACCACTCCACAAGAATACCGGCGCTAAACCGGTGCTAATATTCGGGAAGAACTTTGTAATGTCGAAATCTTTGGCGAATAATAGCTCCATGATGGTATCTGGCTGGTTGATAATATTCATGAGAAGAGCCGAAATACCAGCAATAACTAATAGTCCTACAATAGCGAGAGGAAGTTTTGGCAAGCTTTTGACAATGAAACGTAGGTGTGGTTGCAGGAACACAAAGAAGACACAGAATACTGCAAAATACATCATATATGGTGTAAAGATGGCGAACAATAGTGCGATAGCAAAAAGTAACGAATACATTGGCTTAGGACGTTTTTCACCTTGGATTTTGGAACCGAGCCAGAGCAGCAAGGTTGGCCAAAAGACGATCATAATTAGTGGTGTACCGGAGCCAGCAATAAATAAGAATGGAGTAGATAGAACCATTAAAATGGAAGCGAGAAGCGAAACGTTGCTTTTGAACCAGCGGTTTAGGAGTAAGATTAATAGTAGCCCTAAGGCAAGACCGACTAGTACGCTAGGTAATTTGATGGCATATGGTGTTAAACCGAAAATGAGAATCGAGATTTTTTGCAAAAGCTTATATGGCAGGTCTACCAGGTCGCCGTTTAGCGGTGCATCAATTTTTAAATTATACGAATTGGTAGCCGATTCCATTTCGGCTGCAGAAAGTCCGTGTTGTGCGTAGAGTGGTAATAAGAATAGCATTGCAACAAAAGCGGCTCCAAGTACGATGTAGCCAATGATGAACCGGTATCGGTATAAAAAAAGTTTGGAAATTATAATTTTCTTCACATAAACATTATAGCACTTATTCGCGTGATTTATCAAGTGACATGAAGCGGAGAAGCTCTGGGTGGAAGTAGAGTTCGATTTTACCAACGGCGCCATGACGGTGCTTGGCAATTAAGAGTTCGGTAATATGAGTTTCTTCGTAGTCGTCGTCATTTTGTTTGTAATAATCTGGTCGGTGCAGGAACATGACAAGGTCGGCGTCTTGCTCGATAGAACCGGATTCGCGCAAATCTGATAGAATTGGTCTTGGATTATCGCGTCCAGTAACATTACGGGAAAGCTGAGCAAGAGCGACTACTGGAATCTTTAGTTCCCTAGCTAAGGTTTTTAAGTTCCGAGAAACTTCTGACACCTCTTGTACACGGTTGCCATTGTATTGGCCAGAGCCTTTAATGAGTTGTAGGTAGTCAATGATAACGATGCCAATATCATGATCGTGAATTGCGCGTCTAGCTTTATTTCTTAATTCGGTGATGGTCATCAAACTGGTATCATCAATATAAATTGGAATTTCGTCCATTTCGCCTAGCGCGTCGCCGATTTTAGAAAACTCTTCATCGGTTAAATTGCCAGTGCGCATTTTCCAGTTATCTACGCCAGACACATCGGAGATCATGCGGTCAATGATTTCGTTGGCGGCCATTTCCATTGAGAAGAAAAGCACGCCTTTTTGGTTAATGGTAGCAATATTATAGGCAAGGTTTTGTGCCAAGGTAGTTTTACCCATAGCCGGGCGAGCACCGATGATAATTAAGTCGCCTTTTTGAAATCCGGCGGTTTTTTTATCAAGGTCACGAAAGCCGGTTTTAAGACCGCGGAGTGAACCTTTGTTTTTGTGGAGTTCTTCAATACGATCAAAAGCATCGGCGAGCAATTCGCCCATCGGCATATAATCACTTTTTACAATATTATCGGACACTTCAAATAATTCTTTTTCGGCAGCGCCGACTAAATCGCCTACATTGGCATCATCTTCATAGGCTTTGTTAGCGATTTCGGTGCCGGCTTTAATTAGCCTTCTTCTAGTAGAATTCTTTTCGATGATTTCAGCGTAGGCTTTGGCGTGTGATGCGGCAGGAACGAAATTGGACAACTCCGTTAAATACGGAGCGCCGCCAATTTCTTTTAGTTTTTTTAAAGATTTTAATTCGGAAGTTAAAGTAAGAAGGTCGATTGGCTTATGTTGGTCATATAAATTCATCATTGCCGCAAAAATCGTCTGGTGTTTTGGTTCATAAAAATCTTGCGGCCTTAGAATCGTTAAAATTTCTGGCAAAACTGTGTCTGACAACATAATAGCGCCGAGCAAAGATTTCTCTGCGACGACGTCTTGTGGTGGAACACGACCACCAGTTTTAGAATGGGTTACCTCCTCCGTCATTTTGTACCTCTCCTCCCATTATATCAGATATTTTGGAAATTAATGCGTCCTTCTTTTCTGGCCTTTCTTCCACATTGTGGATAATCACTTTCATGCCGTTTGCCGCATCAATTAGGATTTTCTTGTTATTGATTTTATCTAAAATAAGTTTAACGACGCGTTTGGCTGGATAGATATCTAAAGTATCGTTGCTCGCACGATAATCGACTGATTTTAATTGTGCTGCCACCGCATCATTCATATCTTTCACAGTTTCTACGAATTTTGTCCAGTCGAAAATGGTGGATTGTTTTTCAGTAGGGCCTGATGTTTTTTCGAGACCGTTTGCGACAACGGGAGCAATTTGAGCGACTGAGCCCCGTAACGACGGGCGCGAAGGAGCGAGTCGAGAAAAAATCGTCAGGTCCTGCTGCGAAACCAACGCAACTAGTAATTTTGCTTCGGCGAAGGGGGCTTTTATCTCAGATAATTTGGAAAGTAGCGGGATGAATTCGGCCTTTGGGTGCTCAATTATAAATGCAATTAGTTCTTCGACTATGGTTTCGGCTTTGACGCCGGTATTTAAAAGTTCTTTTAAGTCATCTGTAATCTTATTTATATCACCAGACGCATAATCTTCGAGTAGCTCTTTGATTTTTTCGTCTTCTGGTAATCCCATTGCTGAAACTACCATTTCCTTGGTAATTTTGTCGCTTGAAAGAGTGGAGATTTGATCTAAAAGTGACAATGAGTCACGGAAGGACCCGCCGCCGCGTCTTACGATGATTTCTAGTGCTTCATCTTCAATTTTAATCTTCTCTTTTTTGCAAACCGATTTTAGATAATCAAACATTACTTTAGTGTCGGCAAGTCTGAAAGTATAAGTTTGGGCGCGTGAGGTAATAGTGACTGGTACCTTATATGCGTCGGTAGTGGCCATTATAAATATTACGTGTCTAGGTGGTTCTTCCAAAGTTTTGAGTAGAGCATTGAATGCTTCTTTGGTCAGCATGTGGACTTCGTCAATAATATATACTTTATATTTACCGGAAGTCGGAGCGATGGCGGCTTTTTCGCGAAGTTCCCTAATGTTGTCGATACCACGGTTGCTAGCACCATCGATTTCTATAATATCTACATAATCGTCTTCAAGTTCATATTTGAAGCCATTGATTTCGTGAGCAAATATTCTAGCTACTGAAGTTTTGCCAGTGCCACGTGGCCCAATAAAAAGGTAGGCATGGCTGATTTTGCCTTGCTCTAAGGACTTGGCTAAAGGCTCTGTGACTTGGGGCTGACCAACCACCTCACGGAGTGTCATGGGGCGATATCGTCGATATAAAGACTTCATTAGAGTGCAGCTTCTACGGCTGCCCAGGTCGCGTCATCGTTATTTGCTGGAATCGTTACGGAAACTTGTGCGCCATCGCGGAGATGGAAATAGGTCACTGAAGCATACAAAATCTGATATTCTTTACCAGCGACTTCCACAAAATATTTATCGTCATGATGAATCAAAGTGCCAATGACGGTCTTTCTTTCAACTGGACCAATTTGCTTGTAAAGGAATTTGCCATCTTCAGTGATGGTGAGTTTCATAATGTCACCTTCGACTAGCTTCGACTTTGAAGCATAGTTGGCTGGAACTGGATAATTCTTGCCGTCTGGGCCAATCATGATTTGGCCATCAAAAATGCCTTCAATAATCTTGCCTTCTGGGCCAGATACTACTGTCTCACGTGGAGCTGTAATAGCTTCGCCATCACCAAGTATCGAAACTAAAAGTTCCTTAGCTGCTGATAAATTCGTCTCAGCCTCACTAATGAGACTGCGCAATCTTTTTATTTGTTTTTCTGGTATTTCAGACATCACCTCGCATCCTGTCTAAATATAGTATTAATATTATATTATATCAGACGCCCATTAAAGTCAAGAATTTTTGACAAAAGTTTTCCACCATAAAAACACCGGTCGTTTACAAAATGTTGTAAAAATTACAATAAGAATAAGCTTATTCGGCGGCTTTCCAAAGCCCAGTATGTTTTTTGCCGTCTAATAATGTAGTTGGAATGCCCTTAATCTTCAGTTCGTTTTCTACAATTTCACGATTCTTTGACATCATGTTTTCAATGTTTTTTCCTTCTGATATTTCTTCGCCATTAACATAAGACTCGATTTTTTTAATTTCCTTTTCTGACAAACCAAACTCTTTTAGCCAGGATTCTAATTTATTAATAGCGTCTTCACGTGAGTAATCTTCATTGAATTTGTTTTGATATGAAATGCCTTCACTATTTTTTTCAGTGAATAATTTGTCGATAATCTTTAATCCCACCCCTTCTTTGACAGCGTCAGCGGCTAAAATGTATTTAACAATGATTTCCGAATTTTTGAACTTATAGCTACCATCGGCGTCTTGAATGGCAAATGGAACTAGACGGGTTTCATATTTGTTAAAGAATCCAGCATTCTTTTGATTGCGATACGATACCATGCAAACAGTACAACCTGGATCAAAAATGTCTACGGCGACTGGTCGGTTGGCAGATTTGCCTCCAGGTACCGTAATGTAATTAAACTCGTAGCTAGCTGCATCATAGGTTTTGAATTTATCTGGGATAGCTTCAAAGATTTCGCCCCATTCGGTAAACCAGCGGCCGGTGGCTTCGAAGACATTGGATGGTTCGTCTTCGTCGATGGAACACATTTCGGCGCCCATTGAGCAGGCAGATGGTTTAGTTACGTTACAAGAACCTAGTGCCCATAAGGCGAGGAGTGATTTAATTGCAGTGAGAATTGCCCAAACGGTAATAATAACAATTAATACTGAAATGATCTCGATAATAATTGATAATGGTTTAACCCATTTTGGATGCTTGACAATGACACGTGACAAAATCGTGTTTTTGACATCTTCTTTAAAGCCGGTTTCGCATTTTTGTAAGCGGACTTTTTTCCAAAGACAGCCCCAGGCTTTTTTAAACATTTTAAGGTAGGCTTTCCCTACTTGTGGTTTAAAAATTGAAATAACGGCCACGAAAATTCCGATCAAGGCCAAAATAATAAATGCAGCTATACACACCATAATAAGTTTATTCTAGCACTAGTTTAAAACTTTCGCTAGCACCTTTTTGACTTTTAAGATATCTTCCGGACGATTATGTAAACCTAACGAAAATCTAACTAGCGGTGGAAGCCCGAGTACGTGATCAAGATAATAATGGACACAGAAATAACCGGTGCGGGCCATGATGTTTTCGCGAGACAAGGCTTCGCCGAGTAGATGCGAATCAATTCCCTCTACGTAAAATGTCATGGTTGGATTTGGCTCTTTATTTACCAAATGGACTTTTGGCGAGCTTTTCAAAAAGCTATATAATTCCTCAGTATTGTCTTGAAGAGTTTTCCAATCTTTTTTTGGCAGATGCTCTAGCCAATCCAGCGCTGCACCGAGTCCGATGATTTCGCCCCAGGCTTGAAGACCGGATTCGAACCTGGTAAAACGATGTTCTTTGTTGGTTGCTGACAAAGTGTACGAATCTTGTTTGACGTCGTCGACCATGCCACCGCCTAGCCAATACGATAATAGGACCTTATCGAGTTCGTCACGCCAAACAATGACACCAAGTGATGGAGCATATAATTTATGTGCTGAAAAACAAATTGCGTCGACTTCTACGCCGCGGATGATGTCGACTGAATGCGCCATGGCTTGTGCGGCATCAATAATTAATATACCGCCGGCTTTATGGACGGCTTTATTTAGAGCTTCAATATTTTTTAGTTTTCTACCGTCGAAATTTGAAGCACAGTTTACTATCACGATGGCTTTTTCAAAGTCGTAATCATTAACCGTAATAGAGCCGTCTTCATTTCGTTTCATGACTTCGCGTGGCAGATTAGTTCTTTCAGAAAAAGCCATAGAACCAAGAAACGGCGAGTTATGTTCAATTTCGCTGGTCATGATTTTTTTGAATTTTGAGGTGTCGATTTGACTTAGAATCAAGTTGATTCCGTAAGTGGTGTTTAGAGTGAATGAAACAGTATATTTTTTACCTTTCAATCTTAAATATTTCAGAACCTTTTCGCGGGTAGCCTCGACTTTTTCGTCGGTAATGCGGCCCCATTTGTATTTGACACGTTCACCACAAGAATTGTGCTTAGTGTAGTAATCATTGATGGCATCAATTACAGGACGCGGCCTCAAGCTTTGACACGCCGCATCGAGATATACTTCCCCCTCGTCTAAATAATCAAAATCATTCATGTAGATAATTATAGCATACAAAAAACCAGAGCTAGCACTTTGAGGGAATCCGGAGCGCGGCAGCGCGAGGACAAGCGCCGGCCGCCCATGGCGATGGGCCGGCCGGACGCGGCCCGAAAAGTGTTACTCTGGTTTTTAATGATACAATTAGCTAACTTTTGAAGATTTAGGCGAGTTCGACGGTCGCACCAGCCTCTTCGAGGGCTTTTTTCATCGCTTCAGCATCAGCTTTAGCGACTTTTTCTTTCACGGTTGCAGGAGCACCGTCGACGATTGCCTTAGCTTCGCCAAGACCAAGTCCGGTAGCTTCCTTAACAGCTTTGATGACAGCAATCTTCTGAGCACCAGCGTCTTTCAAGACTACATCGTATTCAGATTTACCTTCATCAGCAGCAGCGCCTTCAGCGCCAGCTGCGGCGACAGCAACAGCTGCCACTGGCTCAATGCCATATTCGTCCTTAAGGACAGTTTTAAGTTCGTTAACTTCAAGCACAGTCAATTTGACAAGCTCTTCAGCCAACTTCTTGATATCAGTTGCCATATTTATCCTTTCAATATTGGGTTAAACCCGATAATAATTAAGCGGTTGCTTTCTCTGCGTGTTCTTCGAGTCCAGAAACGATACCGTTGATGCCAGAAAGAAGTGTATCCACGACCTGGGCGATAAGTTCGTTCTTGGATGGAAGTGAGCCGAGCGTTTTGACCTCTTCAGTGGAGAGGGTGGTACCCTCAGCATTGAAACCACCAACGAGTTCCATTTTAGCGTGAGTCTTTGCGAACTTCGCAAGGACCTTTGCTGCATCGAAATCTTCGTCGCTACCCACAGCGTAAAGAAGCTGGCCTGTAAGAGCGGAAACATCCGTGTTCTTGTAAGCTGCAATTTCTTTCATCGCAACCTTTACAAGACGGTTTTTCACGACCTTAATTTTAACGCCAGATTCACGTGCGAGTCTGCGGAGCTCTTGAAGTTCAGCTACGGTCAAGCCTTCGTATTTAGCGTAGACGACCATCTTTGAATCGTTCAAAAGTTCAGTGAGATCTGCAACCAACGTGTTCTTTTTATCTCTTGAAATTGCCATAAAAAGTTCCTTTGGTTATTTATTATTAGGGTCGGCTAATTGTTAAATAGCGTCACCAAATATACAAGTAATTCCTCGGTGGCAAATTAAGCATACGCAGCCACTGTCTTTGGTAACTCCTTCCATTATAGCACACTTTGCTTAAAAAATCAAGAGTTTT
>CAYSAK010000017.1:0-16610 GCA_964429055.1 uncultured Candidatus Saccharibacteria bacterium
ATCCTTACCATGGATGCGCTCTACCGACTGAGCTATCGCGGCACCTGTGACTATTATATCATAGTTTAACAAATAAAGGTGGATTTATTCCGATTCTTCGCCATCTTTAATGATGCGAACGATGTTTTTACCGTCTTTAATGGTACCTTTTAAATTATCTTTAGTAAGTGCAGAAATGACTTCAATGGTACCGGCTACAGTGGTTAGGACACCCATAATAATGTAGCCATTAATATCGATTGAATCTGATGTGATGATGAAGTATGGGCCAATAATCAGTTCGATTACTGTTAAGACTATCATAAACTTCCAACGAAAATCTTTGTTTTCGCGATTCTTGTATGCGCTAATAACTCCGAGAACACCATTTAGAGTAGTGAAGCCGCCGGCCATGAGATTCAATACTTTATTGGTGAAGTTTTCATTGGTTAATAGGAATATCCCTAAACTAAGTACTAATATATATAAAAGCGTTTCGCCAATTTGCGATATTAAGACTTTTTGTCCAGCGGTTTTTTCTTCGCGATTGGTTTTGTCAATTTTGTCAAAAACAGCTTTAACATAGCCGATTCTATAAACGCCCCAGAAAGTTAGAATTGCTCCAATAGAAGTGATTAGCATTGGCAAGGACTTAGTATCATTGCCTTTTCCATTCAAGGCTGCAATGAACATCATCACGCCGGCCATCAACATCATGATTGATGAGGCAATTTTGTTTTTTAGAAAAATTTTGTATGCTGAGAATCCACGTTTTACTAGTTTATTCATATTATTATTTTACCACAAATGGGGCTGGTGGAAGTAGGACAATTCTTTTGCTTCGCAAAAGAATAACGCCGGGCGTCAACTCGGAATATCTTAAATGGATTTAAGATATTCTCTCGTCTCCTACGGCGTCCGAACCTACGGTTCTCGTCCGACCTACAACATAATAGAAAATAACCTTGACAAGAAGTCAAGGTTATTTTCTATGGTGCTGGAAGTAGGACTCGAACCTACGAAGCCCGAAGGCGAGAGATTTACAGTCTCTTGTCATTGCCGCTAGACGATTCCAGCACTGCACCTATTATATACCATCTACCGTAAAAAATCAAACGCGTTTTTTCTGGACTTTGCTTCTTGCTGCGGTTCTCGGCCTGACTCCGAGACGGGACATTTTGCGTCTTTTGGCCATATTGTCTTTGGCAATTTGTTCTTCAATACGCGCAGTAATTGCTGCCATGGCTTCAGCATCATTAATGCTCTCATAGATGGCCAACATTTGTCGTAGTGTTGAAACATTAGGATCTAATTCATATGCATTCTCAAGAGCTTCAATGGCGCGTTTTGGGCTACCGAGTTTTTCTTCGGCTTTGGCAAGGGCGATATACCTGGCCGGTACATCACCTTCTAATTGGATAGCCTGTTCAAACGCCATTTTAGCTTTATCATATTCACCGATTTCAAGATAAATTAATCCAACATTGTGGATGGAGGCAGGATTATTATCTAGGGATTGAGCAATCTCGAAACATTCCACCGCTTCATTATACCTTTGCCCTTTGGCATAAAGAATCCCTAAGCGGTTGTAAGCTGCGGCATTTTTTTCATCAAATTTCAAAATCGTGAGAAGAGCTTTTTCGGCACGGAATGGCTTTCGCTCCTTCATGGCAGTTTGTGCAATGGACCAGAGTTTTTTCATCTGTGCCTTGTATTTTGGCGAACGTACCTCTTCTTCTTTAGGTTTTACCTCCATCGGGAAGAAAAACGCTAGATACGTCGCAAAAACAATAATAGCAAATATTGCAATCATAACCTTATTTTAGCACAAATCCGCCACCAAGTGGAGTTTTATGTGGCCATTTTTATCGATATTCTCGTAGGCCTCTAGAAACTTCGGTAATTTTTTTACAAAAACATCTTTTTTAGTGATGAAGTATGATTTATATAACATTTCGATGGTGGTCTCTAATACTTTCATGGCATAGGCACGTTTGTCATTTTTATTTTGACAAATTTCTTCGGCGATTTTTGGTAAATCTGCCGGTTTTGCTACAATTAAGCGTTTGGCTAGGTCTTTCACCTTCACATCAGCCTTAATATTGCTATCGATAGAATTGGTTTGAGAAAGGAAATATATTGCGGCACGGCTCAAAATGGTTGGTAATAATTTGGACGGTTCTTCTGTGACTAAAATGAAGTGTACTTTATCCTTTGGCTCTTCTAAATTTTTCAAAAACGCATTGGCAGCCTCATCGCCTAATAGTTCTGCTGGACGAATAATAATATATTGTTCGCTGACCTGACGCATGCTTAAGCGAGATATTAAATTTTTAACTTGTTCAATCGTGATTATAGTCTTTTCTTCTGGTTTTAGAATTATCGCATTTTGAATATCAATTGTCGTTTCGCTTGGCATTACAAAAATTGCACAATGGTTCTTGCTGGCAATTTTTAATATTTCGCTTGGTGAATCAAAAAACATCTAAAAACCCCTCTGGCATCGGCACCTCAAAAGTAGTTCGCTTCCCACCAGGCAGGGTTATTTCTAATGCTCCCGCGTGTAAATATAGCCGATCGGCTTTTTCGCCACCATATACAACGTCTCCGACGATTGGATGGCCTAAATACTTCATATGTACTCTGAGCTGATGCGTGCGACCAGAAGTCGGTTTGAGCTCAACGAGCGAATGTTTGCCGTCAGTTTTAATCACTTTATAATAAGTCTCTGATTCCTTGCCATTGGCATCTACCCGAAAAGTAGTCGGGCGCTTTAAATCGCGAGCGATTGGCAGGTCAATTCGGGCGGCATCTAGCTTCGGCTGGCCTTCAATTACCGCGTAGTAGGTTTTATGAGTTTTGCGATCTTGGAATTGTTTCTTCAGAAACTTCTGCACTTCTGGGTTCTTGGCGAGGATTACAACGCCGGAAGTGTCACGATCTAACCGATGTACTAGTAGGCCATAGTCACCAAGAGTTTTTTCCGGACAATACTCACCTTTGGCCATCGACAAAAGGCCGGCTGGCTTGTCAACCACCAATACATTCTCGTCTTCGTAGACTACTTTAGGAATCAAATCAGCATTTTTTTGTTCTTCGGGTACCTGTAAATCTATTTTGACGCCACGTACAAACTTTTGGTTCGGTTTTTTGGCTAGTTCACCATCAACAGTTACAAAACCTAGCTCAATGAATTTTTGAAGCGATGAACGATTATAGCTTTTATAAATTTCAGTCATCAAAATATCTAGGCGCACTTTTTCCGGTGCGGTTTCCTGCTCGGCCAGTTTAATATCGCCATTAATCACCCTCGACATTTCTGGCTTGCTGAACTTTTTCCCCGTCCGAATCATCAAATTACCTCAAATGAACTGCTTTTTGTACTTCGAGTAACTTCATTTCGGCTACTTCGCTGGCGTATTCTTCACCTTGTTCTAGAAGTGACAAAATTTCTTCATCAGAAATCTTTGCCAGTTTTCCTTGGAAATCTTCTAACATTTGCGCTACGCTTGAAGCGACTTTTTTCTTCAATTCACCATAACGCGTCTCGCCAGACCAGGTCGAAATGACATCTTGAAGAGGTGTGTCAGTAACTAAGGCTTCAATTTGTAACAGATTTGAAATACCTGGTTGCGCCCACATGTCAAATTTTACTTTACCAAATGAGTCGGTAGTGGCGGACATGATTTTCTTGGCAGCAACAATTGGTTCATCATCGAGCATAATCTTGGAACCTGCTGCCACGGTGGATTTGCTCATTTTCTTTTCAGGGTTTAGTAGATCTCGGATGCGGATACCATCGCTCACACCCATAAACTTGACTTGGTCAGAAGTCTTGACTGGCACAGTAAAAATCTCACCGTACTTATGGTTGAAACGCATGGCAAGGTTACGTGCAAGCTCAATGTGTTGAAACTGATCTTCACCTATTGGCACATATTCTGCTGAGTATAAAAGAATATCGGCTGCCATCAGAATTGGATAGTCAAAAATACCGACATTGCAACTCTCGCGACCTTCGGATTTTTCTTTATATTGCGTCATGCGCGAGGTTTCGCCCATGGTGGCTACACAGTTCAAAATCCAACATAGTTCGGAATGCGCTGGGATATAGCTTTGGCGATAGATGTGCACGTTTTTCTTCAGTTCTAATCCAGCAGCTAACCAGTATTTCAGAGTACGGATAATATTTTCTTGCAAATCACCGTCCACGTCGGAAATAATCGAATGTAAATCTGGCACAAAAATGTTAATCTGGTATTCGTCGGAATACTTGTTCGCGAGTCTCACCATCGGAAGGAGTGCCCCGAGGTAGTTTCCTAAAGTTAATACTGAATTTGCTCTAATACCGGTTAAAATCGTTTTCATACTTTCATTATATCATAATTTTTTACACAAAAAATGGTGGAGTGTAGGAGGCTCGAACTCCTCACCTCTTCCATGCCATGGAAGCGCTCTACCAAATGAGCTAACACCCCATCTACTTAATTATATCATTTAGCTTTTAATGCGTCTAGTCCGAATTTACTGTTTATGATATTTAGATCAATATATTTTTCGCCAGAATAACCTTCCAGCACGCCACGGTCATTGTATTGCCAAATTACCCAGTCGTCACCGGCGTCGATATACACTGGATAAAACACATTTCTAGCCCAACGTGGATATGACGAGAAATCCTCCGCGAGGTATTTGTCCCAGTAATCTTTTTGCGCATAGATGAGCGGTTTCACGCCATACTCTTCTTCCACTATTGCGAGAAATGACTTTAGTCCTCGCACCACATCAGCTTTTTCTGGCGGATTATAAACTTCTTCGGCGGTTAATTCCATATCTACTGCCGGAATTAATCGCCCCTCTAGGTCGCCGACAGTTTTAATGAAATTTTCTGCTTGCGTGGCGCCACTTGAGGCGTATGAAAAATAATGATAGGCTCCGGCCGGCAAGCCAGCATCTTTCGCGGCTTCCCATTTTTCGGCAAATGATTTATCTACGTGGGAGCTGCCTTCTGTTGCCTTAATATACACAAATTCCACATCCTGTTCTTTAAGTTTTTTGAAATCTACGTTCTCTTGATAGGAAGAAACGTCAACGCCTAACACCTGACCACCGACGAAAAAGTTGTTGATATTAATTTGGCGGTTGCGTACCGCATAATAACCCCAAAAACCTAGGCCCACTAGTATAGCCACCATTAATAGCCAGCCGAGGAATCTTTTAATCATAAGTTAATTATATCACGCCGTAGACTTCGTCAAAATAATCAAATCTTTTTGAAAGCCAATCTCTCAGATACATAACTTCTTCATAAAACCGGCCGTTCCACCGCGCCTCATCATAGAGCATCGACTCTTTGATATACTTCACTTGTTCGTCAAAGTATTGCAAAAGCTCGTCTTTTTTGCCCATCATTGTTTCGCGGTATTTTGCCCCAACTATTTTGTAAAACTCTGGGGTATTCACAAACCACCCAACTTTGTTTTCCTTCTTTGGATCATAATACTTTGAAATACTCATATTATATGGCGAATAGTATTCATCATTTGGTGCCCAAACCCATTCCTTATTACCCATGCTGTAATCATAATCCCATCCCGGCGCAAAATGGATTACATCTTCTGTACCATCTTTATATAGATATAAACTCGACGAATAGGCATCTGGATTAATAGTAAATTCCGACAATAAATAATATTCAACCATCGAATCGAGGTCTACTGCTTTACTGAGCTTATTTAAATCATTGGCTTTCGCCGCTGACATCAGTTTCTGCACACTGGTCGAAAAATCTTTGATGGCTAGCTCTTTGTTGTCTTCCGCCACTAGGTCTTTCGGCTGCAAATGGTTATTGCCTACCTTGAAATTTTCTTCGTTGGTGTGTAAATTATCTAGTTCTACCAATATTCCTAGTGGATCTTTCAAATCTACCCTACTTTTATCCACCTCAACTTTTGGTGTCAGGAAATATAGGCCCAGATTCTCATCGTCGACTATTAGATTAACGTACTGACCATTTAGGGCATTATCTGGATTAATCATCCGTTCGATATAAAAAGCTATATCTGTTCTTAACCCGCCACTTTTATCAAAAAAATTAGCTAGAAGCACCCATTTTTTAGCTTTTCCCATCCCAAACATGCTTACTTTTTCATTAAACTTGATCTGGTATGGTTTTTTCTCCTGGCCCCAGGTTGAATTCCCGCGCCCTTTGATTTCCACATTACTGTAAGATGATTCCTCGCCATCTTGCGTGATAGTCAGATTATTGCCGGGGTATTTGGTGTCTTTATCTCCACTGTTTATTGTCTCGAGAGTAATATCATTTAGCCAGATTTCTATAGTAGGCACTGTGGCTGGTTTTTTTGCCTCAAATAGATTAAAATATCTTGCCGCCGCATTTAACCCAAATAGTATAATCAAAAAGATGCCCACCAGAATTACCGGTACTCTACACCGAGCATTCTTCATCTCTTATATTTTACCACAATTAGATGGCGTTAGCAAATAGAACTAAGCGGTGAGAAGCGTCACCATTGCCATAAGACGTACCGTAACAAGTCATCACAGATATGTCGTAGTTCGCGCCACTATAACGTGCTCTTGCCACAACGCTCATCTTCAGTTCTTGACCATTTAATCTAAGGGTATAATCATTGACTTTTTCGTAGATAGCTACGGCTTTAACCTGATAATTTTTGGTTGTACCATTCTCTGTAACACTAAAAGTATCGCCAACGCTTACATTGTATAGCGGACCGAAAACGCCGGCCGAATTGTGACCAAAATAGAATTTCGAATTATATCTGTTAACATGATTGCCAGAATCCACACCAGTATTAGCCACATCAACAAATTCAAGAGAGCGACCGGCGATATTAATGCGGTTAATCTGAGGTGTTGCTACAGGGGTAGGTGCAGATTGAGTTACAGGGGTTAGTGTTGCAGGGGTTGCATGGGTTATAGTTGTTTCAGGCGCAGTAGTAGTTGCTGGAACAGACTTAGTCACAACGGATACGGTTTCTACTGGCTTTGGTGCTTCTAACACTGTTTCTACGGCACCAGAAATATCCGACGGTATTACGCTATCAGATGCAAAAGGGAGCTCCGGATTGGATATAATCCCTACGAAGCTAGAAAATAGTAGGATCAAAAACTTTTTCCCAATATTCATATCCTCATTATACCACAACTTGCATTTTTTGTCAAGATATGCTATAATAGAGTAACGCACTAGGGGGTGCACATTAACATCTAGGGAGGTTATATCCGATGAAAGAAATTGTTACTTTGATTGATCTGTATCACGAATACAGACGAATCATGAAAGAAGAAGCAAAAATCAACCCGGCTTGTGAATTCTATGCATGTCACGAAGCAGATCCGGTCTATATGATGGCCAAGCACATTCAGGAAGTCACCAAAGCTTCCTTTGTCGGTCGTAGCTATAACGTACGTTATAAGCTGGCTGATTGTAATCAGGTGTTTGAATCGGTAGCAGCACACACCAATTTAGTGATTGCGCTCATCGATGGAGCCATGTCTATCAACAACCAGGTGAAGAATAAGATTAAAAACTCTTATTCTTATCGTGAAATTTTAGAAGTTGCTAGAATTCACGATCTTCCCGAGAATCGTATCGGGGATTGGCCTGACAATGGTAGTCGTGATGATGCCATGAAGGCTATGCTTGAAGATGAGTATCTGAAGGAATACCTGTTGTATTACCCTGCTGATACCCCTGAATTCAAGCAACATGTCCTGCAACTGTTCAATGAAATGAACAACCAAAGTACACCGTCCGGCCGACTCATCTATATGGCTGACAAAACGTCCGCCATTATCGCGACTTTAACTCTCGACCTAATCCAACGTTCACCGATGATGCACATCAATAATAAAGAAGCATCTGAACGCGACAAGACCGAAATGAACATTTGCGATTACTGTTCTGTTAAGGGATATCGCAAAGCTTCCGAAATGTGGACGATTGATCATCTCCACATTCGCGGACTCAACCGTTTTGACGATACCGGCTTTTTTACAGCCATTCTCGTCATGTATACTCTGCTCATCAATGGTCACTGGTATCATTGGAGAGAAGAAGACTACAAACACTGACCCCCTAGGCTAGCCCCGATTCGTATGAATCGGGGCATTTTTCTGCTTGTTTTTATGCTATAATGATAAAAACTGGAGGAAATATGAGCAAATTTGATGATCAATACATTAACCTTTGTCGGCGCATTTTGGAGCATGGCGAAAAAATCGTCAACTACAAAAAATCTGATCATCGCGACAAGAAAGTGGCGACCGCTATTCCTGATCACGCTGCTCAAGGTGCTTCTGAATCTCGCACGATTCGTCTACCACATCAAGTTTTGCAGTTTAATCTTGAGGAAGAGTTTCCGATTTTAGTGTCAAAAAAGGTGGCCTTTAAAACAGCGACGCTTGAAATGCTCTGGATTTATCAACAAGCTTCCAATGATGTGCGCTGGCTACACGACCGCGGAATTAAGATTTGGAACGAATGGGAGATTGCCGAAGATGGCACTTACCAGGGACGAAATATCAATGAAATCTACGCTAAAAATCATCCAAATGAGAAGAAGGAAGATTTCGCGCATACCATCGGGACTGCCTATGGCTGGATTGTGAAAAGATATAGTTTAATTGATAATTTGATTGCGACTTTGAAAGAAAACCCTGGTAATCGGCGCATGATTATGTCGCTCTGGCAAAATGAGTGGCTGGAGACTGCGGCACTACCTTCCTGTGTTTGGAATTCACAATGGAATTTGATTGACGGGCATCTTAATGTCCTAGTGACTTCACGCTCTTCTGATGTCCCTTTGGGCCTACCATTTAATGTTGCACAATATGCGGTGCTTTGCTGTTTAATTGCTCAATGTGTTGGCGCCAAACCGGGACAGCTGACTTTTATTACTAATGATGCGCATATTTATGAAAATCAAGTTGATGGGATTAAGGAACAGATTCGCCGCTACGATGAAGCAGTGAAAAATGACACCTTGCCAAAGGCACCAAAACTCTGGATTAATCCGGAGATTAAGGATTTTTATCAATTTGATAGCTCACGTGCATTAAAAGATATTAAATTAGAAGGTTATGAGAATCTTGGCACGATTTCCATGCCGGTTACGGAGTAAAAATGATTAGTATTATTGCAGCTATTGGCAAAAATCGTGAACTTGGCCTGAAAAATGGATTAGTTTTTCACATTAAAGAAGACATGAAGTTCTTTAAGGAGACTACTACTGGGCATCCAATTTTAATGGGCAAAAAGACGCTCGAAAGCATCGGTAGGCCATTGCCAAATCGTAAAAACTATGTTGCGGCGTTTAGCACTGAGGAATTACCTGAGGGTGTCACTCCGGTAAATGATTTGCATGCATTTTTGAAAGAGCACCAAGATGATTCTGAAGAGTTGTTTATTTGTGGCGGTGCTACGATTTATCGTGAATCTTTGCCTTATTCCAAGCATTTATATTTAACTGAAATCGACGCTAGCGCCGAAGCTGACGTGTATTTCCCTGAATTTGATAAGAAAAAGTACACCAAGAAAATCATAAAGAAAGGTTCCGAAAATGATCTAAACTATGTTTTCGCTAAATATACTTTAAAATAAGGAGAAATATGAAAGATTTAGTATTTGACTTGATTGAGAGCGAGAAGAAGCGCCAGAGCGAGGGTCTGGAACTTATTCCTAGCGAAAACTATGTGAGCAAAGATGTACTTTTAGCTATGGGGTCGGTACTCACTAATAAATATTCGGAGGGTTATCCGAGTTTTGAGGGCGTTCCTGGCTGGAAGGAAGACAAAATTGCGGATGAAATTCTGCCAAATTATCGTTATTATGGTGGGCAGGATAATGTCGACCGGATTGAACGTTTAGCGATTGACCGGGCCTGTCGGTTGTTCCATGCTGACCACGCCAATGTGCAACCGCATTCTGGTGCGCAGGCCAATAATGCAGTGTATTTTGCTTGGCTCGAACCAGGTGACACGGTGCTTGGAATGTCACTGCCGGCTGGGGGACATTTAACTCACGGCGCCAAAGTCACCATGAGCGCGCACGTTTATAATTTTATTGGTTATGGTGTTACCGATGATGGTGATATTGATTATGATGAATTGGAACGTCTAGCGCTTGAAAATTTGCCAAAATTGATATTGGTCGGTTATTCGGCCTTTATGAAGATTCCGGATTTTGCGCGCGTAGCAAAGATTCGTGAAAAAGTGGCTGAGAAAGCTGGGCACGAAGTGTTGTTGATGGCCGATATGGCTCACGTAGCAGGCTTGATTGCGGCTGGCGTACACCCAAATCCTCTAGATTTTGGTTTTGATTTGATGACGACTACTACACATAAGACTTTACGTGGTCCGCGAGGTGGTCTGATCTTGACTAAAGGGAACGTTGCTTCCCCACTCAAAAAACCAGAAAAAACTCTCGCAAATCTCCCAATTTTGATTGATCGCGCGGTTTTCCCAGGTACACAAGGTGGTCCATTAGAACACGTTATCGCAGCTAAGGCTGTGGCTTTTGGTGAGGCTCTTAAACCAGAGTTTAAAACTTATGCTGAAAATATCGTGAAGAATGCCAAGGCTCTGGCCGATAGTTTGAAAGAGAATGGTTTCATCTTGCAGGGTGGTGGCACTGAAAACCATTTGATTCTAGTTAACGTTAAGGACAGCTTTGGGTTTGATGGCAAAATCTACGAAAAGGCGCTGGATATGGTAGGGTTGACTTTAAATGCCAATTCTTTGCCACATGACAAAGGCGCAGCTTTCCGCCCATCCGGTGTGCGTCTTGGTACACCGGCCATTACTACACGTGGTCTTGGCGTCAAAGAAATGCAAGAAATCGCTAAATATATGAAACAAGTCGCTGATATTTGTGTGAAGGCCGAAACTGAAGAAAACCTTGATAAATACAGCGATGAACTTGGTGCTATTCGCCAATCGGTACGCGACTTGGCCCTTAAATTTCCTGTACCAAGCCTATAAATTATGCTATAATAATAGTGTTGGGGTATTAGCTCAGCTGATAGAGCGCTACATTCGCATTGTAGAGGTCGCGGGTTTAAGTCCCGCATACTCCACCACTTAGAGTATTTAGGCAAAAAGCCTATTTTTTTATTGCTTTTTAACCACTTATGCTATAATAATATATATGAAGAGAGGTATTATGTTGAGACAAGGTAAAATAGTTACGTGTTTAGCTTTTGGTTCTGCTTTTATATTTGCAGGTTTGTCTCTTTCTTTTCCCGTTTCTGCCACTCCAGTTGTCGACCCTTCCTCTTCCGCCACCGCCACTGTCCATGTCTCAGAAGCTTGTTCTCTTACATCTTCTGTAATTACTCCACATACTGATAATATGGGTAATGGTACTTCTACAGAAAGTCTAGGTAGTACTAAATTTACAGTTAAATGTAATGATGCTTCAGGATTTGCATTATATGCTATAGGATATTCTGGAGATGAATATGGTGCTACTAGTATGCTAGGAGATAATGAACTATCTATTCCTACTGGTACTGATGCATCAGCTGGTAATACTACTTCACATTGGTCTATGAAGATATCAAAGGGTACTACTTCATATCTTCCAAATAGTTTAACTATTGAAAATAGCTTTGGTAGTCAACACTTAATCCCATCTACTTATACTAAGATTGCTAGTTTTCCTTCTTCTACTGATGGTATTAATGGTACTGGTTCATCCATACTTGCTACTTATGGTGTCAGGATCTCTGGCACTCAGGCGGCTGGAACATATATTGGGAAGGTGAAGTTTACTTTAGTCCACCCAAGCACTGCTGGTAAGCCAGAAATACCTTTTGACCCATTAAACCAATCAGATTGTCCAGCCGGCTATGTCTGTTATGCTCCTAACGCATCGGACATTGAAGGCTCCATGTCTTCACTCGGTTCTATTACTTCTTCACCTACTGCCGGTAAAATCAGTGTAGGCAATAATGCCACTACCATTGACCTTATCGCACCAAACTACAAACGAGAAGGTTACGGTTTCGCTGGCTGGAGCAAAGACTTCACCGCGACAAATGCTAGTACTATCTACGGTCCGAATGAGACTCTCACCGTACCTTCTACTACTCTCGCTACAAAGGGTATGATACTTTACCCAGTCTGGGTAGCCTCGGCTGGTAATCTCCAAGGCTGGTCTGGTTGCAATAGTCTCGACCAAGCCACCTATGACTCTACCAATCACAAAATGGTAGCTACTCTTTCTAGTGTTACTGCTCTAACTGATACTAGAGATGGCAATGTCTATGCTGTAGCTAGACTAGCTGATGGTAAATGCTGGATGATAGAGAACTTAAGACTTGCCGATACACATAATGACAACGGTAACATAGTAACTACTGCCATATCTACTTCTAATACCCACAACCCATTAAATACTGATGGCACCGTCAATCTCAAAATAGACTATGCCAATAACACTGTCGCCAATCACCTTGCTTCCACCAGTGATTCTTGGTGTACTAGCACCAGCGCCGACTGCTTTGACCAAACTATGTTAAATACCAACAACACCAATATCGGCGGTAAGAATGCTTCAAACACCGACCTTATCCCAGGCTACAATACCAATACTGTTACTGCCCAATGGTACAGTTATAGCAACTATTACAACTGGTACTCTGCTACTGCTGGTAATGGTACTTATAGTAAATCATCTGGTGATGTAGATGGTGATTTTTGTCCTGCCGGCTGGCATCTTCCATATGGCAACAATATCGGTACTGGCAATACCGCTGGCGGCTTTAACTATCTTAATACCTTAATGGCTAATAATACTTCTACCCAAGGCTCTAAAGACTTCCGTTCCTTCCCGAATAACTTTATCTATTCCGGCCGCTTCAATAGCTTGTCCGCCAACAGTCGCGGTTCAGGCGGCTTCTACTGGTCTAGTTCGGCACGCAATAGCTACTACGCTTACAATCTGTACTTGTACAGTAGCGGTGTCTACCCGGGTACTAACTACAATAATAAGAACTACGGGTTTAGCGTCCGCTGTATATCACAGTAGTTTCATTATTATGAATTAATTTTCTCGGCTGTATCAAGAATCGTCTCGGCAACAATTTTCTATCAACTCTGGAAACTTTATAAAGTTTAACTCAGGCTACTGAAATGAAAAAATAAACTCCCCGTGTAAGGAGTTTATTTTGTAGATTAGCCTCGCTAGCTCTAACGCTTGCTGAACTGCTCTTTCTTACGTGCTGAACGAAGACCATACTTCTTGCGTTCCTTTTCGCGTGGATCGCGTGAAGTAAAGCCAGCTTTTTTAAGTACTGGGCGAAGGTCCGGCGCCTCTAAGACAAGTGCCTTTGAGATAGCGAGTTTAATCGCATCTACTTGACCAGCCAAACCACCACCTTTTACGATGATAGTGATATCATATTCTTTCTGCTTCTCAGCTAGTGCCAAAGGATCCGTCACTTCTGCAAGATAAGTCTTGTTAGAAGAAAGATATTCAAGCGCTGGCTTACCATTGATGGTGATTTCACCTTTACCTTTATAGAGCCGCGCTGTCGCAGTCGCCGATTTGCGGCGTCCCAACCCATAAATGTATTTTTTCGTAGCAACCATTATTTAATCTCCTTTGGATTTTGTGCGGCGTGAGTGTGCTCCGCGCCATCGAAAATACGAAGGCGAGCCATTCTATCCGCTGCTAATTTATTCTTCGGGAGCATTCCTTTAACGGCTTCACGAATTGCCATCGCTGGCTCCTTTTCAATCACTTCCTCGAGTTTAAGCGAGGTCAGCCCACCTGGGAAACCACTGTGACGATGATACATCTTCTGAGTCATCTTTTCACCCGTCACCTTGATATTCTTGGCGTTAATCACTACGACATAGTCGCCATTATCAATGTGTGGGGTGTAAGTCACCTTGCTTTTACCCATTAATTTGTCGGCAATCACTACCGCTAGTTTACCAAGTGGCAAACTAGAAGCGTCAATCACCCACCATTCACGCTGAATTTCAGCGCCTTTTTGAGAATAAGTTTTCATTATTTATCCTCCTTCTTAGCTGCTTTTTTGGCTGGAGCCTTTTTGGTTGGCTCTTTTTTCGCAGCTTTTTCTTCCTTGACAGGTTCTTTCATTTTCACTTCATCAACGAAGGAAATGGTACCCATCTCGGAATTATCACCACGGCGATAGCCTGCGCGCTCAATTTTGAGATAACCAGAATTGCGCTTCATTTGTGGTGCAATTACATCACAAAGTAAAGTGCCGGCTTCAAGGTCACCTAGACGAGCAATCACTAAACGACGAGAAGCGAGGTCGCCCTTTTTAGCAAGAGTTACCAGCTTTTCGGTCATCCGGCGAATTTCTTTTGCGCGTGCAAGAGTTGTCGTGATCGATTGGTATTTGATCAGAGAGCACATAAGCCCACGGGTGAGCGCCAACCTCTGATCGGTTTCGCGACCGAATTTTCGGCCTTTATATCCGTGCCTGTGCATATTAGAAATTTAACTCCGTTAACTTTTCTTTAACTTCGTCTAATGCTTTTTGACCGAAACCTTTGAGATCTTTCAAATCAGTTTCTGAAAGAGTGACAAGGTCACGAACGGTCTTAATATCATTATTAAGCAAAGCATTAGCCGTGCGAGCTGATAAATCAAGCTCTTCGATTGGGAGCAAGAGCCCCGAATCATCGTCTTCAGCGTTGGTGCCTGGAGCTGGAGTAGATTCTACTCTAGTTGAACCAGCCAAAGCTGTGTATTGATTGACGAGAATTGCTGCTGCCTCTTCAAAGGCATCTTTTGGCGTAATCGTACCATCAGTGTCTACAGTAAGGGTAAGTTGTTGCAAATTCGTATCTTGACCGACACGAGTATTTTCAACTTTGTAACGAACTCTTAGGACTGGAGTAAAGACAGCATCGACTGCAATCATGTCTGAATGCAAGCGTTCTTCCGAAGCGTGTTCAATCGTGAGATAACCACGACCAGATTCCACAACAAAGTGCATCTTTAGAACATACTTTGGATCATCAATGTGACAAATCACTTGATTCGGGTTGGCGATTTCAACTTCGGCTGGAAGTTTGATATCGCCAGCTACTACGCGCTTATCGCCATCTTTTTCTGATTGCTTATCGCCTTTGATTTCAAGCGAAAGTTCTACCGGATTATCTGTATGCATCTTAAAACGAATGTTTTTGAGATTGAGCATGATATCCACCACGTCTTCACGGATGCCCGGGATAGCGGTGTATTCGTGAGTGGTACCTTCGATCGAAAAGGCGGTAATGGCGGCACCTTTCACGCTAGAAAGGAGCACTCGGCGAAGCGAATTACCAAGAGTATTACCATACCCTGGATAAAGTGGCTTGATCACAAATTCTGCGCTAGTTTCACTTAACTCTCTCACTTCTGCCAAATTTGCTTCGTGAATATTTTTAGTAGTCATCTAGTCCTCCTTAACGTGAGTAGTACTCAACGATTAATTGTTCATTAATACCAGCTTCCGCTTCTTCGCGCTTCGGAAGGCCAGTGATTTCAATCTTCATTTTCTTGCCATCAGCTTTCAACCACGACAGAGGTGTCGCTGAAGCTGCGCCCATCACATTGGCGAGATTCTTGAAGTATTCAGATTTTTGAGAACCAGATTTTACTTCTAGAACATCACCCGGGTTCAAACGGATTGATGGAATGTCGATTTTACGACCATTCAGTAGAAAATGCCCGTGCGATACGAGTTGGCGAGCTTGGCGACGAGTAGTCGCAAGACCAGCCCGATAAACTGCGTTATCAGCGCGTCTTTCAAGGAACTCGAGCAACTTTTCACCAGTCAAGCCTTCAGCTCTTTGAGCTTCTTTCATGAGTTTGGCGAATTGTTTTTCGAGAAGTCCGTAAGTACGGCGCACTTTCTGCTTTTCACGTAACTGAGTAAGGTATAGGCTACCACCACGTACACGTGTGTCACCATGTTCACCTGGAATCCCAGATTTTTTGGCCATCACCTTGTGGGCTTTTGGCGCCAGAGCGTAACCTTCGCGGCGGCTCTGTTTTACAATTGGAGAATTATCGCGTGCCATTATGGTTTCCTTTCTCCCTTAGGACGCACACCACCGTGCGCAATTGGGGTTACATCAGTAATAGAATCAATCTTAATGCCAACAGTGGAAATTGCGCGAATTGCAGCATCACGACCAAGACCAATACCTGAGACGTAAACGTCTACAGAATTGAGGGCGTGATTCTTCTTAGCAATGTCCAATGCTTTTTCAGCGGCGACGCCAGCGGCGAATGCGGTACCTTTCTTGGAACCACGGAAGCCATTGGCTCCAGCGGATGAAGAGGTGAGCACTGCACCGGTTTTGTCGGTGACACTAATGATTGTATTGTTAAAGGTCGATTGAATGTGGACAGCACCGCTGTTAACAATTCTTTTACCTTTTTTAGCTGCTTTAGCTTTTGGAGCTTGAGCTTCAGTTGCTTCCACAGCAGTATTTTTAATTTCTTCTTCTGCCATTTTATTGCTCCTTTTTAAGTCTTACTTGCAGCTTTTGGTTGTGTACCACCGACCGCGATCGCCTTACCCTTACGAGTACGTGCATTCGTACGAGTACGT
>CAYSAK010000018.1:0-16537 GCA_964429055.1 uncultured Candidatus Saccharibacteria bacterium
GACGGCAAGGACGCTCGCGATTTTGCATAATAAGCCGCTGTATGCGGTGCATCATCTGAAGTCGCATGTGTATGCTAACTGGATATCTGAAGATGTGAATACTCTTTCTCGGGCCGCGTCGCCGTCGCCCGTCGCCACGGGGACGGCGCGCTCGTTCTCGCCTTGCCAGGCTCCGAAGGCCCTTCGAAAGAGCATTCCACATCTTCCAGCATTCCCTCTTCTGGCACTAGTGGTGTCGGGGGGACATACGCAGATTTTGTATATGAAGGGGCATAATCAGTTCGAGATTATTGGGACGACGCATGATGATGCGGTGGGAGAATGCTTTGACAAGGTGGCAAAAATACTGGGGTTACCGTATCCTGGTGGGCCGTCGATTGCAAAGGTGGCGCTGTCTGGTGATGCTTCACGGTATAAGTTGCCACATCCGAAGGTGGAGGGGCTGGATTTTTCGTTTTCAGGGCTGAAGACGGCGGTGTTACGCGCCGTGCAAAAAGAGGTAGGAGTGCCGATTTCGTATCCGTCGCATAAATTGAAGGAGTTACTTTCTGAGAAGCAGATTTGTGATTTTGCGGCGTCGTTCCAGAAGACCGCGGTAGAGATCTTACGTGAAAAACTAGAGATGGCGCTCGTGGAGCATCCGGATGTTAAATCGGTAGTTGTTGCTGGGGGTGTAAGCGCAAATGAATTATTGCGAAAGGCATTACCTGATGCTTATTTCCCTGCCCCTTCGCTCTCGGGTGATAATGGGGCGATGGTGGCTGCAGCATGCTACTACGAAATCCAGTCAGGGGTGGAACCGACGGATCCGTATAAACTTGATATTTATCCGAGAATATCGATTGAAAGTTAGAGTTTTTCGATGGATGTCAACTTGTATTCGTTATCTTCTTTTACGAATTTGAATTCATAGGCTGATAATACTGCTGGTGGGTCCATGTCAGCTTCAGATGTATATGCTGAAACGACTATCGCATTAAAACCATCATTTGTGGCAATAGTTTTTGCTACTTTGTAATAAATTAATTCTGGTGTTGTTCCGCCTATTCCATCTGGGAACGTAACGCTAAAATTATCTGTTTCTGGGTGATAAATTATTTCATTTAGATAGGCATTTGAATCAAGAGTGTATGACTTTTTTTCCAGTGGTTCCTTGTCGCCAAAATAATAGATATAAGACGAGTTTAAGACGTCATAGCTTATAGTTTGTGATGAATCTTGCCCAAGCAAACTAAATTTATCTCTATTATGATAAATAGTGAAGAGAATTTTGCTGGATTGGTCAAATTTTTCTACGTATCGGTACCAGCCATCAAACATTGGTCTATATGGGCCTTTGAAATCAAATTTGTCCTCTAGAAGTTTTTCTGCCTCTGCAATCGTGACCGTGGTTTTATTAGACGATGTTTCGGTTGTGGAAATTAGGGTATCTTCTTCAAGTTCAGTTTCAGTTTCAGTATTTAGAAGTGCAATTTTGGTGCGAAGGTTAGCATTCTCGGTCGATTTGTTATTAGAATCAATGAAGAAATACACGCCAAAGGCAACGCCGGCAACGGCTAGAACAGTAGTGATAACAGATAGAACTATTAGGCCTTTAGATTTTTTTGCGGGCTCTAGTTCTGGCACTGGTTGCGGGGCTGGGGCTTCTTGTGGAGTTGGTATTTCCTGTGGCGCTTCTGGGGCTGGCGCAGGAGCCTCAACTGGGGTTGGTGTATCAATTGGTGGAGTTAAGTTTTCATTTTGATCCATAAAAAATCCTTTTCGCTTATGGTTTGATTATAACACGATTTTTAAAACTAGATGTGGAGTTTTTTGAGAAGGCGAGGGAGCGAGCGGTTGAGCACAAAACGGAGAAGGTTGAAGAAGAGAAGGCCGCCAGCGATGATGGCAAGGGTAATGACAAGATTGTTTTGACTTAGGTAGATGAATTCGAAGAAGTTGTGAGTGAAGGGGATGAGGAAGGCGCCGAAGACAATTATGATGATGGAGATGATGAGGGCGGTACGGAGTTTGTTGAGTGGGCGAGAAATCCAATAGATGAGGGTGAGGTCAATCGCAAAGGTGATAAAGACCGACATGGTGGTGAGCTCAGGACGAGAGAGGTTAAGATTATGGGCAATAATCGAGAGAATGAGCATACAGATTGAGACAGTGAGGCCGATAGGAAGTGAATATTCGATAATGTTTTTGGTGAAGCGGTTTTTGATGCGGGTGGTGTTTTTCTCTAGAGCGAGGATGAACCCTGGAAAACCGATGCAGGCGAAATTGAGAAGCGACATTTCAATAGGGGTGAAGGGATAGCTTAGAGGGAGAATGACGAAGAGAACGGCTAGAATGCTGGCGTAGACGGTTTTGGCAAGGAAGAGAGCGGTGGAGCGCTCCAGATTATTGATGGATTGGCGACCTTCGTCAATAATGGATGGGACGGAGTCAAAATCGGAATTTAGAAGGACGAGTTTGGACGCACGACGGGCGGCATCGGAGCCTTCGCCGATGGCAAGAGAAACGTCGGCTTCTTTCATGGCCAGAATATCATTGACGCCATCGCCTGTCATAGCGACAGTGTTTCCCTGTTTTTTGAAGGCTTTGATGAGCTCCTTTTTCTCGGCTGGAGTGACGCGAGTAAAAATACTGTATTCTTCTGCTAGTTTGGCGTAGTTTTTATGAGGTATTGAGGAGAGGTCGATACCTTTTAGGTCTTTGACGCCGACGGATTCGGCAATGCTAGTGACGGCTTCTAGGTCGTCGCCAGAGATAATTTTGACGTTAATGTCGTTATCATAGAAGTATTTGATAATCTTCGTTGCCGTTGGGCGGATTTCGTCCTCTAGACGTATGTAACCTAACAAAGATGCCGAAATGGCTCCTTTCGGGCCGCGTTCGGCCGGCCCATCGCCATGGGCGGCCGGCGCTTGTCCTCGCGCTGCCGCGCTCCGGATTCCCTCAAGTGAGCCATTTTCGGCATCTAGCTTCACGACGGCTAGGGTGCGGTAGGAGCCGGAGGCGGATTTGAGCTTCTTAATAATAGTCTGGTCGTCGGTGATGAATTCGATGGCGCCGAGGAGATAGGTGGCTTTTTTAGTTTTGATGCCAGAGTACTTACGGTCAGAGGAGAAGCTAATCACTTCCGTAATTCCCTCTATTTCGTCATTTTTGGCACTTCTTAGAAACTTTTTCCTCAAAGCGCTTATGGTGGCGTTTTCGGAGGTTTGATGCGTTAGAATCGACGTTAGAGCCCTTTCGAACGATTTTTCGCAGGCGGTATAGTCGTGGACGGCCATTTTGCCGGTAGTTAGAGTACCGGTTTTATCTAAACAGATACAGTCGACGCGAGCGAGAGTTTCGATTGAATAGAGATCTTGGACGAGGACCTTTTTCTTCCCTAGTCTGATGGTGGCGAGGGCCAATACCGTGCTGGTTAGGAGGATGAGACCTTCTGGGATCATGTTGATGAGGGCGGCGACTGTACTAGTAACGGCGTCGGTGGTGTTTGGCTCAGTCCGGAAGCGAGCCCAGAGTAACAAGGCGCCAATTGGGATGAGGGTGTAGCTGATGTATTTGACGATGTTATTCATCAGTTTAAAGAGTTTACTGTCGGCGGTTTTGATGGTGGTAGCTTCTTTGGTGAGTTTAGTGACAAAATTATCGGCGCCAATGTGCTCCACTTCTGCTTCGGCCGTGCCGGAAACAACAAAGCTACCAGAGGTGAGTTGGTCGCCGGGGTGCTTTTCAATGTTGTCTTGTTCGCCAGAGATGAAGGACTCGTTCACCTCTATAGTGCCGTTTCTCACGACACTATCAAACATGATTTGGTCGCCAAGGCTGAGAATAACGCGATCGCCTTTTTTTATTTCCTCTTTGGTTATCTGATATGATTTACCGTTTCTAATGACAGTGGGGCGTTGTTCAGAGATGAGACGGAGTTTATCAACGATTTTTTTGGCTCTGATTTCGTTGATAATACTAATTAGGGTGTTAGCGAGAGCGATGGTGACGAAGAGCATATTTTTGAAGCTACCAACCGAGGCCACCATGATGGCAAGAATGAGATTAACGAAATTAAAGAGGGTGAAAGTGTTTTTTGCAATGATTTTCCAGATGGGATGATTCATTTTTTAATCAGACCTTTAATTTTAGATAGCATCTGGTGGAGCGAATAGAGAGGAGTAACTGGAAGATCAAAAGAACCGATTAATTCAATAACTTTACCGCTTGTCAGTGAGGTAAATCCTCTTTTGAAGGTGTAAATTCCATCATGGCGAGTTTGGCCTGGGAGGTCGATGATGCCATAAAAATTGTATCTTTTAAAATGATGTTTGGCAGCATGCTGAATCATGTACCATTGGATGGCATATTGAGCGTTGTATTCCTTCATATATTTTTCATCGCTTCCGGAAAACAGATAGACTACTTCGTCACCATATAGCATAAACATAGCAACAGATAGTGGGGTGTGGTCTTTTTCGGCGATGATAAATTTGACTTCACCTCTGTCATGAAATAGATCATACATTTGTTCGTAGTATTCCAAAGTTCGATCAGTAAAATGGCGCCTTTTTGAGGTGTCATCGGTAATCTGTTTAAAAATGCCGAGTTCTTCTTTTTTTAGTTCACGGACTTTGATACCCATTCTTTCAGTTCGGCGCGTAAGGTTCCTCGTATTATTCTTAAAATCAGCAAACAGCTGGTCTGGCGTGCGACCTTCTATATTGAGGACGAAAAGATATTTTGGTTGATCAGAATGCTCGATGGGATGGAGCCCAAGCTTTTTTAATGTGTTGAGGGTTTCTTGATGGTTAAAACCACCTTCAACAGGCTTCCCGTCTCTGTCACGTTCTATAAGTTCAAAATTAGGGCTAATGTGAAGTTGATAGCCGTTGTGTGTCTTGATAAAGGATTTCAGGTGTTTAAAGAAGAAAACGGTGAGTTTTTGGTCGGATAGATCAAGTAAAGGGCCACCAGGGGCGATAAAGGTGGATTTACCAAGGAAGGTTGGTTTTGCAACCAACATGGTAGCAGCTTTAATCTGATTGTTTTCTTTAACTGCTAGATAGCAAGATACCCAACCATCTTTTTCACGCAGCGTGGCAATTTCGGGTGTTTGCATGAAAGATTTATAGGGGTTATTCCCGGCAAATTCACGAAATTCCTCCGCAGAAATAGTAACAAAATTCATGGTTTTATTATAGCATATTCTTTTTTAGTGACGGATTTTGTTTAGTTTGCGGAAAAGGGTGTAGGCGTGATATTTAGCTGGCTTTAGGACTAGGTCATAGGTGCCAGCGTAATGCCGAGGGGCGCCACCGAAGGATTTCTTGAATTCGGTAAAGCCATACCAGGGGTGAGATTTGTCAGCGCCATCAGGAGCAATACCCCAGAAATCAAAATATTTGATGCCCTTTTCTTTGGCATCAAAGATTGCTTTGGTAAGAAGGGCGACAGTAGCGGGGAGTTTGCGGTAATTAGTGTCAGCGGCGGATTGCATGTAATATCTAGTATCTTGGTAGTCGAAAAAGAGGCTGGCGGCGAGAACTTGGCCATTCTTTGGGGTGCTTTCAGCTTCGGCTGATTCTTCCTCTGTTTTGTGGTATTTAACTAGATAGAGTGTAGCAAAGGGTTGTTCTAATTCTTTCTTTAGATACTGCTCATCGTAAGCCGTAAGGTGTTTTTGCTTGAAAAGTTGGTTCTGGAGTGCTACGAGATGCTTAATCTCGGCTGGTTCCCTGGTGGTTTCAACGGTGAGTCCCTTTTTGGCGTAGGTGTTATACCTAGTGCGAGTGCCTTGAGAGAATTGACTAATCAGAGTGGCCTGTTCAGGGGTAAGGTCAAGTACCCAGGTGTCTGCAGGGCTGATGTCTTTCACTTTTTTGGCGGTTTTTGGCAGGTACTCGGTAGGGTTGTCGAGCTGTGGTTCGATGCGGACGAAAATACAATGGTGAAATTTGGCTAGAGCTTCGATGTTATTAATGGCTTGTTTCATACTTTTTGCGTCTTTTGCCACGGGACCATAAGGAAGATAAAGATAATCCCCTGTAGGCGTGTTCTTCAAAATTGCTAAATATTGATAGTTCTCTGTTTCTTCAAAATAACTAGTTTCTTTTAGATCATTTTGGAGTACTTGCCATTCTTTAGACTGTGTAATTGGAATATCCATAGCCATATTATACCACTTTTTCTTGCAATTCCCTGTTAAACATGTGCATTTTATTGACTATTTTTCGTTTTCATTATAAAGCATTAGCAAAATGCCCGGCTTTTAGAAATTAGTCGGTTGCCAAATTTGATTTTTCTCCCATCTTCCTTGGTTTTTGGCCATAAAGGTAATGGTTGTTTTGATTTTAGCGCGAGCATTTTGGTTTGTCAAGTGCGGTTGCTAGCTGGCACGTGTGCTAATCATAAGAAGAATACCCAAATTTCGATTATGGTTTTGGTGGAAAAGTGCTATACTAAGAGTATGGCTTATATCAGAAAATTTAAGACAACTTCGGGGGCGACTGGTGTGCAGGTGTGCTACAAGGAAGGGAACAAAGTGGTCCGGACGGTGCATATTGGGTCGGCGACTTCAGAAACTGGTGTGGAAAAGCTGTTGAAAAAAGCACAAGCGGTGATTGACGAAGGGAAGAACCCCTTATTCAATTTGGATAGATTTAATAAAAAAATGACCCCCTAAATATAGGGGGTATTTTAAAAGGGAATTACAGATTACTGGCTGAGGCCACAGAGGAATCCGATATATTCGGGGTTATTTCTGTGATACATCATCAGGGCAAGATCCGCCGCTAAGGACTCAGTGAGAGTCAAGCTCCCGCTGACACCAATCGGGCCGATAAAGGCGGCCAGTTCACAGACGACACTAGCGTAGACAATACGCTGCTCGCTATCGCTAAATTCGCGATTAAAAGTGATTTTTTTACCAGCGGCAAAGTTTTGTTCAACCTTGGCAGCATACTTAAAAGCATTCCTTAGGATATCAAACTGGGCAAGATCGAGCTTTTCAACTTCGGGGATAAGGCCATTCTCCATTAGGGCAAAGGCCATACCGAACTTACCATAGTTCAACTGATCTTTAGGAATCTGCTGGACGAACCTATTAACCATCTCGCTGCTGCTGATATGGGTGACAATGATGTAGAGTTCAATTAACCGGTAAAGATCCGGTTTAACTTCAAAGAGTTCGAAATACCTGGCAAGACTTTTAAACGTCTTGAAGGTAAGATGATCAAATCCTTCATCTTGGCAGGCAGAGACTTCGACGTAGTCATCGTATTCGCCACGCGTAAGGCAGGCAAGTAGGAATAGGCTACGAGTGAGACTAATAATGCCGTTATCTTGGTCGATAGCGGACTTTTTCTGGTTCTGATCTTGTTTTGCGAGGAAGTCTCTGAGTTGTTGATAAGCTTGATGCTTTTCAGCAAAAACGGGAATCAGATCGCGGAGCAGAGCAGAGTTTTTCGGGGAATTCATAGGTAGACTCCTTTCTGTAATTTTTAAAGTACAAAATATGATTTAATTATAGCACAAAAAGGATGAAAAGTCAATTATTCTCTTAAATCAGGGTGAGTTGGTTCTTGAGACGGGAAATTAGCTGCTCTTTTTCGGCGATTTGGTCTCTGGTTTCTTTGACGAGATGCTCAGGGGCACGTTCGACATAATTTGGATTCTGTAAACGAAGATTAAGAGCATCTAACTCGCGACCAACAGAGAGAATTTTTTCGGTGAGGGCGTCTTTATACTCTTTGACAATTTTCTCTGGAACATCAAGGTAAAGCTCACGATTGGCAAGGGCGAGTCTCAGACCCTTTGGCGAGCCCTCTAGAGCGCGAAGATGTGGAACTTTGGTAAGTGACTGGATCAAATCCAAATTATCCTCCACGAGGCTGTCATGATCGTACATGAGGTCATATTTTTTCGCGTTATTGGCACCTGGCAGGGCCTGTAAGGTGGTTCTAAGCTCCGACACGATAATTCTTATGTTTTCAAAGTTCTCGGCGCTAATTGGGTCAAATTCGAGCTTGTCTGGCCAAATTTGGGTGATAATGAAGCCCTGAGTCCAAGAGAGGTTTTGCCAGATGGCCTCTGTAACGAATGGGGCAAATGGATGTAAAGCAATAAGAAGAGTTTCGAGAGTTTTCTTCAAAAGTGGGATGTTCTTATAAAGCTTCTGAGATTCGAGGAACCAATCGGCGTATTTGTCCCAAATTGTGCTATAGAGAGTATCGGCGGCTTCGGCGAAGCGATAGGTTTCCATGTCGGCTTCAACCTGTTCTAGACAGCTGTTAATCTCACGGCAGATCCAGTCTTCGCCCATATTCAAGGTGCTGTAGGAGTCTGAGACAATGCTTTCTCGGAACGCTCCCTCAGGCCCGTCGTTACGGGCTTCGGTCGCTCCGTAATCGCCCCGTTGGCGATTATGCTCCTCGAAAGCATTATCCTCAGACTCTTCGTCGACGAGGGATTGGATGAGGCGGGAGATGTTCCAAAGTTTGTTGCAGAGGTTGCGGCCGGCAATGACGGAATTCTCAGAGAAGGCTTGGCTCATACCAGCGGAACGACCTCTGATAATACCGAGGCGGAAAGCATCGGAGCCATACTTAACCACGAGATCCATTGGGTTGATGACGTTACCTTTGCTCTTGCTCATCTTTTTGCCGTGAGCGTCGAGCACCATACCATGCAAATATACCTCTTTAAATGGCACTTCACCGGTAACATAAAGACCCATCATAATCATGCGGGCGACCCAGGCAAAGATCAGATCAACACCAGTCTCCATGACGTTAAGCGGATAATATGGAGTTGGATTCTCCTCAGACCAGTTGGTACAGACGATTGGCCAGTGGCTGGAAGAGAACCACGTGTCAAAAGTATCTTCGTCGCGGATGTATTTAACGCCGGATTTTTCAATTTCTTTAAGATTGGTCCTTCGGTCAAAAATCCAATCTGGCTCATCGGTGGCTTCTTCGTTGATTTTCTTAAACATCGGGATGGCAATACCCCATGGAATCTGGCGAGAAATGTTCCAGTCTTTGAGGTTTTCAAGATAGTTGATGAGGACTTTCTTTTTACTTTCAGGGTAGAACTTGATTTCGTCGTTATTGAGATGCTCGATGGCAGTTTTCGCAAGGGTTTTAACATCGACAAACCACTGTTCTTTAAGCATTGGTTCGATGGTGGTACCGCATTTGTAACAGTGAGCGACCGAGTGAGTGAGCTTTTTCTCTCCTTTTAGGAGGCCCTCTTTCTCGAGATCTTTCAAAACTTGCTTGCGACATTCGGCAGTAGTGAGGCCATAATACTTTTCTGGGACGTTAATCATGTGGCCATCTTCAGAGATAACTTGGATTCTATCAAGATGATGGCGTTCGCCGACTTCAAAATCATCGAAATCGTGAGCTGGGGTGATCTTAACCACGCCGGTACCATATTCAGGGTCAGCGTGTTCATCGGCAATGACTGGAATTTCACGGTCGGTAAGAGGAAGATGGACAGTTTTACCAATTATTTTTTTGTAGCGCTCGTCGTTTGGATTGACGGCAACAGCGACGTCACCGAAGAGAGTTTCTGGCCGTGTAGTAGAAACTACTAGGTCGTCGTATGCGATATCCCAGAGAGTGCCGGGTTCATCTTTGTGCTCAACTTCGATGTCGGCGAAGGCGGTTTGATGTTTTGGACAGTAATTGACGAGCTTTTCACCTCGGTAAATTAGGCCGTCGTTCCACATTTTTTCAAAAGTGGTGTAGACGCGGTCGACAACGTTTTCATCTAGAGTGAAGGTGAGGTCATTCCAAGAACAAGAGGCGCCAAGAGCGCGAAGTTGGACTTCCATGTTGCCACGTTGCTGGGCGACGAAGTCCCAAACTCTGGCGTAGAGTTCATTGCGGTCGTACTCAAAACGGGTGTGGCCTTGAGCTTCAAGAGTACGTTCATAAACTACCCAGGTTTCAAAGCCGGCGTGATCGGCGCCTGGAATGTACCAGGTGGATCTACCTCTCAATCTGTAATAACGGGTAAGAGAATCTTCGAGAGCAACAGTGAGACCATGACCGATGTGGAGATTGCCATTAGCATTCGGAGGCGGCATAACGATAGAATAGACAGATGTATCTTCTAGTCTATCATCGTGGCCGTTGCCGTCGGCGTCGACAGGGACGGTAGGAACGGAAGGTGCAAAAACACCGGCCGATTCCCAGGCGGCATAAATATCTGGTTCAAATTGGTTTGGTTCGTAGCTGCTCGAAAATTTCATAGTCTGATTATAGCACAAGACAGACATAATTTTATGGATTTGGAAAATGCTCTTGCTTTTTTAGAGAAAATGTGGTATAATGATAGATGAGGTCTAGTTTTGTAGACTTCAAATATTTACTAGGGGGAAATCTAAATGATTGAACATTACGGCGTACCGAGAGATTTGGGCGAAAGCCAGCTGGCTTACAAAGTGTGTGCCATTGAGGCAGAAGGAAAGAAAATCGTCCGAATCGTGGACAACGTACCGATTCGTGGTGGAAGAGAAATTGGATGGGACATCCAGGTTGAAAACGGCGTAGAGCCGTTTAAAGACATCATGACCGGTGAAATGGTTACAGAAATGTAACCACCGCCCCGCTATAAAAGCGGGGCATTTTTTATGCGTGATATTCTAAATTTTTTTGAATTTCTTCGAATTCATCTTTTGACAACTCGAGATGGCGGCCGTGATACCAGGCATCGTCTAGAGGCATCAGGTGGACATGAGCGTGAGGGACATCAGTGCCAACAACTTTCCAGACGATGCGTTTTTTTAGAACTTTTTCCATGTGAGAAGAGAGCTTCTTGACGGCGTGCATGAGGGCGTCGAAATCTTCGGGTTCGAGGTCGTAAATTCGGTCGACCTCTATTTTAGGAACGACGAGGGTGTGGCCTTTGGTTTCTGGGTTGATATCGAGGAAGGCCATGGTTTTTTCATCCTCGTAAATTTTGTAACAGGGAATTTCGCCGTTAATTATCTTCGTGAAGATGCTGCTCATGTTTCTTATTCCTTTTTTTGATTAATAGATAGTAAACTTCAGAGAAAACAAAGGCAAAGGCAAGGCCAGCAAGGACGTCGGTGATCCAGTGCTTGCCGGCGAGGACGCGGCCAGTACAGGTAAGCGACAAGAGGATGAACATGATAATTTCACAGACCAGACGGAGAGATTTTTGCTTGACGTATTTGTTGAGATTAAGAGTAGCGAGGAAGAAAATGGTGGCGACCACCATGACGTGAGTTGAAGGGAAGCTAGGCTCACCGGAACCGTCCGGGCGGACATTTACGATGATGATTTTATCGAAAACAAAGTAAGTGATGGCCATGAGAGTCAGCGGAACAATCATTAAAAGCAGACGCCGGTCAACTTTTTTGAGAGACTTTCTGGTGACCCACTGGTAAAGGCCGAGGCAGGCAAAGACCGCGAGCACCGCAAATGAAGTTAATAATGTGATATTTGTAATTTTTTCCCATTCCATAAGTTCATTGTAGCATAATTTTTTTAGTTTTAGATTTTTTAACAGATTGACAAAAGAGGTCAAGTGTGACATAATGTTTTTATAGTTGTACCTTAAAAGCTGGCAAAAAATCTTAGGGAGGTGGATTATGAATTTTCTGATGGACGTTATTCTACCGATGGTCGTAGGAGCAATCAGTGGTCTGTTTTACGCGTATTTCTTTGCAAAAATTATCGAAAAATGCACGTTCATCCCGGCCTTATTTCTTTCGGTTGTAGTAGTAATCATCGCCGTAGCGCCTCTTGCTCTAGTCACCATTGGGGCTGAGCGAGTGACTCTTAGAGTTCTTTTGTATATTTTGTGTATGTGTCTCACACGCGAAGCCTATTTGATCCTAAAATTACCAAGACATTTTTAATTGCCAGCTGAGGTTAACCCCGATTTTTATCGGGGTATTTTTTAGCACAAAAAAAGACCTTTTTGGAGTCTTTTTGTTTGGTACACCCGACAGGATTTGAACCTACGACCTTTTGCTCCGCAAGCAAACGCTCTATCCAGCTGAGCTACGGGTGCATATGTGGATGTCTAGTTAAAACATCCACCTAGAAATTAAATGAGCATCACCTTTTGAGGTGACGGTACTATTATACCATATTTTGAGGATTTTTTGTATTATTTTAAAATAAAGAAAAACCCCGCTTTTTAGCGGGGCTTAGGTAGGGTTTTACAGAAATTAATTCGGAGATGGGACGTTCTGGCTAGTGGCCGGAGCGAGGTCGTTTAGCGAAATCATGTAACCACCTTCGCGATCAAGCACGGTGGTCGGCAGCAAGCCGTTCCACTGTTTGATCCAGTAGTATTTGATGAGATCGCCAGTCAAGGCCTCGGAAATACGCTTGTTCATCTCGGCCTCGCGTTCACCTGCATAGAGCGAGGCTTCCGCTTGGATTTTGACGACTTCGAGGTCGGCGTTCGCGGCAATAATGGCCTGTTCAGCTTCGGCGTTCGCGGCAATAATGGCACGCTTGGATTCAGCTTCCTGTTCCATGGTCTTTTGAGCTTGCTGGGTTTCAGCGGTAAGCCGATTCTGAGCAGCTACCTGTTTTGCTTCTACTGCATTAGTAAAAGCATCGGTGAAATCGATGTCCTCAAGGGCAATTGCGACAATCGTAATGCCATAAAAGGCCATGTCAGCTGCCGTATCTTTGGCAATCAGAGAGGAAAGTGAATCACGGTTTGCGATGAGATTTTCCGCAGAATACTTGGAAATCACCGCTTTGGTGTTTTCCAGGATTTGGGGAGACATCACGCTTTCAAAATAGTTGACCCCGACGGTACGGTATAGCTCCTTTGCCGTCGATTGATTGATGCAATAGTTGACCGATATCTGTAGGTCAACTTGCTGGATGTCACTGGAGAAGGCCGAGGTGGTAATCTGAACTCTTTGTGTACGATTATCCATTTTGACGACTTTCTGCCAGGGCCAAACAACGTTGAGACCGGCACTGACGGTACGGTCTTCTACGCGACCAAAGGTCGTGAGAATTCCGGTATAACCGGTTGGCACGATCGATACGCACGAGACTGCGAGAAGAACCACGGCTAAAGCGATGCCGACGACCATTGGCAACCAGAAACTGTCATGTTCGTTATGTTTCATAACGAACATGATAATGAGACCAGCAACGATGGCAAGAGCAGCGAGAATAACAAAAATCATTTCTATACCCTCCTAAAGTAAAAATACATTACTCTACAGATAGGAACCTGCAGAAATAACTCTTCTAATTATATCACACTATTGCTTATTTGTCAATGTTTTACAGGGTGGCGTTGAGGTTTGATATAAGATGTGGTAAAATGGTCGATGGAAGCGTGGCCGAGTGGTTGAAGGCGCACGACTCGAAATCGTGTAGGGCCGCAAGGCTCTCGGAGGTTCGAATCCCCTCGCTTCCGCCATTTTAAGATAGCCCGAGAGGGTTATTTTTTGGTTTTAGGCATGACTTTAAGGAGTGGGGAATAGAGGTCGGTTTCGGGATCTATTTTGAAATCTTCCATTGACGCGGTATCGGAGAAAGGAATGCCTTGATAATTTCTGAGGATGACGATTGGGGTGCGTTCATCGGCTTCGCCCATGAGAAGCACCGCCATGCTAGTAAGAGGGTCAATCAGATCGACCTTGGTGATATGCATATTGCGGCCAAACAGATCTGGTTCACCACGGATATCCTTTAATGGCTCGACCCCGGCAAGGCCGATAGTGATACCGGTGACGCCCCAACGGAGTGGGGTGGTGTGAGAGTCGGTGGCGATAACGCCAAGGTGTTTTAGGCCGTGTTTTTTTATCAAATGGGTACGAATTTCTTGGCAGAGTTTATCAATTCCGGTAGGCCACATGACGTAGTAACCATTGGCATTTGATTCATCGATACCGGCAGCAGGGATGAGGACGTTCTGGGTGACGGTGAGATTAACGTGAAAATCGCCAGTTTCGTTGACGTAGGCAAGGTAGCGGTCAGCTTCTTTTTTAATAAGCTCTTCTTTGGTAATTTCGCCAATTTTGGCCGTGCGACCTTGGTGAAGACCGAGGATTTTAGAGGTGATAAAAACGATGTCGCCGTCTTTTAGCTTGAGAGAATCGAGAATATCAGTAATATCGTCCTTTGGCGGATGGACGATGCGGGTTTTAACTGGGATAAATTCTAATTTCATATCTTATATTATACCATATGTTATAATGAGCTTAGGATGGAAAAAGAGAGGCGAATTGAGATTTATCAAGGTACGGAGGGGGAAGTAGTTTTCGATGTCGATACTGAAGGAGAAACAATTTGGGCAACACAGGCACAAATGGCGCAACTGTTCGGAGTGGCTCCGCAAAACATTACATACCACATCAGAAATATTTATAAGGATGACGAGCTGACGGATAATCGAACTTGTAAAGAATCTTTACAAGTTCAGGTTGAAGGTGGCCGTAAAATAGAACGTAAAGTAAAAGTCTATAACCTTGATATGATTATTTCGGTGGGATACCGGGTAAATTCGAAAAAAGCCACGCAGTTTAGAGTGTGGGCAACATCGGTGCTAAAGAAATACTTGGTTTCTGGTGTGGCGGTGAATCAGAGGCGGTTGGAAGCCTTAGCGGAGAAGCGAGAGGTTAAAAAGCTGCATGACGTAGAAGAGATGATGGGAATAGTGCGGCGGTTAACAGCGAGACTAGAGCTTAACGCGGGGGAAGCCAACGGGGTGCTTGAGGTGATTTCTAGATATGCGGGGAGTTTTAAGACTTTGGCCGAATACGATGATGGGCGGATTGATTTACGCTTTATGAACCGGGCGAAGAAGGGGAAGGATTTGACGGTCGAGATGTGCGAAAAGGCAGTGGAGCAGCTGAAAAAGAGCGTGCACGGTTCGGATTTGTTTGGGAAAAAACGAGATAAAAGCTTTAACGGTAGTATTGTAACGATTTTTCAGAGCTTTAACGGGGAAGAGCTTTATAAATCAGTGCCAGAAAAGGCAGCGAATTTGCTGTATTTTGTGATTAAAGACCATCCGTTTTATGATGGGAATAAGAGAATTGGGGCGCTTTTATTCGTACTGTTTTTGACGATGAACAATTATCATCTGGCAGAGAACGGGGAAACGAAGATTTCAGATCGGGCGCTCACGGCGTTGGCGCTTCTAATTGCAGAGAGCGAGCCGAAGGAAAAAGAGCTGATTGTCAGCTTAGTTTGCAAGCTTTTGGAATGATTTATTGAGGTAATGGTTTCTATTTTCAAGGAAAGGTGGTAAAATTAGGCCATGAAAGAGCGCGATGGATCACAGAGTAAAAACAAAAAAGGTGGGTTAAAAGCGCGAGGTCAAAGATTAAAGGCCGGTATTTTAAAGTCTTACTATGGCAATCCGATGAAAGACATGAAGTTGATTGCAATCACGGGGACCACTGGTAAGGTAACGGTGGCACATTATGTGCATGAAATCTTGAAGGCGGCGGGTGAACAGGTGGCGGTTTTAGCTTCTGATCAACCTTTTAAGCTCGGAATGCTCCATAAATTCTTGTCTGATGCCTGGAAAGCAGGGGCAAATGTGGTGATTGTGACGGTGCCAGCGGAAACCTTGCGCGACAATGTGTTCTATGGATTGCCGGTGCAAGTGGCGGCGATGACGAATTTCGTGACGGCTTCTTTAAAAGACATGACGGCAGATGAATATTTGGAAGATGAAAAAACCCTGTTTGATATGGAACCAGAGATGGTAGTGATGAACCATGATGATGCCAATTATGAAGATTTTGCTAGTTTTAAAGGTAAAAAAGCGACTCTTGATTATGGCCTAACGGGGACAGATGTGAAAATTTTGAACTCAAAACTCTATCCAAAGGGGACCGAAGCCACTTTATCAATCAAGTCTGAAATCGTGTCGGTAGCGACTTTCGTACCAGGTGAAACAGCGGTGTCTTATATGGCTTGTGCAACAGCCATTGCTAAAGCTTTAGATATAAAAACTGATGCAATTATTGACGGAATTGCAGAATACTTACCAGAATAATGCTATTTAAGCGATTTTAATACTGCGCGAGCGACTTTGATGTCTTCGAAGTCGTGTGGACCATCGGCGCGAAGAATGGTTTTTTCGTGACCTTTACCGAGGATTAGAACGAGATCGCCTTTTTTGGCGGATTTAATAGCGAGTTCGATAGCTTTCTTTCTGTCTAACTCTTTGATAAGGTCTTTGCCGAGGGTTTTGCCGGCTTTTTCGGCTCCGTTGATGAAGCCTTGAGCGATGGTTTCAGGATCTTCGTCACGAGAATCGTCTTCGGTAATGATGACGAGGTCGGAGTTTTTAGCGAGAATTTCGCCACGAATTGGGCGGGTGGAAGGGTCGCGACGACCAGCACCACCGTGAACAGAGATAATTTTACCTTTGTGACCTCTTACGGAAGCGAAGACTTTTTCGAGAGCATCAGGGGCGTGAGCGTAGTCGACAATTACCGTGAAAGGTTGTCCTTCATCAATAACATTCATGCGCCCTTCAACGGAATCTAGGGAATTAATGCCTTGCTCAATTTGGG
>CAYSAK010000019.1:0-15395 GCA_964429055.1 uncultured Candidatus Saccharibacteria bacterium
ATGCGACGTAAGTAAACTTAAGACCGTAATAAGGCACCCAATTAAAAAGGCATAAGATGTCGACAATAAAGAAAAGTTAGCAGAAATAGTGAATACAACCGTAAAAGGACTAAAGTAATATGGATCTAAAAAAGATTGAAAGATTTATCGACAAGCAAAAAGTTAGCATTATTTGCTCTATTGACGATCAAGAATACCCAAACGTTAAGGCAATGCTAAAACCTAGAAAACGAAATGGGCTGAAAGAGTTTTACTTTTCTACTAACACTTCATCTATGAGGGTAAGTCAATACAAAAAGAATCCAAAAGCCAGTATCTATTTTTATCACAAGGGCCTAATCAAGTACGTTGGTGTTATGTTAAAAGGCAAAATGGAAGTTTTAACGAACCAGAAGACAAAGGACATGATTTGGAAGCGTGGCGACACGATGTTCTATAAGGGCGGAGTAACCGACCCAGACTACTGCGTTTTGAAGTTTACGGCGACAAACGGACGATATTATTGCGACCTCAAGACGGAAAGTTTTGAAATTAAATAAAAAACACCGCCTTGCGGCGGGTTGGAAATTCGTGGTGAGCCGGGAGGGACTCGAACCCTCGACACCAAGCTTAAGAGGCTCGTGCTCTAACCAGCTGAGCTACCGGCCCTCACCATGCGAATAATTATACCACAAAACCAGAATTTTGAAAACCCAGATTCTACTTTACTTCGACCAGCTCGTATTCCCTACTCCCTAACCCGAGCGATTCCGCATACGGCAAAATCTCTCGCCCGAGTCGCGAGTCAATCCGTTCTTTGAGCTCTTCTGCTCCTGGGTCTTTGCTTGCCCACACCATATCAATAAACGCCTGGTCATTTGCCACCGGGTCAAGTGACGCCACGATTCCCAAATCTTCCATCACCGGATCTCCTTGGTCTGATGCGCAATCACAATCCACTGACAGCGCATTCATCACCGTAATATAGACAATCGGCCGGCCTTTCTCGCGCAAATAATCCGCCACCGCCGTCGCCGCTTCCGCCATCGATTCAATAAAATCAATTTGCTCATGCCGGGACATCCAACAAAGTCGCGGGCTCTTCGTCTTACCACATGAATGAATATACGCCTTTCCATTACGTGACGCAAAACCAATCGACTGATTTTTGAGATTCGCACCAAATCCACCCATCACATGGCCTTTGCCATGCGCCAAATTCACATACGCATCATAATCGTTAAAATGCGAACCCACCAAATCATACTTGAGATGCTCGCCATGTAAAACTGGAATCTTCATTTCCCCTTCCGCATCCATGATGTCCACCTTCGCAAACGACGTAAACCCATGCTCTTCCGCTACCTTCATGTGATCGGAAGCCGTATTTCTCGCGCCGGGATATGCCGTGTTGCATTCCACAATCGTCCCATTTAGAGATTTCACGAACGGGCCAATGAGATCCGCTTTGAGATATCCTTTCGCACCTTGTTCGCCGGTTGAAACTTTCACGCCAACTTTGCCTTTTAGTTCCACGCCAAGCGCATCATAAACTTTCTTCAGCCCTGCCGGACTAATCTCTTTTGTGAAAAATACTTTCGCCATATCGCCTCGCTTTCTTAATCCAATTATATTTTAAACACACATTTTAAGTCAAATACCTCCAAAAGGTCTACATAATACTCGTGTTATAATTAGTCTGTGGGTATCTTTTTATCACAGAAAAAAGATAATTTAGAACAATATTTAGACCATATTTTTGATGAAATTGATCCAAACATTAAACTAGACAAGGAACAAAAAGACGCTGTTACCGCAGATGATAAGTATCAACTTGTCATAGCAGGCGCCGGAACTGGCAAAACTACAACGGTGACTGCAAAAGTTAAGTATCTAGTCGACATTAAAAACGTAGACCCCAACAGAATCCTTGTCATGAGCTATACGAAAAAAGCAACTGAAGAATTACGTCGCAGAATAAATATAGATTTAAACATTCCAGCTGATGTAACTACATTTCATTCGCTTGGCTATAGATATCTAAGGCATCTAAATCCAGGTAAGAAAATCGTGCCATTAGATAATAACCGTAAAAGTGAAATCTTTCTAAACTACCTTAAAGAAAAAATATTCCCGTATCAAGACAAAATCAAAAAAATGATTAATCTCTTTAATGACGAAACAATTCATTGGCAAGATCCGAATAAACACATCTATGGACCATATTTTCAAGAACACTTTAAGGAATTCAATAGTTTCGATGAATACTTTCACTCATATATTGAAAAGAAAATAAACGAAACAAGCGACATCGCCGTTAAAGCTACGGACATAGCTGATAGTTTAGCAAACAGCGAATATCCCCGCACAATCAAACGTGAAAGAACCAAATCAAAACCAGAAGCAATAATCGCAAATTTCCTCTACTGCAACAACATAGATTACACCTATGAAAAAGTATACGATGAACTTGTCGGGGACTCTAAGATTTATCGCCCAGATTTCACAGTCGATGTTGGTGGAGAAAAAATCTACATTGAATACTTTGGCCTTTCCGGAAACAAGTTAGACAACAAAAGTTACGATAAAATACGTCAACAAAAAACAAAATACCATCAAGAAAAACATAATAAATTTATTGCCCTAGATTATAAACCAAATAAAGGATACCTAAACGATTTAAGGACACAACTAGAATCCTATGGGGCTATTTTAAAACCACTACCCATTGAAACTATCTACCGTCGTCTACTTGAACAAAACCCACTAGCAGAGTTCTTTGGATTGGAAAGCTTTCTCTACGAAACAATTGAAATAATTAAAAACTCAGAAAAAGTTCATTCAGTAAATGACGTAAAACAATTGTGTGCTAAAACCATAGCTAAATCTCTGCCAGCAAACAGAAATACTATGCAAGAACAATATGAGTGGATTACCGATTTTTGGAATTATTACGATAAATCTAGAATTATAATCGAAGGAGAAGCTATTGATTTCAACGATATGATTAAAAAACCACTTGTTGATTTTGATAAGCTTGACCCAAACTTTGCACAATACGATTATATTATCGTAGATGAATATCAGGATATCTCTGCGATTCGTTATGAACTATTACGTGCCACAGTTGACAGATGCAATTCAAAACTAATGGTTGTTGGCGATGACTGGCAATCAATCTATTCCTTTATGGGCGGCAAAATTCGTTATATTTACGATTTCAACTTTTTCTTCCCCGGAGCCAAACAATACCAAATTAGCAAAACTTACCGCAATTCCCAATCCTTAATTGACTGCGCCGGAGAATTTATCATGCGAAATAAAAGCCAGCTTAAAAAATCACTGGTGTCAGATAAAAACCAAACTAATCCAATAGGCATTATTGGGTGTAAAAAAGATCAAAGTGTCGATTATTTAAAAAACACCATCAAATCAATCCATGAAAAATACCCAGCAGATTCAGTATTAGTTTTAACTCATACAAACTTCTCAATTAGAACAATTCTGCACGACATCGCTCTAAAAGATTCTGCAGAAAACAAAGTCAGCATCAAGGGTATACCAAATTTTTATTTTGATTTAATGACCATTCATAAATCCAAAGGTCTGACATATGATTGGGTTATTATTATGCCACTTTCCAGTCATTTTCCGCGTGATCCTTTTTCTAGATTTTGGATTGTTGATCTCTTTCGGAATAATCCAGAACGCGAGCAAATAGACTACCCAGAGTTTAGACGATTGTTTTATGTCGCGTTAACTAGAGGTAAAAAGAAAGTGATTATTATTTGCGATAAAGAGAAAACAAAACGTAGCAAGTACATAAATGAAATAGAAAAAATACTTCAAGAGCAGAACAACTAGGTTAGGTATTTCCATCCCATTGATTTATACAGCTCCATCGCGTCAGGCCAACCGAAAACTTTTGACGCCAGAAGATTGTAAATTTCGTCCACCATCACGATAGAGAATAGCGATATCGCAAGGATTAGGAATGCGCGTTTAGACATTTTCTTGGCGAGTTTTACGAAAAATGGCACTACCAAATACACTAGCATCAGTGCCGACACGCCAAATATCAAAACACTCCTTAGGCACACAAAACCACCGATGTTGCCAAAGTTTAAAATCTCTGTGTTGTAATCCCAATACCGCGTACCGTTGCCAATCACGTAGACCAACCAGCCGGACACGAATTCAAGAAGACCCGTCGCTACTACCGAAACTAAAAACACCAGCCAAGGATGCTTTTTAAGTTTTAGGAGCTGCACCAGCATCATGATGAGAATCGCGCCAACGGCATAAATGTTAATCCACGGCAAAAGGTTCCCGCCTTGCATGTAAAACTCGCCCGTCCCACCGTCAAAATAATAAAAGATGAATTCGTACACCCAGCCAAAGAATCCGGCAAATACCCAAGTCAGAAGAATTATTCCCACCTGCTGATATGGCAACAATTTCGCAGTTTTGTCTTTCCCCACCTTCTTCATTTACTCTTCTTTCTTTTTCTTGCCGAATAGCTTACCAAGATGCATCGCGTAGCTCGCCTTTTCCGAAATATCAATCGCATTACCTAGTCCCGGCACTTTTCGCACTTCATCATAAGCCTTCTGATGCACTGACGCTCGCGTCGGCACGACACCGCCAAGCGCATTTCTCACAATACCCTCAACTGCGCCAGTCGCCATACTTTTTGCTACTTGCCCCGCCGCTTGCTTACCAGCCGACTCCGTCGCAATCTCCGTGAATAAATCCATGTATTGTTGGTTCAAAGGGCTCTTAGAAAATTCCGCTTCAAACTCCTGCACATCCTTACACTTCGCCCCCAATTTTTCAATCTCCAAAAACAGCGCATCGATTTTCTTTTGCATTTTTTCACTCACCTGAAAACTCATCGAAAACGCATCTTTTCGTGATCTGATGCTTTGCTTTATATTTTCATCCATAGCTTAATTATATCACTGCGATTCTCGAATTCCTTTTACTCACAAACTCCAACTCGTTTTCAATGAATTGTAAGTATTCATCCGCATCCTTCGGAATCGGGTTCTCATCAAACCCCCGCCAATCCGTCCAAAACTTCACTTCCTTGTAATCATCACTCACCAAATCTTGCAGTAAAAAGAAATCTACATAACCCCGAAAACCCACAAACAAATCAAAAAACTTTTTATCGCTTTTCAAAACTTCCCCAAGCGGGCTATCTTCACCAGCGTAAAACCGCCTAATACACTCAAGCGTCAAATCAAACCTATCACAAATAGACTTATTACACCCTCGCGCCTGATTAATACTATTTGCATGCTTCGGAAAAATAATCTCCCCGCCAATCGTATAAGTTTTTCTTAGGAACTCTTCCACAAATCTTTTGTAGTCCGGCACTTTTTTCATCACTTGTTCTAAAAGCCCACGACATTTTTCATACCGAAAACTCGCAATAATCGAATCACTCCCAAACCGAAAATCTTTCCAAGTTAAATAATCCGCGCCATCACCAATTTTTAAATCCATCTTCTCGCCATTTGGTAGTTCCCGACTCCATAAAACCTGCTGATACCTTTGCAAAGTCCTACTCCCCGAATCCGGATCCATCTTCGACATGCCAAGGTTACTGTTCCCCCAAAAACCATCCCAATATCCGGGAGCGTCGTTTGTAAAATCAAAATCAACATCTATCATACTAATTGTGGAAATCGCCGATTCTTTCTTTTATATAATCTCTCAGCTCCTCATCGGTACAAAAAACATAACAACCCTTCATCCCACGAGTCATTAAGACACGGTATGTGTTTTTTATGATTCTGTCCAAAAGTATTTTTGTATTCTCTGGGTCTTCTTCAAGAAGCCTCTTGTAACCCCTTACAGACTGATCGGTTTTAGCGCGTTTCGTCACGTCAGTTACAATTTTTCCATCGCGATACACCAAATCATCACCAATAATCACGCCGACATAATCAAACTCAAGACCTTGACAAGTATGAATACAACCGGCCTCGTTTATTGAAGTATCTTCAATAGCCCAAACCTGCGAATTCTCATCCAGATTCCAACTCATACCGAATTGATATTTTGGAATAGTAATATCATAAAAATTCGTGTCATTCTTTCCCTCTTTAATCCAATTCCAACAATACCCTGCAACTACCCTAGATTTATTATTTGTCTTATTCTTCTCAACTATAGCTTCCCGCATATCATTAGGGTCATCAAATACTTTAAAATCATATTTAAAATCCAAATCAATAAAATTATGGCTCTCCTTGATCTCCAGAAGATCATTTAGCCAGTTTAAGTAACCATCAGAACCACCACATCGAAACTGGCTCTCAAGCTCTAGCTCTTCAATTTCAGCACCAAATTCGCCAGCATATTTTTTTATTGCATCGATACTACCAATATCCTTAATAGTTACTCTTTGGTCCTCATCTATTAGGAACACCGAAAACTTTGCCGCTCGTATTATTTCTTTTATCTGGTTCTCGCCCAAGTTATTCATAAAGCCCGATTTTTCTGTCAATCGATGGGCCTCATCAACAACCAAAGCATCAATCGTATTTGGTTCAACATCAACGTAATTGCCAGAATTCTGAAAGCAAGATTCTATAAACTCTTTAGTGAAATCTCCTTTTGTCAACATTTTTCTAAAAACAGCCCTCGGTGTGCCATTTCTTGTAACATAAAAAGTCGCAGCATTTTCTTTTATTAATTCTACCAACAAATTAATAGCTAAAACCGATTTACCAGTCCCAGGACCACCCTGGACTATTAATACTTTCTTTTTCCCAAACGCAACAGCATCTCTTGCCATTTTCAAAGCAGTATCATAAGCAACTTTTTGGTCATCTATCAAAACAAACTCTTCGTTGCCCTCTAACATTGGAACTAGACAATCTTGCAATCTTTTTGAAGGCCTAAACCTACCATGATCAATCTCAAAAATAGTTTTGCCTTTATCGCCCTTCTTTATATGCTTAACTATGAACTCTCTCAACTTCGGAAAATCTTCTGCCCCAAATAGAGGAGCAGCCTCTATGTAGTTTTTGTATTGCTCGTCTAATATCGGGTCATTTTCTTTAAAATGATAATTATGCAAGAAAGCACAAGGGAGTAAGTCCATTTTATCATTTTGTGCAGATTCAATATAATTATCTATATACACTGCATAACTTTGCGCCTGATAAGATGGGTGAGGCGTCTTATGCATTCCACCACCAAGAAACGTTTCAACAAATACTCCATTTTCTGACTCAACCAAAGAACACTCATCCCATTGTTTTAACTCAATAATAATTACTTTCTTTTTCTCCTCTTTATCAGTCCCAGTCAAAATAAAATCCACACGTTTCGAAGTAGTTGGTATATTATATTCTATAGCCACCCCACAATCCTCTGGAATATCTTCCGAATCCAAAACATTTCTCATGTACTGCATGGAGTTTTGCCATGCTCTCATTTGAGGACTCTTTTCGCCCAAATGCCCAAAATATTTTTTGTACTGTTCATAAATCTTGTTGCAAATCAAATTATCACGAACATCCTTCATAAAATCTGTTTTCACGCCATCGTAAACAATCATATTCCTCCTACAATTTATTGTATTTCGTACTTACACCCTTAGCTTTTTCAACTGGATATTTTTTTCGGGTTTTCTCTAACTTTGCCAAAATTATTTCTTCTGGATCCACTCCTAGTTTGTCGGCCATTTGAAAACAATAGCTAAATACATCTGCTAATTCTTCGCAAACTTCCTCCTTGTTATATTCGCTATTCCACTGGAAGCATTCCAGCAATTCACCCGCTTCTATTGAAATTGATTTTGCCAAATTTTCTGGGCTATGAAACTGGTCCCAATCCCGTTCTTCGTTAAATTTTTTTATCTCCTTCTGAACTCTTTCCATACCTATCATTATACCATCTTTCAAATTTTTCCCATTCTGCTCTTTTATATACTACATCAGAATATAAAAGCTCAACTCCACTTTTGCTCATATATGATATATAGTCACTAATTGCCCCAATTCTGCTTTGATTTATTATTTTATTATGCCCTTCATACTCTTGAAGTATACTCATATTCAATCTCCTAATTTTTTAATGAAAAAATATAAACATACATAAAAAATATCAACCCCCCACCACCTCAAACGAATACATAGACATTTTAACATTGCCTAACTCCCCCTATTCATCGTATAATAACCTCATGGACCACCTCTCAGATTTAGACATCGAAAACCTCGGCATCGAAGACGGCACCTACGACCGCCAGAACAAAATGTCATACCAAGCCAGCTTCGGCTCTTCCGTCGATCTCGACGAACTCAGCGACGAAGAACGTGAAGCCTACGAGCTAGGCTACGAAATCGGCGCCGAAAACTACGACCTAGACTTGGATGACGAAGACGACTTCTAGCCATTCTTGACACCCCACCCCACCACTGTTATAATCAAAACATAAGAAAAGCCCCTCCAGGAAGAGCTTTTCTATGGGTTTGTCTAGTTAGGGTTTACCTAACTAGATTTTTCTTCGGTACGGAATTACGCTTAGGGATTAAGATGCATAACAAATTTATTGTTATGGTCATTTCACCGCTCCTTTCTGGCAACCTAGTGCCCGGCCACTGTTTAATGGTTACCTCACACAGCACGAACCTTACGGTTCCTGCACTCGGCTCACTAAACTCCGAAGTCAACCCTCCACCATATACACACGACTCAAAAATAATTGCAACCCTCCACCACTCAAAAACCTTACATAAGAGTTTTATATGAAAACGCCTAGGCTTTTTCCACCACTTTCACTTTATCCAAAATCCCCGCTTCTTCGACTAACTTCAAGAATTCATCCACCGCTGCAAGCTCCGGGTATCCAGAACTAACCGTTCGATAATGCATCGGAATTATACACTTTGGTCGGCAAGCTTCACAAATCCTCACCGCCACTTCAGCATCAATCGTATAATAACCGCCTACCGGAATTAGCAAATAATCCGCATCTGAAATCGCCGCTAGTTGTTCGCCATTTGGGTAATGGCCTAGGTCACCAAGATGTACTATTTTCTCGCCAGAGGTAGAAGTAATTACAAAAATCGTATTTGGCCCGCGAAGCGCCCCGCCACGGTCATCATGAAAACTTGGTACTTCTTTTACGTCAAAGCTGCACTCGCCTGGCAAAATTTCCACGCATTCGCGTCCACTATGATCTGCATGCTCATGCGAGCAAATCACTCGCTTGCTAGAAATGCGCAGTGGCTTAAGCCCTGGCACTGAGCCATCCTTATATGGGTCAATTACTATCTCCTCATTTAGCCTAAAACACGAATGTCCGAGATATTCAATTTTCATTATTACTCCTTCTTTACTATATTATATAATAACTGCGTAAACACCTATTGCATTTTTATACAAAATGTTGTATAATATATGTGGCTTGTAAAAACGCCTATTTTCTCGAAAGGAGATGTACATTATGTCTAGGAATTATTGGGATCTGGATGATACATCCAAGCACTGGGACATCGAACGTCAGCTGAAAGGAATGCTTGAAGGGAGCTATCGCTCCTACAACGGCGTTTACCCCGACAGCGTCGAGGATGTCCACGTCAACTCCGATGGCACCGCCGATGTCGATCTCTACGGCAAGGACAGCAGCGACCGCAAAGGTCACTATCACTTCCATCTGAGACTCTACCCCGACGGCACCTTCACCCTCATCAACTGCCACAAAAGGTAATCCCCTCTCCTCGCCCCGTTATACACGGGGCTTTTTTATTTACCGAATCTCTTTCGATTAAATACTTTCTGCACTTTTGCGAAGCTTTCCGGTGTCCTAGTAATCTCTTCTACTTTCACTAACATCTTCTCAAACGATGGATCTTTAAAATACATCGTCTTCGCCGCATAACCATCTGGTGAATATTTTTCCCGGATATGCACTCTCACATCTTCAATTATTTCGTCCTCCGAATAATCTGGATGCAACAATTTATTATAATCATACGCCCTTTCTAGCATGCTCTCCACTGTCGGGTTCCGGTCTGCCGATGATACAATCTTCCCGTAAATACTTCTCGGCTCATGGCCAAGCGACGCCCGGTGATCTTCCACCGCCTCTGCCATTGTCTCCACTTCCTCCGCTGTGAAATTCTCCAACAAAAACTTATTGGCTCGCATCATTTTCGCCGATTCAATATTGTGCGTTTCATTGTCAATTAATCTTCCTAAATCATGATAAGCCGCAATTATATACACCATGTCGAGATTTACTCCCGGTGCCTGCTTGGCAAACTCCAAACTACGGTCAATCACCTGTTCGATGTGCCCTCCCGCATGGCCACTTAGTTTTTCATATTGTGGCAAAATCCTCGTCTCAATATATTTTCTTACCTTCGCACTAATCTGCTCAACACTACTCATTTTTCTTTTGCCCAATCCGGTCTTTCTCCATCAAACAAAATCTTTGGCGTGTGCAAATTCACAGTATCTGTATCAATCCCATAATAATGTTGGTATGTCGTATCTACCGAACCAAACTTCGCTTGGCTCTTAGAAAAACCCAATAAATCAGCCGTCTCCCAAACTGACTTTTCGGTTGGTCCTTCCACTTCTATGAACGTTGGAATCCACGGCCAAGTATCAATGCAAATCTCCACTTCACCATCCTTAGCTTCATACACCCAAGTCTCTCGTAAACTTTCCTGTTCTGCTTTTTCTTCCAAACCACATCCACGCATAAATAACACCCCCTTCTCATAATCATCAATTACCACGTTCACTTCTTTTGTACCCATAATTGAATGGTCATCCGCCACATTCTTATATGTCATTACAATCTTGCCACCACCTTCGTCTCGTACTCTTGCAAAACTATGTGGGCCCGTATCAAACACAAACCTCCGCATCAAAACCTCCGGCTTCACTAGCTTCGCCCCAATTTCAGTAAGCTTTTTCCTCACCTCGTTTTTGTTGATATCCAAAAATTGTGCCTCTATCTCGTTATTCATACCCTCATTATACCACCAGTTTAAGATTGGAGTTCAAAGCGGAATTTTTGTTTAACGTCTGGGTACTTTTGATGATCAACCCTTGATAGAAACATTTCAAGTGGGCGGGCGTAGAGCTTGCCTTCGCCGTAAAGTGCTCGGTAGATGACTAACTTTTCGCCGGTTTCGGAATGTTCGCAGATGTCTTCTACTAAATATAGGTTTCCTTTGAAATGTCGATAAACGCCGTGAATAACTAATTCTCTTTTCATTTGGACTCTCTTTCTTCACTGCCGGTTAAATGCCAATGATCACCATACTCACATTTGTAAACACCAAGGCCTGAGATGCCATGCTCATACTCTGCTACGCGGGCAGCAACTTCGGCTTCGTCACGCGTGGCATAGCAAATCTTCTGGTTCTCGCCGACCCAGCATTTTTTTGGCTCATATGGTCCAGTGGCAAATTTATTTCGCATATTCTACTGCACGAGTTTCGCGAATCACGTTCACCTTGATGATGCCAGGATAGCTCATGGTGGCTTCAATCTTGTTGGCAATATCACGCGCTAGTTTCAAAGCTGACAAATCATCAATTTGTTTTGGTTCAACAATCACACGCACCTCACGACCAGCGGAAATCGCATAGGCCTTGTCGATACCTGGGAATGAGGTAGCGATATTCTCAAGATCACGCATTCTTTCGGCAAAGTTCTCAGCGGAAATGTTCCTAGCACCTGGGCGTGCTGCACTCATTGCATCACATATTTTTACGATAATTGCTTCTGGTGTAGTTGGTTCAATATCATCATGATGTGCCGCCATCGCATGCACCACAGGATCAGGCATACCATATTTCTTTGCTAATTCTGCACCAATTTCGGCATGTTTCCCTTCAATTTTATGCGTTACAGCTTTACCTATATCATGAAGTAGAGCTGCCGTTTTCGCGACTCTTTTATCAGCGCCAATTTCTTCAGCAATCATGCCAGCCACGTGAGCCATTTCAATGGAATGGAGCAACACGTTTTGACCATAGGAAGTACGGAATTTTAACTCACCTAGAAGGTGTACTAACTCACGTGGAATACCTACCAGCCCAACTTCACGCACGGCATCTTCACCGGCTCTTACCACTTCTTTTTCAATTTCCTTTTCACCTTTTTCAACAGACTCTTCAATGGAAGCTGGATTAATGCGACCGTCTTTCATTAAACGCTCAAGAGCATACCTTGCAACTTGGCGGCGAATTGGGTCAAAGGAAGAAAGCACTACCATGCCTGGAGTATCATCCACCATAATATCTACACCAGTAGCTCTTTGCAAAGCTTGAATATTACGGCCTTCCTTACCAATAATGCGACCTTTCATATCATCATCCGGAAGCTTTAAGGCTGTTACTGTGCGATCAGCCGTGACTTCTGAAGACATTCTTTCCATAGCTGTAAGCAGCATCGCTTGAGCAGCTTCATCCATGTCATGCTTGATTTCTTTTTGCTCTTTAGCAACTAGGTTGACCAAGTCTTGCTTGATGTCGTTCTCGGTCATTTTCATGAGTTTGTCACGAGCATCGGCTTTGGAGAGACCAGCAATTTTCTCTAGTTTCTCGTGTTGCTTTTCGCGAATGTCACGAATCTCATTTTTAAGAGTTTCAATTTCCTTTTCTTCGCGAGTTAGTTTCTCGGATTTCTTTTCGAGTTGATCTAGTTTGGCATCCAAAGTTGTCTCGCGTTCGGCCAAACGATTCTCCGTTTTTTTCCATTCTTTGCGGCGTTCGTTTTCTTCGGCTTGACTCTTTTCGGCTACTTCGGTAGCTTCTTTTTTGGCAGCTAGAACGATGTCCGAAGCTTCCCGCTTCGCTTTTCTGACTAAATCTTCTGCCTTATCTTTGCCACCTTTTTCATTTTTCTTATTGTAGGCAAAAAGACCTCCCGCGCCAACTGCCAAACCGGCAATCGCGGCAATAATTGGGATTGCAATTTCCATATACTCCCTTTCTAATTGTTTTTGTCGATATTTTTCTTATACCAACGGGTTAACAAATAACATCAAATTTAAATTTCCACTATCTATTATACCACGAAAATGCAAAAACAAAAATCCTTATGATTGCATTTTTTTCTCTTTTGGACTAGACTTTAAAAAACAGATGTAATCAGAGGAAATTCCGATGGGATATTTGGAGGAGATGCTCCTAAGAAATGGCGTGATTTACCGCGCCCCGGATGGCTCTAGCTCATATATTGAAGGGAGCCTACTTTCTGATACCTTGGTGGTTCGCGACGCTTCTGGTTGGGTGACGCACCGCATTGAACGCTCATCAAACGGCGTTGATCTTGTAGTTCGCAACGTTTCTACTGGTCTAGTAGAAATGAGAATGACGATTTAATTAGTTCCAAAAGCCACGTTTTTTGGCGCCTTTGAATTCTTCCAGAATTTCCTTTTGCTTGCGTGATAAATTCTTTGGCGTTTCAACAATAATGGTGACGATGTGTGGACCGCGATCGCCGTCGGCTCTAAATGGTACACCATGCCCGGACAACTTGAATGGAGTGCCGGATTGGGTGCCAGCTGGGACTTTCATGCGGACTACGCCATCGACGGTTTCAACATCAACTTCGCAGCCGAGGGCGGCATCTACCATGTCAATTTTTTGTTCAGAAAGAATAATGGCACCTTCCCTAGTTAGTGACTTGTGTGGTTTCACACGTATGCGGACATACAAATCACCACGTTCTGTTCCACCTTCTGGCGCCGGCCCACCTTTACCATGCAGTCTGATCGACATACCATCATCAATTCCGGCTGGAATCTTCACTTTAAGATCTTTACCATCCACCGATACCGTCTTTGTCGTCCCAAAAATTGCCTCTTCAAACGTCAAAGTTACTGAAGTTTGATAGTCTGCACCTCTACGTGGTCTTCTCGCACCACCGGCACCGAAACCAAATAGGCTACCTAGAATATCATCGAAGGCCGAACCGCCACCAAAATCAAAATTAAAAGTCTGGCCGTTGAAGTTGAAGTTGCCACCAGCAAATGGATTGCCACCGTAGGCACCACCAGCAGCGCCGCCAACGCCGGCATGACCAAATTGATCATATCGCGCACGTTTTTGCTTGTCTGAAAGCACGTCGTGGGCTTCGTTAATTTCCTTAAACTTGGCCTCCGCTTCTTTGTCACCGGGATTTTTGTCTGGATGGTATTTGACGGCTAATTTACGGTAAGCTTTTTTAATCTCATCATCGGACGCGTTTTTGGGCACGCCTAAAACTTCATAATAATCACGTTTTTCTGCCATAATATATATTATATATAACTAGCACTCAAAATGCAAGAGTGCCAGAAGTTATTTCTTTTCTATTTCGATGTTGATGTCTTCAAGCGATCCCATGGTATCAAGATGTACTAAGTATGTTGTCTTGTTATCTACCACGAACTCGAAACTGGATTTTTCAAACTCTATTTCTTTTTCTTCGTCATCTTCGTCATCGTCATTGTCTTCGTAGTTGAAACTGTCTTTTTTATAGCTGATTCTTTTGACATTTTCATGGTTTGATTCGACAAACTCCGTCACTGTGTCGATAATCTTCTGGTATTGTGCCGACATGAAACCAAAGTCTTTTAATTGATAGAAACCTAGCAGGATTGGGCCTTCGTCTCCTTCGAATTCTGGCTCTTCGTCAATATTCCAAATGGTGACTCCAGAAACTGGGTCGATGTATGGCTCAAATCTAGGATCTCTTTCGTTTTCATTCTTAGCCACAATGGCGAGGACCACTGCTAATACTATAATGATTAATAGTAGTGCTCCGACTATGACCGCTCGGCCTTTACCAGTTCTGAAGAATGCTAGTTTACTTTCTTGCATTTTACCTCCAAATTACTCCGGCTGAACCTTTTCTCGCATCCATACCTTGAAGCACTGTACTTGGGTCATATTCTGCTACGGCGGTATCTTTGCTATGGCCAGAATCTACCACGACCCACTTGCCAGAGTTCGTCACTCCTACAATGCCTATATAGTGACCGCCTTCTGAGAATGGCATCCCGCCTTGTCCTGCTGTGTGGACCATTTTGCCAGCTCTTAATAAGGCATTAATACCTTCTACTGAATACTCGGAACCACTGAGACTACGATAACCTAGACCATAGTGGCTAGCAAGCGTACGGCTGACCCTCCAATCACTACCGACCCCATTAACATACATACCAGCTTTACCGGCTACATCTACGACATCAACTGGTGAGACGGATAGTCCTAGATTTACAGCAATGGCAGCGAACGAGACCGGGCCACAGCCGGCAACGCAAATGGTTGCCCCATCTGAACCATTGACGCCTTGTTTGCCGTAATTTAGGTTTTTCCAAGCTGAATCACATTGCAGGAACGAGACGGCCTGGCTGGTGACAATCGGCGAACCTGGGCCACTAT
>CAYSAK010000020.1:0-15258 GCA_964429055.1 uncultured Candidatus Saccharibacteria bacterium
ACATTCATGCGCCCTTCAACGGAATCTAGGGAATTAATGCCTTGCTCAATTTGGGCATTTGTTAAACCTAGCTGCTTTCCGACAAGGGCGGCGGCTAGGGAATTGTAGACATTGAACTCGCCGGGAATTTTAGTCTCGATGTTTATATCGCCAAGTGAATATTTTACGCCAGAAACAGTGAGTTTTAGGTTTTCTGCCCGATTTTCGCCATTTTTTATACCATATGTGATATATTTATGGGAGAGTTTTTTGTAATATTTGGTGGTTGCATCGTCGGCATTTAGAATGCTAAACTTGGCTTTTTTGAATAATTTACCTTTAGCGGCGCGATATTTTTCTAGAGTTTTATGATAATCTAGGTGATCATGTGTAAGATTGGTGAAGACTGCAATTTCGAATGGAATGCCAAGGGTTCGATATTCGGCCAGGGCATGCGAGGTGACTTCAAGGACGAGAAACTCAGCGCCTTCTTTTTTGATACTTTCTATACGACGATTCAAGGTCATGGCGTCAACAGTGGTCATGTGGCCAAGTTCTGGAGTGAGCTTATCTACACCGTAAGCGACGGTGGTCATGAGACCGGCTTTGTAGCCAGCGGCGCGGAGCATATTCCAAATCATGAAACAAGTAGTGGTCTTGCCATTGGTGCCGGTTACTCCGATGACACGAAGGTTTTTGGCAGGGAAATGGTACTTTAGTTCAGCAGTAGTGGCCTGCGCAAAATGGTATGGCAAAACTAATTGATTATAAAATGGCAGTTTTTCTAAAAACTTTTTCATAGGTCTATTATAGCATGCGACAGATTTATCGGTAATGCTTGAGTGATTCGATTGGGTTGCGGTTGGCGGCTTTGAGGGCAGGATAAATACCAAAGATAATGCCGACAACGATGGTGGTGCAGAAGGTGGTGAGGAGAATTTGCCAACTAATGTATGGGGTAAATGGAGTAATGACTGAAACAAAGAAAGCGAGGACATAACCTAGAACTACGCCCAAGAAACCGCCGAGGATCGACATGATAAGAGCCTCGAACATGAACTGAGCTAAGATATTGCCGGAAGAAGCACCAACGGCTTTTCTGATGCCGATTTCGTGAGTGCGTTCGGCGACGGAAACTAACATAATGTTCATCACGCCGATACCGCCTACGACGAGGGAAATGCCGGCTACGAGAGCGAGAATCCCAGAGATAATATTGAGCATGGCGCTAGCTGGATGGGTGATATCTTCGCCATAAGCCACAGTAAAGTTGGTGTCACCCATTTTGCTGGAGGTGAGGATAGAGGATATTTCTTCAGAAACTGGGGTAAGGCTGTCAGTGGTAGCTACTTTGACATTTATTTGCTGAACCTGGAGAGAGCCAATGAGGGTTTCAAGCAAACTGGAATCCATGACGAGAACATTGTTGAAGTCGACATTGTTGAAATTGATAGTTTCTTTTATTTCCTCTAAAACGCCAACAACCATGAAGGTTTTACCATAAAACTTGATGGTGCGACCGACTGGGTTTGAAGTATTAAAGAGAAGAAGAGAAAGCATGTGGCCAATCACTACAGCGTTGTCTTTATTCTTGTCATTAATGAATGTACCATAACGAAGAGCGAGAGGCTCAATCGTGATGAAATCTGGGTTAGTGCCAAGAATCATAGCAGAAGCAACTGTATTGTCTTCGTTGGCAATGGTGTTGTGAGCAACAGCAATAGGGGCGACGGCTTTGACTTGTTCAATTTTTCTGATGGAATCAACGTCGGTTAAAGCAAGATTACTTTTTTCAAATGAGTTTGAAGAAGTTAACTCTTCAATAACGGTAGTGATGGAGTCTTTGGTGGTTTTTGGACGGACAATAATCAGGTCAGAGCCAACATCTTTGACTTCTTCGTGAATAAGATTAGAAACGCTGCCAGTAAGGGATAAAATCAGAATAATGCTGGCAATACCGATGGCGATGCCAAGACAAGTTAAAAAGGAGCGCGTGCGATTCTCTTTAATAGAGGTGCAGGCGAGCCTAAAATGAGTACGAAAGAGTGAGGCCATTATTTTTTCCTCCGATTAGAAGTTTTGCGTTTGCGTTTTTTACCACGTTTAACCTCAATTTTTTGAGGCAAATTTTGGTCGGAAACGGTCTTGATATCGGTGTCAATTTGGCCATCTAGCATATTGATTACCCGTGTGGCATAAACTGTAAGGGAAGGATTGTGTGTCACCATAATGATAGTGTTGCCTTCTTCGTGGATGGATTTTAATTCTTCCATCACGGCGACAGATGCGCGAGAATCAAGGTTACCGGTTGGCTCATCAGCTAGAATAATTTCAGGATCGCTCACAATGGCGCGAGCAATGGCGGCACGTTGTTGTTGACCACCGGAAAGTTGATGTGGTAAATAGTATTCTTTTTCTTGAAGGTGAAAACGATCTAGAGCATCAGAGGCATTCTTGAGACGAACGGTGCGAGGCTGGTTAATATAGACTAGCGGGAGAGCGACGTTTTCAAGAACGGATAAATCTTGGATAAGGTTGAAATTTTGGAAAATAAAACCAATTTTCTTGGCTCGGAGACGGGCTTTTCGTCTTGAAGAAATGTTAGCTACATTCTCGCCATTTAAGGAATACTCACCGCTAGTGGCGCGGTCTAAAAGACCAATAATATTAAGAAGTGTAGTTTTGCCACAGCCAGATGGGCCCATGATCATAATAAATTCGCCACGTTTAATAGTGAGGTCAAAATCTTTCAAAGCGAAGGACTCGGTGTCACCATAACCGTAGCGCTTGGTTAGTTTCTTTAATTCTATAATGTTTTCACTCATATTTTTCTCTGAACGGGTCCTGCCGGACCTTTTCCTCCCCCATTTCGCTGAAACTCAATGGGGGTCCCCCTCCAGGTCCGTCACCCGTTCATGTTAAACTATCCTGGCGGAAAGGACAAGATTCGAACTTGCGAACGGGTTGCCCCGTCACACGCTTTCCAAGCGTGCGCCTTCAACCACTCGGCCACCTTTCCATTTTGAGTTTATTCTAACTCAATTTGGCGATTATGACAATAGGCGAGAAGAGACGAAATGCCAAAAGTAACGGCGGCAAAAATGGCAAAAACCAGAAAGAGTAAATAGTTATGCCCGCCGAAAGTCAAACCGTAAAAATCCGGCCAAATCCGGATAATAGCCACAAAGATGAGATAGGGTGCAGCATAAATGGCAGGTGGGAGAAGGGAAAGAAATCGGTCTTTTAAAGTAGCCTTTTGATTACCAGTGAGGAAAATATAGGAAATAGCGGCGAGTACTGGATTTAAGAAGTGAAGATGGAACATAGGCCCAAGTAGCATATCGAAGTAATCTTTACCGCTAGCGGCGCGCATAGGGGCTAAGAATACTAACACGGTTAGACAGGTCAGAAGGCCACTGGTGGCGCCAATTAAGTACCAGGTGAGTAGCCCGCGTGGCAAGAATTTTTTGTTTTTTCGGCGTTTTATACTGATGATTGAAGAGACAAGGGCAATAATGCCTAGCATGATGTTACTAAGAACGGTAAAGGTGACAGCGTGCATCCAATAATCAATATGCACACCATAGACGATTTCGCTGACATCTTTACGAGCGGCCCAAGAACCGAAAATTAGAGTGGCGGCTACGGATACCACCGTGGAGAGGAAAATAACCAAGTTTAGCGCTATAAACCATTTTCTCTTGGCGTTGTCTTTCATACTATGATGATAACACAACTAAGTTTTCAATGTGAGGGGTATGCGGGAAAAAGTTAAAGGTTTTAACGGTTTCAAGATGATATTTTGAAAGGAGCATTTTGACATCGCGGGCTTGGGTGGCGGGGTTGCAGGATAAATAGATGATTTTAGGAGGGTTGATTTCTAAGAGCTTATTAATTAATTTGGCATCGCAACCGGCACGAGGGGGGTCTAAAATGACGGTTTGGTCGTTTTTGATATGATCAAGCACATTTTCCGATTTATCAAGGATGCATTTAGGGAAGGTGCCATTGTCTTTTCGGAACGCAAGCTCGCTCCCGTCGTTACGGGGCTCGCTTGCTCCGTATTTGGCCCGTCGCCAAATATGCTCCTCAAAGCCAATAGCACCTTCCCCCACATTCTTTGCCATCTCTCTATAGGCAGATTTATCACACTCAACGAGGGTGAGGTGGCGGTCGCGGGCGACGGAGAGACCGATGGTGCCGACGCCGGCGTAGAGGTCTAGGACATTTTCAGTATTGATATGTTTTTTGATTTCAGTGAGCGCCATTTCGTAAACTGGGAGGTTGATTTGGAAAAAGCCGTTCGGCGAATAAGAATATTCGTGACCTAAAATTGTGTCGGTGAGGTTTTCAAAAACCGGGTGAGGTTGGCCGTTTTCATAGAGACCACCTGAAACCTCGCCAGATTGGTTGGCGCGAAGAAGAAGCGTTTGATATTTAAAGGCAGGTTCATGGCGAACATTTAAATCATCAACGATGGCAGTGGCTTTTTTGAAAAGCTCGGGGCGTTCGATGGATGACTGGTCGATGGGAATTTTGCGATGAGAGCCACGCGCGTGGAAGGCTAGACGGATTTTAGATAGTTCGTTGTCCCAGTAGAGGGCATATTCCATTTTGTTGCGATAATAATACTCTTTTCCGTCAGTAATAATGGGTGGTGTATCAATATCGATTTGATGTTCGCGGAACATTTCCACCACTAATTCTTGTTTAAGTTTTAGCTCGTAGTTAAAATCAATGATTTGCCAAGGGGAAGTAGACAAGAAGCAAGCGTCTTTTGCCAGCACGCGAAAGGTGGATGGATGAGAAATTTCGGTAGCGATAGCTTCGACAAAATGAGATTTGTTTTTGGTAATATCGTATTTTACAACTTCTTCGCCAGGAAGGGCATTCCAAAAGAATATTTTTTTGCCATCTTCTAGAGTGCCAAGAGCTTGACCGCCAGGAATGATTTTTTCGACTTTAACCATGCTTTATATTATATCAAAAATATGTTATAATTTATACATGTCAGCCGAAGAAATCTTAAGGTCAAACGAAGACTCAGCTCTTGAAGAAACCCAGATTATTTCTCGTGTGACCGGACAAAAATCAAAAAACAGCGGCTCAAAACTAAAAAAGAGCTTCTCGGCGGCCGGATTTATCACAGCGATGATTGTGATTTTTACTTTTTTATTTAGCTCGGGCAATTTAATTCCTTCAGCGATTTCAGAACGCCTAGTAGAGGAGACTGATGTGCAATACGCTGATGCAGTAGAAAGCAAAATCGCCGTTTTTCAACAGGCGCTTTTTAGTGGAGAAGTGCCAGAAAACACCGCGAAGCGTTTGAAGGAGAATGGCGTTTTAGTCGGTGAAGAAAAGAATGGCGAGTTTGTAGAGACAAATAAAACTAGCGGAAATTTAAGTCTGAAAATTGATAACAAAGTTGTTTCGGCGTCAGATTTTGCTACAGAGGCCAATGATGATGCGAAACTATATAACGCTTTTAACACCGCAACTTATTCGCGGGCGGCTTACTATTATGATCGCTCAGCAGAGAGAGTGTTTGAGAGATTAGGCGCTTCGAGAAATAATTTCAGTGGTGATGAAAGTTTTGAAGAAGTGATGACAAAGGTAGTTGGCCAGGGAAGTGATATCGATATTAATAACGTTGGGCTTTATGAAAAACGCGATGAGAATGATGAAATCTATTATGAGTACGGCACGGTTGGGGCGGGGGCGGGTTCTCAAAGTGCCGCGGAGGTTTTAGTAGAAAATGTCCGCAGCAAAAATATGGCTTCGAATAGTACTCAGGCAACTTTAAATGCGGCAAGCGCCTTAAACACGGCAGATACGATTGCTAAGGAACAAAAATCTAGCACCTTTTTCCTAGCTTTTATGGAGAACATCAGCAAGATGAAGGCGGGATTAGGAAGTAAGTCAAAAATTAATGAGGCAATGAATTATTTGTACCAGGAAGAAGAAACTGAGGTGGTGGACGCTAAAACTGGCGAGGTAATTAAGGTTTCTGGTAGTATGTTGGAATCGCCAAGTTTGTATGCGATGCTTTCGGGTGAAAGAATTGATGTTTCAAAAGTAGCTAATTATTCTTCAGATCGGGTGCTTAAAACCGTGGAAGGACAACTTGGTACTGACAGCGCAAATGGGGCAGTAAATGAAACCGTAGCGTCTTCGGCTAAGGGAATTCGGGGTTCAATCGGCCGGTTTATTAGTTGGGGTGAGGCAGCACTTTCTAATGTGCTATCTAAAATTACTCCGACGGTAAATAGTTCACTGGTGAATAATTCGTTTAAGGATATTAAGGGGGTTGCTGGCGGGGAATTATTGGTGGAAGGAGCGGTGAATGTCGGGAAGGAGCTAGCTAAGGCTAGTGGAGCAACGGCTGGTGATGCAACAGCGGTGAAATCTTACGCGAGATTAACTAATTCGGTATTGGCGCTTGATGCGAAAGCTGATCGCATGAACCGTAGCCCGTTTGATATCACTTCGAAAAACACGTTCCTTGGTTCAATCATGCATAGTTTAGCAGTGGAAGCGATGAAAACTGGTTCGCTATTTTCAAAAATGGCTTCTATTACTCGGGTAACAGCAAAAGCGATGGGTTCGATAATGCCGGTTTCTTATGCAGATGACGAGAGCGAAGCATATCTGACTAATTTTGGTGATTGTGAAACACTTAGCACGATTGGCGCTGTAGGTTCGGCGGGTTGCACAATGGTGGCAACGTTTGATACTACGACGCTTGATAATGTTTATAATGATGCTGGATTTATTAACTTCGTGGAGGCTAACACGGTGCTTTCAAATGGAGTGAGGACAATTAAAAATGGTTCTACACTGGCCAACTTTATTACTTACAATGACGAGCGGATTACTCCGGCCGGTGTGGTGGACGGCGGGATTTTGGAATCTACTGGCGGGCAATCAATTTCGTTTATTTCGGATATTTTGAGAATGGTAAGGAGATTTCTGGGGGCCAGTGAGGGCGAAAAAAGGTTGGCTTCGGGTGCAGCTTTTGTGAACTCTTCTGCTAATGGAGATTGGAATACCTATAAATATGCACAGCGGTACGTTTCTTTGGCGCGAGCGACGGAAGCGCTGAGACAATATGATGGTGGCAGAACGGCATATAGCAATATTAAGTATTTTGAGGGTGAAGAGAACCCGGTGATTGCTTTTCTAGAAAGTTATTACAATATTGCTAGTCGTGCAGAGTAATTTCTTCAACGCTGGTGAGAATGATTTGGTGGTGTTTGAAATTTTTAATGAGGGCTTGGCGGCGGGTATCGTCTAATTCCGAAAAAACATCATCTAGAAGTACGAGAGGCTTTTGATTGAGATATTCTAACATCATGCTGGCTTCAATAAATTTGAGAGCGAGGATGATGGAGCGCGTCTCACCACGTGAGGCGGAACCATCAGCAGGTTTATCATTAAAGTAAAAGATAAAATCGTCGCGGTGCACGCCGAAAGAAGTATGTTTTAGGTATAAATCTTTCTCTAGGCTCTTTTCTAAATTTTTAAGATAGGAATCTTCATTTTTTTGCGATATTTCTGTTTGATAGTTCAGAGTAAGTTTGTCTTTCTTGTTCGCAACTTGAAAGTATGTTTTTTCTAAGGCGGAATTGATTTTATCGACTAAGGTTTTGCGGGTCTCATAGATGTATGAGCCGTATTTAGCTAGAAGGAGGTTCCAGGAGAATAAACTTGAGCTGTCGGGATGGTCAGACTTTAAAATTTCGTTTCGTTGGCGCAGGGCTTTTTCGTAGCGGGAAAGATAGCTCGAGTATTTTTCGTCAAGCTGGGCAAAGAGGCGATCGAAGTACTCGCGGTGACGAGAAGGAGAGCCGCTAATGAGGTTTAAATCGGAAGGGAGAAAGAGCACTACTGGATATTTGTGGTCTTTAGGTAGGCGGCGGGATTTTTTGTCCATGATAGTGAAGGTTTTAGTTTTACCGTCGTAGGTGACGATATTTTTTTCGCCGGTTTCAGTGATTAGCTCGATACGATAAAAATCCGTTTTTCGTTTGACGATGTCTTGGTCAGTAGCGCGAAAGCTTTTACCGCGGGTTAAAATATAGATAGCTTCGAGGACTGAGGTTTTACCACAGCCATTTTTACCTAAAATCAAGGTAGTATCATTATTACAATCTAAATGATAGGTGTCGTGATTTCGAAAATTAGTGAGGCTGATGGATTTTATAATCATGAGTTCAAAGGCATTATGATGTGAGTATAATTATCGTTCTTTTTATTGCGGAGAATCATTGGGGTAATGCGGTTGCTGAATTCGATTTCGATATCGCGAGCATCAAGAGCATTAAGGGCGTCGGTCATAAAGCGGGCAGAGAGACGGATCTTACCTTCTTTTTTCACTTCGGTTTCAATAGTGGAGTCGTTTTCGCCGAGTTCAGAAGCGAGAGATTTAACTGAGAAAATGTCTGGTTTTTTGGTTTCACAAACGATGGCACCGTTGACGCTTCTCGCAAAGAGGGCGGCAAGTTTAGTAACACGAATAAGTTCGTCGCGGTTTAGTTCAACTTTAATATCGTTGTCTTTTGGAATGAGGCGACGGTAGTCTGGATAGCTGGCGTCGATAAGTTTACTAATAATCTCTACTTCACCAAGACGGAAGCGTACTAAATCTTCATTGAAGGAGATTTCAATTTCTTCCATATCGTCGCTTAGAGAACGAAGTACTTCTTGAAGAGTGGTGGCTGGGACAATGACGGCAATTTCGCTTTGGACGTTTTTAATGAGTTTTTTCTCGGCTAAGCGGTAACCGTCAGTGGCGGCGATGGCGAGGGTTTTGTCGTAGGTATTGAAATAGACGCCAGTGAGGGCAGGGCGGGTGAGATCATTGGAACTAGCAATAATCACACTGGAAACTCCAGCTTTGAAGTCCTCGGTACCGAGTTTGAAGACTACAGCCTTTTTCTCGGCAATCTCAGGGAGTTCTGGAAAATCGTCAGCCGGGGAACCGTTAATAACTGATTGATACTTGCCGGCAGAGATAGTGATTTTTTGGTTTTTCTCGGTGATGGTGATTTTTTCACCTTTAGGAAGGTTTGAAATAAATTCGGCGAGAAGTTTGGCTGGGACAGTGATAACGCCGTCCTCAGAATTGGAAACTGGAAGGAAGTCAACAATAGCCATATCAAGGTTGGTGGTGGTGAGGGAGACTTTTTTATTATTTACTCTGATCAAAACATTATTGAGGATAGGAAGGGTAACTTTACCGACGGCAATTCGACTAACATTATTTAAGGCTTTGGCGAGTTTTTCTTGAGCGACTTCAATTTTCATTTTTGATTCCTTTCTTCTAATTATTTCTAATTATTAATTTATTAAAGTTGTAGTAATAGACTTGGTGGAAAAGTGGAAAAGAATAGTTTGATATAGAGAGGGTTTGGTTGTGGATGTTGGTGTGAAATAGGTGGGAAAAGTTGTTGGGAAAGTAGGGATTTACACAAACTTGGTTTTTAGTTTTTAAATTTACACAAAGTTTTGCGCGAGAAAATCGCAAGGATTTACGCATGGTTTTACACAAAATTTCCACATTTTTAATATTCTCAACCATAGATGTGCTCCTTAATAGTTTCGATTTGATCGCGAAGGGTAAAGTTGAGTTTGATGTCGTTCTCGATCTTTTTAATGCCATGCATAACAGTGGTGTGGTCTTTAACACCAACTTCATTGGCAATTTTAGTGGTGCTCATAGAAAGTTCTTTAGAAAGGAGGAACATGGCAACTTGGCGAGCGGTTTTGATGTTGCTGACGCGGGATTTACCACACATTTCTTTAACGGTGAGATTGTAATATTTAGCGACTTTTTCAACCACTTGCTTACTAGAAGCAGGGCGAAGTTTACTGTTTTTATTAATGCTGGCAGCGCCATTTTGGATAAGCTCCCAAGGAGTGAGGCCACGGACCTCAGACATTAATAAAATAGCGGAAAGTTCGCCTTCGAGGTCGCGAATATTAGTATTAACGTTCTCGGCGATATATTCAATAGCTTCTGGTTCAATTTCGGCACCCATAAATTCGGCTTTAGCCTTCAAAATAGCACATTTATCTTCGAACTTCGGAAGCTGGAGATCGAAAGCGCCGCCCATAGTAAGGCGAGAAGCGAGACGGACATCGACAGTTTCAATTTGAGAAGGAAGACGATCTGAGGTGACGATGATTTGTTTGTTTAATTGGTAAAGATTATTGAAGATATTAAAGAATTCTTCCTGGGATTTTTCCTTATTTACAATAAACTGGAAATCTTCGACGATGAGACAATCTAGTTTTTCAAACTTCCGATTAAAGTCTTTGCCTTTGCCGTTTTGGATGGCGTCAATAAAGTCAGAATAAAAGCGGGAGACGGGGATATATAAAATCTTAAAGTTTGGATTTTTCTTAAGAAGTTCATTGCCAATAGCTTGGACAAGGTGGGTTTTACCAAGACCAGGGCCACCATAGAGGAAGAATGGGTTACAACGAGTGCCTGGATTCTTAATAATACTTTTGGCGGCGGCAACGGCAACGTCATTGTTACTGCAAATAACAAAATTATCCAAAGTATATTTACTATTAAGACCATTATCGGTTGCGTCTGAAGGCTTTTTAATTGATTTTAGTTTAGGGAGTTCAATAGTAACTGGTACTTCGCGGGAACGAACTTTGGGTTTAACATCGGATTTAACCTCGAAATCGATATTGTCCACGGTAACGCCATTTTTGGTAAGGGCGTCGGCAATAATATTATAGTATTTAGTGCGTAATTGTTTGACGTAGAAACTATTTTTCACACCGATCACAATATGACCGTTTTCGGCAGACATAAGTGATGTATCTTGGAACCAAGTGGAGAAATAGGCAGGTGAAATCTTTTGCTCGATTTCAGCTAAGACGTTTTCCCACACGTTATACATTGAACCTCCTTTACTAGACCTTAGTATAGCATAGATGGATGAAGTTTTCCACAGGTTTTAACCGAAAAAAATGTTTTATAATATAGTTTTTAAAAAACAGGGGTAAAATTTTCCACAAAATACATTTTTTAGCGAGAGATGTGTGGAAAACTGCTTGAAAAATGTGGAAAAATGCGCTATACTATGACAAGAATTTGAATATTAATAAATATTAAGGAATAATATGCCAAAACGTACATACCAGCCGCACAAGCGCCAACGCAAAGTTGAGCATGGCTTTATGAAAAGGAATGCTACTTCAAATGGTCGCAAGGTGTTAGCGAGACGTCGTCTTAAAGGACGTGCTAGATTAACAGCATAAAATAATCCCTTTTCGGGGCCGCGTCGCCTCGGCCCGTCGCCACGGGCGAGGCGCGCTTATACTCGCGCAGCCGCGCTCTGTAATCCCCTTAAAGGGATTTTTTATGCTATAATAAATATATGTTAAGCAAGAAGTATCGGTTTCACTCACGAGGTGGAGTGAGGTTTGTTTATCAGAAGGGAAAGACGATTCGCTGGCCAAGGATGTCGTTAGTTTTTTTGAAGAATGAACGACACTTTACGAGGTTTGCAGTGGTAGTTTCAAAGAGAGTGGTAAAGTCGGCGGTGAAGAGAAACCGGATCAGAAGACGCGTCTACGAGGCTCTGAGAGTAAATTTTGATTTAATACCGAAGGAATATGACTATATATTTGTGGTGTTTTCAAAAGATATTTTGAATTTGCCGTTTTCTGAGCTAGAAAAGGAGTTAGGGGAGCTAGTCGAAGAGGCGAAAGTGTGTTATAATAAGGAGTAGAATGAAAAATTGGAGTGTGAAAAAAACGATAACTTGGGCGCTCGTGTTAGCGTTTATCGTTGGCTCAATTGTAACTGGTGGGCCATTTAACTTTATTGATATGATTGTGGTTAGGCCAATCGTCAATATTCTGTTTGTAATCTTTAATTTGGTGCACGATTTTGGTCTCGCGATTATTATCTTTACGATTTTAGTGAAACTTTTGATGTGGCCGCTAACTAAAAAGCAGCTCAATCAATCAAAGTTGATGCGAAAGATTCAGCCAGAACTAACGCAAATTAGAAAGAACTGTAACGGGAATAAGCAACTTGAATCGCTCCAAACGATGGATCTTTATAAAAGATACAATATCAAACCGTTTGCTTCTCTTGCGACACTGTTGATTCAGTTACCAATCTTTATTGCGATTTTCTCAGCGATTAGAGTAATTGCTACACCAATGCCAATAGATAATTTGACGAACCGGGCTTATGAGATTGTAGCCTACGAAGGTTCAGAGATTCGGGCACTGGAAGAAAAACAACAAGCATATCTTGTAAAAGTTGATGAATATAATATAGCAGAGAATAAGGAAGAATTAGAGAAGCCTGAATATGATTTTCACCCACAGCTGTTTGGCTTTATTAATTTAGAGGCAAAGGCGAGTGATGTGATCAACCCGGCAAAGTTTAGCTGGAATGCAGTATTTATGCTGTTCTGTGCGATATTTGCAGCATTTGCCCAATACTTTGTAACCAAGCAACAAATGCCTTCTGGTAAGTCAGAAAAAAGTAAGAAGTTCCGCGATTTGATCAAAGAAGCCAAAGAAGGTAAGGAAATTGATGATAGTGATATTAATAGTATGACGACAGGGCAGATGTCGAAGATGATGCCACTGATGATGTTTATTATTATGATAAATCTTCATGGCGCACTCGCCTTCTATTATTTCTTATCTAATATGTTAACAATTCTGCAACAAAAAATAATCTTTAGTCGGGCGCGTGAAGAAATGGACGATGCGACAGATAAAGCGATGACTAAGGAACTGAAAAAGATTCAAGAAGCTCAGGTGGTAGAAAACAAAAAAACAGGAACAAAAATAACTAGAATCTCCGCAAAAGATATTAAAAAGAAAAGGAGATAACAAATGAATAAAGATGAATCAATTAGATTCGCGGCGAAATATCTGGAAGACCTGTTGAGCTTTTTCGGAATTAACGTAGCGGTGTCATCAACGATTGATGATGAGGTGATACAACTTTCGGTGCCATCTACTTCTTTAAATTCACTTTTAATTGGGCGTAATGCGGACAATTTAAGGGCGCTTCAACACATCGTTTCAATGGCACTGGTGTCACACGGGGCAGAAGTAGTGAGAGTGAATGTAGACGTTGCTAGCTACAAAAGGCAAAGAGCGGATAGAATTGCAGAGAAAGCTGAGGGATGGATTAAAAAGGTTCGTGAGACTGGCGAGCCGATGGAGATTAATCTTAATGCAGCAGATCGCCGCGTAGTACATAAACTAGCACAAGATTATTCGGATATCGATACACACTCTGAGGGTGAAGGCAGAGATAGAAAACTCATAATTAGTAAAATCTAAATATTATATTTAGATTTTACTCTTCCTCAGTATCTTTGACTGGGGAAGGGCCGATGACGATAACAAAGTTAAAGTTGTGGTCAATAGAGGCTGGAGCGTCGGAGAGAGAGTTGACCTGGAATTGTTCTAATCCATAATACTTTTGGATTAAATCTTCAGTGCCAGGCTTGGTGTGGTCGCTATAGAAGGTGACATTGTTTTTGAATTCAACATCTTCTGGAGCGTTATTAATAGCATTGACGGTATAACCTTCTGCTTCGAGTTTGGTTTGTTCAGCACTGGCGACGCCAGATTCACCAGTAGCATTTAGGACGAGGATAGTAGGATCTTCGTAAGTACGTGGATCGTTAGATAATTGAGCGGCGACGAGCTCCTGGATAGGGCCGTAAACACCAACACCAGCGCGTGGGAAGACGTAGGAAATGCCGTTGTCAAGAGTGCCGGTTCTCATGTAGTCTGGCCAAAGAGAGATTTGGCGCATACTTTCAAAATCAAAGTCGAAGGTGAGATGAGCGGCAGATTTTAATTCGTCGATTGAGAAATTGCTACGGAAGTTGTCACCGAGAGCGGAGGCAAGACCGATGATATCAGTGATGGAAAGCTCCTTTTCAAGTATTTTATTTTTAATACCAACAAGAATCTTTTGTTGAGAAGAGCCACGGGAGAAGTCGCCGCCAGAAGTGCCATGACGAGCACGGGAAAGGCCAAGGGCTTGTTCGCCGTTGAGCGTATAAGGTACGCCAGGTTCATAAACGGCGCCAGTCCAATAGTAATCATAGATACCTTCGTCTAGAGTGACAGTAATGCCACCAAGAATATCAACAATAGAAACTAGCGAACCCCAGTTTAAATGTGCGTAGTATTGGAAATCTATGCCAAGAATATCGCTAACTTCAGCCATTAAAGCATTGGCGCCACCAACTTCGTTATCTTTGTACATATTGTTGCACCAATAAACTTCATTGATTTTGCCAGTGGCAGTACAAGTAGGTGAGGCTTTAAGATCGCGAGGCAAAGAAATCATAGCAATGTCGCCGGTTTCTTGGTTTAAACTAATTGCCATAATGGAGTCAGTGAGCTGAGCGCCAGCGTGGACACCGTTGCCCTCGTCTCCTTCCATGTTATAACCACTAGTACCGAAGGCGAGAATGTTAGTGCGACCATTGGCATCAGTTTTGAGTGGTTCGTAAGTTGGCTCAATAAATTTGATTAAGTCTAAGACGTTTCCTTGGCCACCGGTTATTTTAGCAATAATGTCATTACCCCAAAAGACAGCCCAAGTAATAAGGCCGATTAAAGCAAGGACGATTAAAAGAGCAATGATAGAAATAACGCGACGGACTTTGCCAGGTTTTTTCTTTTCTTTCTTTTCTTTTTTCGTTTTCTTGGCATTTTTATCGATCGGCTCATCAGAGGCGGTAAGTTCACCGGTTTCGCCGTCGAAATTGAAAGCCTGGACAGGTTTTAGAAAATCTTCAACAGCTTGTTCACGAGTAGGTTTAGTAATAACCGGTTCGGTGGTTTTAACCTTTTTAACGGCAGGTTTAACCACGGGTTTAGTAGTAGTTTTAACAGCAGGTTTGGTAGCAACAGGAACTTTTGCCTTACTGGATTTGGCGGTAACTTTAATAGGTGTAGCGCTAGTTGGCGCTAGATTTTTGGCATCGCGAATCTCGAGCCCATCAATTGATTTATTCTTTTTCATTATTTATAATTATACCATGGCGGTAATGAAATTAACAAAAAAACAATTAGCGGTTTTAAACTTTATTGAAGATTTTGGAGAAGAGAGGGGTTACTCGCCTTCTTACCGGGAAATAATGACGGGGTTAGAGCTTTCTAGTGTGTCAGCCGTGGCAGAACATATTGATAATCTAGTAAGTAAAGGAGTTTTGAAGAAAAATCCTGGCGAGGCAAGAAGCCTGGAAGTGTTAGATTATA
>CAYSAK010000021.1:0-13878 GCA_964429055.1 uncultured Candidatus Saccharibacteria bacterium
GCAAAATGCAAGCTCAAATTAGTTTTATTTTAGATCTTTTCTAGTGAAATCGTGACGTTATCACCGGAAACCTTAGCAATCTCATCGTGAGCGTAGTTAGCTCCCTTCTCAAACGAATCAGCTAACACCTCAGCTAACACTAGCTCTTCAAAACCAGCTGGCAAATCAATCGACAGTGACAACCTAATCCGATCATCCATATTCAGCTTGGCGTTCTTACGGGCCGACTGAATGGCGCGAATCAGGTCGCGAGCATACCCTTCCCTCTTCAGCTCCTCGGTCAGCGTCTTATCAAGCGTAAACTCTGAGCCGTTTTCAACCTTCTTCACGTTAACTTCATCCATAATTATCTGTTCGTAGAAATCCGGCAGCTTATCGCCAGTATAAACTAGTTTAGACAAAGGCTGACGTACCTTAATTTGGTCTTCGGTATCGGTTTTTTGCATCCGAAGCGCCAACGCATCGGTAATAATCTGACGGGTACGAGACATCTGATCAAGCACCTCAGTGTCAATTACGCCCGCTTCTGGCCAATCTAAGAGGTGGACAGACTCGCTAGCACCAGTCATCTTCTGATACAATTCTTCCGACAAGAACGGCGTAAACGGCGCCAAAAGCTTAGCTACATATATTAATATATAGTAAAGCGTAGCAAAGGCTGCCATTTTATCCTGCTCATCTTCGTTTTTGGAGAAACGACGGCGCGAACGGCGCACAAACCAGTTTGAAAGATCATCAATAAACGGCAGGATATCTTCTAACGCCTTTGGGATATTGTATTCCTCCATCCCCTCGGTGATAGAATCACGAAGTTGATAAACGCGAGAAACAATCCAAGCATCTAGAGGGTTTTTGGTGTTTAATTTAAGGCTATCGCTATCTATATTCTCAATTTCGGCGTAAGTAGTGAAGAAATCATAGACATTCCAGAGCATAGCAAGTTTGCGGCTAACGTCAGAAACATCTTTATCAAGTAAAGCAAAATCCTCACCAGAAAGAACCGGGCTAGAAAGTAACAAGAAACGAAGTGCGTCGGCTGAGTATTGGTCCATTAAGATATTTGGGTCAGTATAGTTGCCAAGCGACTTACTCATTTTGCGACCATCATTCCCAGCCAGTGTGCCAGTGGTGATCACATTTTTGTAAGCATTTTTAGCACCATTTTTAGCCCTTTCGCCAAAGGCGCCGATTTGAGCAAGTGCAGTATTCACTGCGTGAACATAATAGAACCAAGCTCGCACTTGACCGACATATTCCACGATGAAATCAGCCGGATAATTGCGTTCAAACTTCTCTTTGTTTTCAAACGGGTAATGGAGCTCTGCAAACGGCATCGAGCCGGATTCAAACCAGCAATCTAGCACCTTCTCAATCCGTGTAAAATGCTCCCCGTCGATATCAAACTCTATCGCATCCACCCATGGACGGTGATAATCCTCAAGGCGCTTACCAGACAGCTCATAAAGTTCATCATAAGAACCCACTACCTTAATGGACCCCTTATCGCCCTTCCATACCGGCATTGCCGTCGCCCAAAAGCGATCCCGCGACAAATTCCAATCTGGCGCCTGTTCGATATTCTTCGCAAAACGGCCGTGTTTCAAATACTCCGGGAACCAGTTGATATTCTCGTTTTCTGAAAGCATCAGAGGCTTCTGGTTCTCAATATCAAAGAACCACGACGGGAAGGCGCGATACATAATACGTTCTTTAGAACGCGGATTAAACGGATATTCGTGCTGGATATACTCAATCTTGTAGACAATTCCCTTCTCTTCGAGCACCTTAGCAATGAATTTATTACCCGCCCAGGCCTGAATACCGTGTTCGTCGGTATCACGTACCCCAAGTGCATGGAGCTCCTCTGCCATATCAGGAAGATAGTAACCATTTTCATCTAGACAATCTACGAAATCCAGTTCGTATTTCTGAGCCAGCGCATAATCGTCTTCACCATAAGCCGGAGCAATGTGAACAATGCCCGTACCATCCTCGGCCGAAACGAAGTCACCCGGCAGCACCGTATAAGTATCCGGACGAGTAATCGTACCTTTATCACCACGTAATCCTAAATCAAACAAACCATCCGCGACTTTAATAATTGGCTCATATTTCTGACCCACAAAGTGCGTACCTTTAAAAGCTTGCGTCGGCTTCACATCTTTGAACAAAACTTTTGCACGCTCTGTAGCCAAAATATATTGTTCGCCATCAATATCATAGACTCCATAATCTAAGTCCGGGCTGATAGCGAGAGCCATATTAGCCGGCAACGTCCATGGCGTAGTCGTCCAAGCTAAAAAGTAGGTATTCTCCGCACCTTTTAATCTGAATTTCACATAAGCCGAAGGGTCAGTCACGGTCTGATAGGCATCATTATCCATCGTTACTTCCGCCTTAGAAACCGGCGTCGCAAACTTCGTATCATACATCAAAACCTTGCGACCTTCATAAATTTTACCCGCTTCGTATAATTTTTTGAACGCCCACCACACGGATTCCATAAAATCTTTGTTCATCGTACGGTAACAATTATCAAAATCCACCCAGCGACCAATACGATCAATAGTCGAGCGCCAAGTCTCGGAATTCGCCACCATGGACTCACGCGCTTTAATAATGTAATCCTCAAGCGACCACTTAGTGCCAATTTCACGACGATCAGTAATACCAAGTTGCTTTTCGACGAAGTTCTCTGCCGGGAGACCATGGCAGTCCCAACCCCATCTTCGCTCCACACGGTAACCATTCATGGTCCAGTAGCGCGGCACAGCATCTTTCACGATTGAACTAAGCAACGTACCATGATGTGGATTACCAGTAATAAACGGAGGCCCATCATAAAAAACGTAAGATTTGTCAATCGGTCGGTTCTCAACCGACTTCTCGAAGGTTTGATTCTTCTTCCACCAATCTACGAGAGCTTTCTCGTATTCGATGGCCTTTCTTCGTGTGCCCGCTTGGTATTTCATTTGGTCTCCTTTAAATTAAAAAATCCAATGGTTTTGCCATTGGAACTCCTCGGAGCGGTACCATCCAATTTCTGGCTATTGCCAGCACTTAATTTATCTCTTACGCGGATTCACGAGCGGGTCTAATCGGGTGTTTCCCTTTCTTCCGCCGGCTTGCAGGTGATAGCTGCTAAAACGCCTCTAGTGCAAGTATAGCATATCTACGCTAAAACTAAAATAGTTTTAAGAACTAGCGACCTATAAGGACACAACGAATAGGCAATCCTTCATATTTCCATCTTGGATTATTTGTCCCTGGATAAAAAGAATTCGATTCAGAAAAGCCAAGAACGTAAACTTTCTCATAATTATTAGTTGCAGCAGTCCAATAACAACCTTGACTACCACGTACCCCCGTAGAAGACCCATTATAATAGCCAGCAAAAATATAATTATTAGGATAAGCACGCCATTTTCTAGACTGGATCGTGTTCTGCGGAGTCTGAGATTGGCTATAACCAGTGCCCCCCATTGCTTTATCTAATTCGGAAAAACTAAATGCAACACCAGCACCACGAGGAATGCCCCAACCGCTTGGACAAATAGAGGTGTTTCTACCATGTACATTGTGTATAGTGTTCGCTACCGCAGCAGGCCAAGAATAATAATTACCATAACTATACCATCTAACATGATCATTATTTGTATTATAACTATCTACTAGATTTGTTCCAGACGAGTTCTTAGCGCCATTCACCATGTTGGTATTATTCCTATTATAACGAGGCGTACGAACCTGTGGATAATCAGCATCATTAATGTTTATAAGAGTACTTCCATCTGAACTGTACAAACTATTCGTTGCGACGTTGGCTAGATCTGGTACGATATAACTAAAATTTGAATCCTCTGAATCTGCTAATCCAATATAATCACCATAAGTCTCACTTTGGCTATAACCTTGCGCTTTAACTATATTTGCTTCACCACGTGAATCTTCCGCATTCAACCTTAAGTTTTCGATCATCCAACAATTTTCATCGGCCAATCTAGCAATTGTATAAACATTGCCATCTCTCGTATCCCTAAGAGACCTAAGAGAGCTTAATGAAAGAGTAACCTCACCAGTAGTATCATCATATACAGCAGCGGTAAGCGAAGAACAACCATCCCAATCCTGCATATTATTAGTTGCTATTATCCAAACCGGGTATAGAATAAGCCCGTTAGAAGAAACATCTGGGACTATTATTGTTTCGTTTGGGCCATAGATAGTCGAACTGTCAGTCGCTTCATAATCAGTTGACCAACCAGCAAAACCATAACCATCACGCTTGTAGTTAGGAGCGATTAAGGTCTTATTCGTATTAGACGTTATACTTACTTGCACACCAACCTTAGGAGAAGAAGCAATTTTAGTACTACTAATTGAATCCATAGAACCAATAATATCAGAAGCATTTGGCGCATAGCAAATAGAATTGGCTGGGCAATCAGTAACCTTGAGCGGATACACCGGCTTATTGTAATCATCAGTCATATTCGGATGCACAAGTGTGTATTTCACCTGTCCAATATAAGTGCCAGCAGGTTGAGTAGCAGAAACATAGGCATCATAAGTAGTAGTTAGTGATGAACCGGTACCTTGGCCATTATTATCCGCATCAGTAGTAGAGGTTCTGTAGGCTACTTTAGTATATTCAGTTGGTATGGTGTGCCATGTAGTGAAGTTTTCTGTGTTGTTAGTGCCATCAGTAATAGTAGGAGCATAGGTACCGGACACACTAGTGAGTTTCATTGACCAAGTAGAGTTTACTGTTGTGCCTGATGTGTAGATGCCGGTACTAATATCATTAGCAGTGCCTAGTGTATCATTATGTAATTTAGTATTGCCATACTCATTGTCAGTATAACCTATAGCATAAATAGCAAAGCCGGCATTATCATTACAGAAGACTTTGAGTGTAGTTTGACCTATACCATTTGGATAGTTAGAGCCTGAATAAGTACCATTAGCTAGATTAGCAGTGTGAGCAGTATTAGTAGTACCTACCATAGAACATGATTGATTAATCGTGACTGTAGCGGTAGAAACTGAGGATTCTTCGGCATAGACAGAATAGTTAGAAAGAAGGATAGAAAAAGATGTTAGAGCTAGCAAAGAAATTGCTATTTTTACACCAACACCTATTGTTCTCATGGTTTAATTTTAACCTGATACGAGTGTAAAATCAAGAATCAAAAGCTAGTTAGAAGTCGCATTCTCGCGCAACCACGAAATGAAAGCTGGATTATATAAGTCTTCCCCACCCTGGAGCGTAATAGTCGGCGGCGAAACCTGCGAAAACTGCGTAGGATTGTTTATGTTTCCAAAACCCCATCCAATAGGATAATCTATGTTATACTCAGGAATAACCGCTCCCTCTGGCAAATATATAAATCCGTCACCAGCAGTATAAGGCTCAGTAGCATCGTGATAATAAAATGTCCAATATGGTACTCCGTATGCCGTGCTAGCTATAACACTATCAAAGTGATACGCCGTATATATATTACTATAAATTGACCCATTAACATCCCATTCCATATCAGGATCAGATGGCGCAAACTCATTAAACGTCCACTCTTTACTGGCAGGAGAATCCTCAATGTACAGTAACGTAGCATTATCATTCAACCACTGGATAAGCGCTGGATTAGTAACGTCATCACCACCATAAATACTAATCGTACGGAAAAAGCCTTCACTCCAATAGTCTCCATAGTATTGTTCGCCCAACCAAGCACCATTGGCAAATTCACCAATTAATCCCCTAAATGAATTATAGCTATATGAGTCATCGCCAAAAGTAAAAGAAATAGAACCAGTAGTAGCCGGCATATATAACCAATTGCTCGTATCTTCTCCATAACCAATCGAATTATAATATACCCAATACTCTGGACTATTATCGGTACCATTGTTTATATCATAGTAAGAAAATTCATAATAATCTAGATATGAAAACGATTGATCCTTATCAATCACTTCCATATCAGATTGAATATTTATCGCACCAGCAGAAGCCAAAAAAGAAGGCAAAGAATCTATAAACTGACTCCACGTCGTAATACCGGTGCTTGGTATTTCCAAATGTGCACATAAATCAGCGGGTGTAATTTTCACGACAAAATCTAAATCAATTCTCTCATTACTAAAGGCAGTAGCAAGTGAACCAACATCAATCTGTTCATTAAGCCTCAAAGTCGTACCAACCAGATTACTCGGCATCGGGAAATCCCCATTCGGATGCACCAAAGTGTACTTCACCTGCCCCACATACGTCCCTGCAGGTTGCGTCGGCGAAATATACGCCCGATAAGTCGTAGAAAAGTTCGACCCCACCGCATTTATCCCAACATCAGTAGACGAATCACGGTAAGCCACTTTAGTATATTCTTCTGGCACCGCTTGATAAGAAGCAAAATCTGAAACAATAGTTGGAGCATAAGTCCCCGATATCGATGTAAGTTTCATCGCCCAAGATGAAGTACCCGTAGTGACAGTTGACGAGGTGGCAATATCAGCCGACGAACTGAGAGCCGCACCAGTAAGTACAGTTTTTCCATAGGTATTATCAGTATAACCAATCGCGTAAATCGCATACCCCGAATTATCATTACAAAAAGCCGTAATATTAGTGGTGCCAATTTCGCCAACCGTTTGCCCATTATTAACTTCCGCAGTATGGTCAGTCACAATATCAGAAGTCATCGAACAAGAAACCGGCACTGCAATCGTCACAGTATCTACCACACTATCACTAGCCTTAGCACTCGGCAAAGTCAAAATCAGCACTGAAACCGAAACCACCGACAAAAGTGTGCCGGTTAAAGCCTTTAACATCTTATTATAGCTGTGCATGTTTGTATGGCCTGTTTGTTTTTGATGTTTATGCTTTTATAATAGCACCCCACTCTATAAAAGTCAAGTCTATATCATATAAAACAGCACTTCATTCATCAGCGGAAGCGTCCGCCCGCGCCACATGTTAAGAACCCCACCATTATTATCTAGCGCGATAATCGTCGGATACTCCACAATATCATAAGTCTCACAAAAACCAATGTTTTCGTCAGGATTCATCGTCTCAACTTCGTGACCAGTCTGCCGACGGAGATTTTCAAGCCATTCGTCAACGCTCCTAGTATAATCCTCGTTATCCCGATAAACACAAACCACCCGCATACTGTTATTTCTTACTCTTTTGTTCTTTTAGGATTTTTTCAAAATCTTCGAGAGTCTTAAACTCACGAAAAACGGAAGCAAAACGTACATAGGCTACTTCGTTGACCTCAGCTAATACATCCAGCACGGCCTCACCAATTTGCTTAGAACTCACTTGGTCAGTATTATAGGAATATAGAATATCAGTAGCGCGCGTCACGACGTCTTCAATCTCCAGTTCGGAATTGAAAAACTTGCCCACGCTACGTTTCACTGCCAGAAGCAACTTATCACGATCGTAAATTTCTTTGTTGCCACTGCGTTTTAAAACGGTTAGTGGCGGAAGCTCAATTCTTTCATAGGTGGTGAAACGGTGACCATCAGTAGATTCACGACGGCGACGAATCATGGTGCCATCGAGAGTTTCCCTACTCTCTAACACTTTGCTATCGCCGATCCGGAATTTACGCTCCATGGTCCGCTCCTTTTAATTCTTTTTTCTTTTACCTCGTAATCTCTCACGTAGTGAAGGTGGTACATCCATCTCATCATCGTCAGAAGGAGCTGGTTGCTCTGGTTCCGGCGTATTCTTAATGGAATCCCACATGTTGGATTTATTCTCTAAAGCAAAATCTTTTGCTTCGGTAGTTGGCTTCTCATCCTCAGATGAGAAAGAGGAAGTAGTCGTGTCTTTAGTCGATTGTTCTTCATCATTATTGAAGTATTCTGAATCAAAGCCAGTCGCTACCACAGTGACTACGATTTCATCTTCTAACTCAGGACGAATCGAGGCGCCGAAAATAATGTTCGCATCTGGCGAAACTGCACCAGTAATCACCTCAGCCGCTTCTTGCACTTCGCTCATCGACATATCATAACCACCAGCTACGCTAAAGAGCACGCCACGTGCACCTTCAATTTTCACTTCAATTAGTGGCGATTCTACAGCTTGTTGAGCTGCAATCACCGCGCGATTCTCACCAGAGGCCCGGCCGATACCCATAAGAGCCGAGCCGGCATTCTTCATAATGGCTTTAACATCGGCAAAGTCGAGATTAATTAGCGAGTGCTCAGTAATCAGCTCGGAAATACCCTGAACACCTTGACGCAAAACATCATCGGCAATCTTAAATGTTTCAAGAAGTGGAGTACGAGGATCAATAGTTTGAAGCAATCTATCATTTGGAATTGTAATCAACGCGTCAACTTGACGAGCTAGCTTATCAATCGCTAAATCAGCATTTGCCCGACGGCGTGCACCTTCAAAGGTAAATGGCTTCGTCGCCACACCTACGGTCAAAATGTCTTTCTTGCGAGCCTCTTCAGCCACAATTGGACCAGCGCCAGAACCGGTACCACCACCAGCACCAAGTGTGATAAACACCATGTCGGCGCCGTCTAGTGCCTTATCAATGGCTTCCCTGCCTTCCTCGGCCGCTTCGCGACCTTTTTCCGGGTCACCACCAGCACCAAGGCCTTTACCAATATGAACTTTTGTGTCAGCTGAAGAATGATGGAGTGCCTGAGCATCGGTATTGATGGCAACAAATTCCACACCGGTGAGCCCTACTTCTTTCATTCTTTCAACAGCAGAACCTCCGGCTCCACCTACGCCCACAACTTTAATGCTTGCTTTGCTTTCCACCTCTGTCGGTTTAACTTCTGGCATAATAAATCCTCGCTTTATATACTAACAGTATATATCTAAATGGTCTCTAAATCAAGAGTCAAAATTTGCTGAATAACTTTTTTAAGAAATTTGGCTTGTTTTGAGAAGTCTTTGAGGATTTCTTAGATTTCTTACCTGATGATGGAAGTTGGTCAAGGCTTTCGGCCGCCATTTTAGCAAGACCAATCGCTACGGCATATTCTGGTTTCTCAATTGGTTCAGCCACTCCACCTAAATCTTGTGGCACACCAACCTTCACCGCCGCTTCTAGAACTTGTTTAGCAAACAATTCAATATCACGCATCTTTGCACCGCCACCAGTCAGGATAATTCCCTCCGGCAACCTCTGATCATAGCGTGCGGATTTCAATTTCTTCCGAATCTCAGTAAATATCTCTTCCAGACGAGCTTTCACCACCTCTTCAACTTCTTTTCGTTCAAAAGCCCGCTCAGCTTTGCCTTCCTTACCAATCCGAATCACTGGGTTTTTATCAGAATTAAAATTACCCGTCACAAAACGCGTCTTAATCTCTTCCGCCATCTCAGGGTCAATCGCCAGCACAATCGCCAAATCATTGGTGATATTGTTCGAACCAGCCGGTACCACGCCTACGTATTGTAAATCACCTTCTTCATAGACTGCCACCGAAGTAGTCGCAGCGCCCATATCCACCACGGCCACGCCGTTTTCCTTCTGACGCTCATTCAAAACCGCCTTAGCGGCCGCCACCGCGCTTGGTACCAAACGATCGGCATTCACATCAGCCGACATCGTCGCTTTCTTCAAATTTTCACAATTCGGAGTTAAAGCCGAGATCACATTCGCTCGCATTTCAAGACGAGCCCCACTCATCCCTAGTGGATCCTTAATCCCCGCCTGCCCATCTAGAGCATATTCAAGCGGAATTACGTCGAGCACATCGCGATTAGCTGGAATTCGGCCAGTCACCGCCACATCTTCAACTCGGTCAAGGTCAGTTTCATTGATTTCGTGCTCTACCGTACCAACCGCAATCATCCCCTCAGTATGAGTAGACAAAATCTGTGATCCATTAATCGATACAAACGCCGAACGTACTTCGTAACCCGCCATCCGCTCCGCTTCAGCCAACATCTTATCAATAGATTCGGCCGGACCAGTTAAATTTGCCGGAATACCCTTTCGCATACCAGCGGTTTTACCTTCATTATATCCAACTACTGCTAGATGATTATCCTTGTCAACGGTAGCAATAATGGCGCGGACGTTTTCGGTGCCCACGTCGAGACCGGTTACAAAACGTTTGTCGTTATCCATAAGCTCATTATAACACAATTAATCGGGCAGAGTCAAAACTTCGTAGCCATCTTTGGTCACAAGGACAGTATGCTCACAGTGGCAACCAATGCTACCATCATTCATTTTCACAGTCCAATTGTCATCACCTTCGATATGATTAGCTGGTTTACCAAGACAAGACATCGGCTCAATACAAATCGTATCACCTTCCACCAACTTATAGCCGTGGCCCTTTTTGCCATAATTTGGCACTTCTGGCGCCGAATGCATTTCTTTATCAATGCCATGGCCAACATAATTCTCAATCACACCAAGATGACCTTTTCTCAAAACTTGCTCCACTGCATTTCCAATCGTACCTATCGTAGCCCCTGGCTTTACTTGCTCAATCCCCTCCCACATCGAGGATTCCGTCACGCTAATCATTTTCTTCACGGCTGGCGAACCTTCATCACCTACTAGCATCGTAAAAGCCGAATCAGTAAAGTAACCCTTATAATATATATCTAAATCAAAACTGACCTTATCGCCCTTTTCTAAAGGCTCATCCTTTGGCGCACCATGAACCAACTCATCGTTCACGGAAATACAAATTGCCCCCGGGAACTCTTCGTCTAGCATGTCATAAGCCACCTTCGCCCCACGTTTGACAATCTCCTCACGCACCCAAGCATCAATTTCCTTGCCAGTCATCCCCGGCTTTACATACTCTTTCAAATCACGCAACAGATTGCCCAAAATCTTGCCACCTTCACGCATGGCGACAATTTTTTCCTGGACTTTATCCTGGCTACTGTTTTCAATATTAATCATCTTATTCTCCGTAGCTTTTTTCAATTTCTTCACCGTTAACGTCTTCGTCTTGCTCAGTGGCATCAGGATTTAATTCCTTCACGACATCCACCAAACGATCAGTCACTTCACCAATTGAACCTACGCCATCAACTCGCCGAATTGGAATATTTTTGGCTTCCAACAGAGGTAAAATTGAACAAATATTTTGTTCAAAGATTTCAAAGCGCCGATCAATGCTTTTCTTTTCTTTGTCATCATCACGACCACGCAGCGTCAAACGTTCGTAAAGTTCTTCCTTTGGCACTTCCAAAATTATGGCCCCGTCTAATTTATCGGACATATGATCAACCAACCATTTGGCTTGGTATTCCGTGCGCGGATAGCCATCAAGTATCACATCAAAACCTTCAGCCTCAGATTTTTCAATTTGCTTAGTCATTAAACGAATTACGTCTTCATCTGGGATGAGATTACCTTTATCAATCGTGTTAGCATACTCGCCAGTATCACGAATCACCTGCCCTACCGACAAAGCGCGCCAACCAAAAATCTCCGACAAAGCCTTGCCTTGCGTTCCCTTACCTGAACCAGCTAAACCAAATAAAATAATCATATTACTCCTTTAATTAAATTATAGCACAAAAAATCTCCCCTTAAAGGGGAGATTTTGTTATTTCAAGCCAAGCTTGATGCGTTCAGTCTTTTCGGCCTTGCGGGCTTCGCGAATGATAGCTTTAAGACGGCGTTCGCGCTTTGACATAGGTTTTGAAAAACGCATTTGCGACTTCTTAAGAGGCATCATACCGCTCTGAAGGACTTTGCGGTTGAAACGGCGAATAATGTTCTCGTTCGCTTCTCCCTGATCTTTTCTAGTAACTTTAATAGCCATATTGAAATGTATTATACCACAGAGTAAAAATTTATACAATACTTCGACGAGACTCGACTCGAAGAGCGAGTCTCCCCTTTTTCTAGTTTTTGTTCCTAACAAAAATGGCGGATCCGACGAGACTCGAACTCGCGACCTCTGCCGTGACAGGGCAGCGCTCTAACCAACTGAGCTACGAATCCACCTGCTGGTTATTATATCGCATTTAGATATGAAAATCAAGAGACTTTAAGCGCCAGGGATTTGAAACGACCCTGGAGTAGCGGCTTGTGGCTGGTAAATCTGATCTTGCATAGCTGGTTGAGGCCCTAGCGGTATTTGAGTTGGGTCAATCGGTGGAGCCGGTGGCGGCGGTAAAATCTCCGTATCGGCTGGTGGCATATAATTAATTTCTGGAACACCATTTATTTCCGGAGCCGAAGCTACCGCGGGTGCTGAATCTAATGCTGGGTTATTGGAGACAATCGGAGCAGAAGGTGCATTATCAGCAACATCAGCCAAGGCTTCTTGTAACATTTGACCATATTTATTAGTACCTTCGCTCAAGGTCTCCGGAGTGAAATCAGCTGACGGAGCAATCACTCTTTCAGAGCCTGTGATTCCCTCTTCTACCGGTGGCAAGGTTGGGATAATTGGTTCAGGCGAATCAGCATCTGCCGTTGCCTCTGTAGTTTCTGTAGCAGGCGCAGTATCTTGAGCTGGTTCATTCGCAGCCGGTTCAGTACTCGTAACCGTCTCAGTAGCACCTGGCATCGCATCATCAGACAATTCATCAAGTTTAACTGGCTGGTTACCGGCCTCTGGCGTTACTTCTGCTACAGCTTGTACGAGACTATCTTCGGCCGCTTTAAGATCATCAAGAAGACCAGAATCCTTTTCGTTAACTGTAGTGTCAATTTCCTTTCCTTCATCAACGTTCTGCTCATTGCCATGTTGGATATCTAGTTTCGTCGCATCATTTTCAGTCTTTTCGGACACTCCCGCAAAGCTAAACATCTCATTCTCAAGATCTTTAGTAATGTTTTTCGTTATTAATTGCTGATTAGCACCAAATTCCATCAGCTTAGAAGCAATTTCCATCGTCTTAGAAGTGGTACCAGCGCTAGCAAAACGATCAGTCGAAGCCACGATACCAGTTAAGAATGCAGTGGCCTCATCTTTTTCAAATTTAGCATTGTTCGAACCAAGAAGTAGTTCGGCCACCATCTCAGAAACCGAGCTTGCCGTCTTATCGCTCCACTCAATTTCACCGAGTTTGCCCGGTTTTCCAGTAGTGATATTCACAATCGTTGCATCGTGCATGATACGGCCATGCTCTCTCAACGCATCATCAAGATCAGTACCGTTCGCCACATCAAGTGCAAGGACGAGATCCACATTATAATCACCATAAGAAAACTCTAAATCGTCACTAGTAATACGTGCATGATACGGCGTGATAAAAATCTTCACGTAATCACCATCTAGTTTATAACGTAAATGGTCGGCCTTCTCCTTATCAAGTGCAATCACAAAATCCTGCAAAATGTTAGCATTCTGCTCAAATGTCTCTTCCGGCTTCAAGAATTTCAGTGCATTTGGCGTCGCCCCCGAATAAATTGCGGTTACTCTTTTACCAATGCGATCTAGATACAAACTAAGCCCAATAGCCGCACATAATTCATCCACCGACGGGTCAGAAGAAAGTGCAATCAAAATATTATGAAGCTCACCAACCTTGGCGGCTACTTCGGCAATAATTGCAGAATTATCAGTAGTATTTTCTGGCACTCCATCAGCAACAACGCCATCAGGAAGAATTGGCGCCACAACATCATTGTCATCCTTGCTATCAGGGGTGGCAACAGGTTCTGCTACTGTCGTAGTTTTTGTATCTTTTTGGTCAGGCATTATTACCTTTCTAACATAAGATTACCATAAGCTTGTAAAAATGGCAAGGTTTAATTTTGACAGCCCACTTGATAAAGACTTTACTTTTTAAGAGAAAAGAGTTATAATGTGTGAAAGTCATTAATTTTTAATTATATAGGAAAAAAATGCCGATTATTAAATCTGCCAAGAAGGCTGCTCGTCAAGCGGAAAAGCGCA
>CAYSAK010000022.1:0-11236 GCA_964429055.1 uncultured Candidatus Saccharibacteria bacterium
TTTGTACGAGCCATATTTCCTCCACTTATATTGTTATGCTTTATTATAAAGCATCTTGAATATAAAATCAAGAGAATTATGTCAATTATTGTAAAAAATACAACGCTTCCGAACCCGCTTGAGCTTCTGGCTCCCCATTCTTGCAGGGGTTGTGGTCGCCTCGGGACCCTACTTTGTGACTGTTGTAAAAATTACATCATAAATCGCGAAACGAACATTTGCCCGATTTGCAAAAACAAAACTTCGCATGGCAAATGCCGGAAACATGCTAGTTTTCCAGTAAATTACAATCTTGGTGAAAGGAGTGAACTGCTCGACCTTTTAATCCACGATTATAAGTACCATTCTGTCCGGGCACTTTCTGGCATTCTTGCTGAGCTAGTTAATGACGTTCTACCGAAATTGCCGAGTGATGCGATTTTGGTTCCCCTCCCTACCGCTACGCATCATATACGGGAACGGGGGTTTGACCATACTTGGCTGATGGCTAAGAAACTAGCGAGGTTGCAAAGAATCAAAGTTAGACCAGTGCTTCTGCGCGAGAAAAATACCGTTCAAGTTGGAGCTGACCGGAAGGCGCGTCTTAATCAGGCCGAGCATGCTTATAGTATTAACCCGAAGATGACGATTGACTCTGAGGTGACTTATATTTTGTTTGACGATATTTGGACTACCGGAGCGAGCATGAAGACTGCCATCAAAAAGCTCCGGCAGGCCGGAGCTATTAAAATTATAGTAATTCTTTTAGCAATTAGCCGACTCGAGAATTAGGGAAGTTTCCTTTTTATCGTCATTTTTATTGGTGTCTGAGGAAGGCAAGGCGGAAATGACAAAGTTGATGATGGCAAATGACAAGAAACAAACTACGAGACCAATAATGGCGTAAAGGACGGTGTTTTTAGCGTCGGTAACTTTCTTAGAGTCGCCACCGGATACGACATATTTGATACCACCGATGATCAACATAATTACGGCAATGATACCCACGATGTACAAAATCGTGTTGGTGACCTGTTTAAACACGCCGGTATTGCCGAACAAATCGGTTGGACAACCGTCACAACGGGCAGCTTCAGCACCTTCTTGCAAAGTCAAAGCCGAAACGTTGGCTACTGCAGTCACAGCCAAAATCCCGCAAATTAATATTGGTAGAATAATTCTCAAAAACTTTCTCATGCCTTAATTATACCACATTTCTCAAAATTATGTTAAAATAATTGAAGACGGAGGGTTACCCAAGTGGCTGAAGGGGACGGTTTGCTAAATCGTTAGTCTGGAGTGATCTGGAGCGGGAGTTCGAATCTCCCACCCTCCGCCAAACCTTGACAGGTTTGCACAAAAAGCGAGATTCGGATCTCGCTAACGCTCGGATCGAATCTCCTATTTTATGCTAACAATGTGATATAATGAGCTTATGGTAAAGACATTGCAACCAGTTTCTTGGGAAGCTGAAGAATACATTGTAAGAGACCACAACTTTTGGTGGTATATTGGGCTATTCATCGTAGCAATTCTACTATCAGTGATAGCGGTTTTGTTTAGTGGATGGACTTTTCTAATTTTGATTGTGATTAGCGTGATTGCAATTATAGTTTCCTCTTCTCGTCCGCCACGCAAGATTCATTACAAATTAGACAATAAAGGCTTGACGGAAGAAAAACAATTCCATAGTTATGACGATTTTAGAGCTTTTGGGATTTTGAAAGAAGGCGAGCATTATTCGGCAATTTTGATTCCGAAAAAGCGTTTGGGTATGCAGGTGAAGGTTTATTTCCCGGAAGGGAGTGGCGAAAAAGTGGTTGACCAACTCGGAAATCACTTGCCAATGGAAGAAGTGAAGCTGGATTTTCTCGATAAAATTGTGAATTTCTTGCGTATTTAAAAAAGTTGTGCTATTATTAACATAAGTATTAATATAAAGGTGGGCAAAATGAACCAAAATCAACCTGTAGACGATGATCTACAAAAAGCAATCGACAACATTACTAACACGACTAATACTGATCCGGTTTTTTCTGATCCGGTTGCTGCACCATCTTCGATCCCAGAAGGTGACACTGGCGAACTTGCAGAGCCAGTTGGTCCATTCCCTGAGCCGCAGGTCGAGATGCCTCTGCCTGCACCAGAACCGCTTGCCCCGGTTGAATCGGTGATGCCTACACCTGAGCCAATTGCTCCTGAGCCAGTTGCCCCGGCTCCTGCTACGCCTACTTTTTCTCGCCCAACTATTGAACCAGTGATGGAAAAAGATTTTGAGCCAATTCCTCCACAAGCGCTCAGCACTGGCCAAGTGAAAAAGGCCGCACTTCGTGACCTCGTACCACTACTTGATCATATCAATATGGATGCACTTCAAAAGTTTAATATTTATCGTGATATTTTCGAAGATCTCAAGGATTACACGATTCTAGAGCCAGCTTATCGTGCTGCTCGGGAAATTCCTGATGAAGTTACCCGCGCCGAGGCTTTGCTCTATCTTGTAGAATCAATTGACAAAATGTAACTAAAACCTAGTAGATAAACAATTAGTCCAGCAGAGATGCTGGGCTAATGTTGTGGGGGGTAAGAAATTATGAATCTGTCTGGGCATGATTGCTACTAGCACCATAGACACATCTAATCGGTAAGCCATAAGACTTATTGGTTGCGGTAAATGACCCATTTGCTAAAGCGTAGGCTTGTGTTTGGTTGAACGCAGAACTGGACCATAATGATATGGAGCTACCTCGACCACCAAACGACAAACCATTCAATGCACCAGAATAGACAAAGTTGTTGGGGTATTCTCGCCATTTACTGATTGAGGTGCCGATAGCTTGTTGGAGCCTATAAAACATTGTGTCTGTGCCACCACCAGATGGTAATCTCCAGTTAGTTGGGCAAATACTCATATTGACGAAACCAGTTGTTGTGCTATATTTCCCTATACCAGCGGTGGCAAGAGTCCAGTTATAATAGTTGCCATAGGAATACCACTGATATTCTTGGTCATCAAATAAATCTTTTACTGGTGGTTCGGGGTTAGGATTGTTACTGGCATTTGTGTTTGAGCCGTTTACTCGTGTGGTGTTGATGCAATTGACTTGGTTCAATATGCATATCCATGACAAACCTAGAGGTGAAGATTGTGGTAGCGAAGTAATATACACTGACTGGCCCGCCTCAATGACCTCTGTATTAAAAATGTTTGTGTTGGCAGGACCAAGAGAGCTAGTGGATGGGGGGAGTCTTAAGTTTTCCATCATCCAGCACCGATTATCCGCGTGTTTGCTTACTGTATAGACTGAACTGTCTCTCGCATCAGTGAGGGCAATGACTTGGCCAACGCTTAAACTACTGCAGCCTTCCCATGTTTGCATATTGCCACTTGATTGTACCCATACAGCATAAAGGGTGGCGGTGCGACCGGAAAGAGTTAAGTCTTGGATATCAATATTTTCGTTAGGACCGTAGATTACGTCATCACCATTGACTGTGGCATTAGAGTTTTCGCTCCAGCCGGCAAAGCCGTAACCGGTACGTAAGAAGTTAGGAGCAAGAAGATCTGCATTGCCAGAGTTACTCTTGGTAGTAAAGCCTTGCATAGTACCAGTAGTAGCGCCATTGCCATTGTAGCTAACAATATATGGGTTATAAGCATAAACCTCAATGATATTGCCAGTTAATGGATCTTCACTTGATTCTATATAATTCAGAATAGCAGCTTCGTTATTAAAGTATATATAGTCTCCATTATCAATCATGTACCATTTGCCATTCCAAGTTGTAGTTTCGGCATAAGTACCTTTTGCGGTAACGTTCCAGCAAAACTCTTCGTCTTCAATTAATTCGGTGCCTTCTTCCTCAGTAGTGTACATTGGATAAACCTCAGCATAAAAGCCGAGGTCGTAACCACTGGCTGGTGCTAAGCCATCTGTATTTTTTATCATGAAGGTGACCGTATTGCCACTGATAATATATCTATCACTGCCATCAGATTGGCCATCAATCTTTTCATAATAGCTTGTCGGTGTTTCTTCAAAACTATCCCAATTACCTTGCACTATCATAATAGAAGTCCCGCTGTCTATTCCCCAGTCTATATTAACCCATAGTTTTTTGGCTCCCTCAATAGTAATTGGGACAATGGTCTCTTCATCGTATGAATAAGAATCTTGAAATTCGCCATACTCATCAAAATTGGAGGAGGTGGCGATTTCTGGGTCTTCTTGGCTTATATACATTGGGCCGCAGACCTGGCGATAATTTACACGGTTTGTAGTAGCACCGCCGGCAAAAGTTAGACCGTTACCATTAAACTGTACACCAACTTGGTCAGTTGGTACTGGTTCGGCGGCATTAGATGGATGAACAAGCGTGTATTTTACTTGCCCAACATAAGTACCAGCAGGTTGAGTAGCAGAAACATAGGCATCGTAAGTAGTAGTTAAGGATGAACCAATACCAGAGCCACTATTATCTACGTCAGTACCAGATGTTCTATAAGCGACTTTAGTATAGGTTGATGGCACGACATGCCAAGTAGTGAAGTTTTCTAGACCATTAGTACCATCAGCAATAGTAGGAGCATAAGTTCCTGACACACTAGTTAATTTCATAGACCAAGTAGAGCTTGAGGCTGAACCAGAATTATATATATCAGTATTAATATCATATGTAGAACCTAGTGTGTCTGAATGTAGTTTAGTATTGCCATATTCATTGCCAGTATAGCCTATGGCATAGATAGCAAAGCCAGCACTATCATTACAGAAGGCTTTAAGTGTAGTTTGGCCTATACCATTTGGATAGCTAGTGCCAGAATAGGTACCATTAATTACGCTGGCATTGTGTGGAGTGTTGACTGTGCCAGTCATGGAACAAGATTCGGAAATAGTGATGGCAGTAGTGGTGACAACAGAGTCCTCGGCGTAAACGGAAGAAACAGTATTAGCTAAAACAAGGGCAGAAATGACGGTAAGAAAAGTGCATAAAAATGCACTATATTTTTCTATATATATATATATATATATATATATATATATATGATGTTTTGTTGTTTTCATTGTCGCACCTTTTAAACTTCAACCAATATTAAATATAAGCAATTTAATTGTAGCAAGTTTAAAAAGGGCTGTCAAATAGTTTAATTATTCATCCCAAGGGAAGGCGTGGCCGTAGTGGCCGTATTTTGCGGTTTCTTCGTAGATAGGGCGTTTCAAATCTAAGAAACTAATAATACCACGTGGAGTGAGGTCATAGCCTTCAATTTCTTCGGGCTTGCCGTCAATGATGACGGTTTGTTCAAGTGGCTCGGCTTTGCCGATAGCATAGGCGAGACGGACTAGTACTTCGTGTGCATGGCGATTCCTGAGATAATCAACAGCGATTTTTCTGGCCATGTAGGCAGCAGAGCGGTCAACTTTGGTGGCATCCTTACCAGAATAACAACCACCACCAATAGCCACACGTGGGCCATAATTATCAACAATAAGTTTGCGGCCGGTAAGACCAGTATCGGCGTCAAAACCACCTTGGTGCCAGTCACCAGCTGGATTTAAGTGGAGTTCGAGCTTACCTTCTAGATGGTTTTCTTTGATGAACTCTTCGACGAGTTCTTTCAGTTCGGCTTGGCTGACGTTTTGGAAGCTGGCCACGATGGAATCAATAGTGCCATCTGGAGCGATAGTGACCTGAGTTTTGCCATCGTATGGGTGCTTGGCATAGATGAATTCATTCAATTTGCGGGATAAAACTACCTCAAGTGGTAGCATTTCAGGGGTTTCGTTGGTAGCGTAACCAATCATAATTCCCTGGTCGCCGGCACCACCGGTGTCGACACCATTGGCAATTTCAGGAGATTGTTTGACGATTTTGGTGTGGACTTCGATATCGTCGCCGGCAATGCGGTGGACGATTTTCTCGATATCCACGTCGCTCGCCGTGCTGGTAATTTCACCAGTCACAAAAACTACACCGTGGCCACCACAGGTTTCGGCTGCCACACGGGCGTTTTCGTCCTCTTTTAAATAAGCGTCCAAAATAGCGTCGCTAATTTGGTCGCATAGTTTGTCTGGATGTTTCGGAGAAACACTCTCCGCGGTTCGATAGAACATATCTTTCCTTTCTGGGCGGAATTACCACCTTGGCTTTGCTAGGTTGGCAGGAGGTCAACGGGCCGTTCCCTCGCTCCTTCTTGATATTATTGTTTCATTTTATTATACGTTGGCTAATTCGTCAAATTCTTCCATGGAAGTGATGAGGAGATCGCGAGGTTTGTTGCCGTTTTGTGGGCCGATGATGCCAATTTCTTCAAACCAAATGGCGAGGCCGGAAACGAAGCCGTGGCCTTTGCCGAGGTAGGTTTGGAGCATGGCGGTACTGAATTTGCCTTTATTTAGGCTAATTTCAACGGCTTTTCGGACCACTGGATCGTTTGGATCAAAGCGACGGCCAAGATCGCCAATGGCGCCGCCCATGTCTGGGCCTATGCCTTTAATGGCGACGGCTTGAGCAATAACTTCGTTGTTGTATTGAGGTGGACGTTGCGCACGGAGGAAGTCGGCGACTTTCTCGATATCCTCATCGGGCGACCAGGCACCCTGGATACGCTCTGGACCGTTCAAAGTCTTCTCGGTAGAAAGGAGCATATCACCTTGGCCGAGAAGCTTCTCGGCACCGGAAATATCGAGAATAATGCGGGATTCCATAGAGGTAAGCACGCGAAAGGCGATACGAGATGGGATGTTGCCTTTAATGAGACCAGTAATAACCTTAACGATTGGTTTCTGGGTGGCAAGCACGAGGTGCATACCAGCGGCACGACCAAGCTGAGCAACACGAACAATGAGCGGTTCGAGCTCCTTGCCGGCTTGCATCATGAGGTCGGACATTTCGTCGATAACAATGACAATATATGGCATTTTGCCGGTGTTTTCGGCCGGTTCTTCGCCTTCTTTGACTTCGGCAGGGTGAGCGGCTTTTTCGGCCATTTTCTTGTTGTATTCACTAATTTTCTTGACCTTTTCTTCGGCCATTAAGGAATAACGGCGATCCATTTCGTTGACGGCCCATTTCATGGCAGAGAGAGCCTTGCTCGTATCGGTAATAACTGGGGTTAAGAGGTGCGGAATGTCGTTATAGGCGACCATTTCGACCTGCTTTGGATCAACGATGATGAGGCGCATATCAGATGGGGCGTTGCGATAAAGAAGCGACATAATGAGGGTGTTCGTCATAACGGACTTACCAGAACCAGTGGTACCGGCGATTAAGAGGTGTGGCATACTGGCGAGATCGGCCACGATAGGCTTACCAGAAATATCCTTTCCAATAGCAAAGGTGAGTGGGTCGTGGTTGTTTTTCCATTCTTCGCTTTCAATAATACCGCGGAGTGAAACAGAAGCCGGGCGAACATTTGGCACTTCAACACCAATTAATTGAGTACCTGGAATTGGCGCCTCGATACGAACGGTCTTAGCAGAAAGGTTGTAGGCTAATTCCTTGTCGCGAGCGGCGATTTTGGCTAGGTTAATACCGCCTGGCGCACGTAAAGTGTACTGAGTGACACGCGGGCCAACGTTGGCGTCTTCCATTTCAACTTCAATACCAAACTCGGCGAAGGTTTTTTGAATAATATAGGCGTTTTGTTTGACGTTGCCTGGATCTTGAGGAGTTTGTTTCTTAGATAGTAGAGCAGTGGTCGGCATCTTCCAATCTGGATCGGCAGCGGAAATGAGGGCTTTTTCTTCTTGTTTTTCCGGAGCTTTTACTGGTGCGGCTTTTTCTGGTAAATTGACCTTTGGGGCTTTGTGCGAGAAGAAACCTTTTTTCTCTTCGACTTTGGCCGGAGTGGCAAGGCTGCTGAGGCCAGAATTAACTTTGATTTCGAGTTGACCGAGCTTTTCGCCATCTTTTGATTCAGGTTTTTTAGTTGGTTTGACTAGATTTTTGGTGCCTTTAAAGAAAGTGACAGGGGATAATTGGAGGATGAAGGCGGTGGTGATAAAGATTAGAACAATATAAATACAAATGACGAAGCCCTGGTCGAGAGCTTTGAGCATGAGGTCGTTGAGCCATTTGCCAACGGTACCGCCGTTGTGCCAAATCGCGGCGACACCAGAAATCCAAAGAAGCATCAGGATGCTAGCGAGATAAACTGGGACGGCGACGCGGTTGTTTTCGCTGCGGAAAATTTTGACGGCAAGATAGGTGAGGATGGCCGGGATGAAATAAGTGGCAAAACCGATGCCGGAAAGGATGAATTTATGGACGAGGTTAAGGGCGGAGCCACCGTGGCCAAACCAGGTAATCACGAAAAAGACGGCGAGAGCGATCATCAAAACGGCGATGATTTGCCGCCAAAAACCGCCGGGGAGCTCATGCTCGACGGGTGCTTCTTTCCTCGCTCTTTTGGTATGTTTTCTTGTGGATTTTCGACGTTTTGCTGTCATATCTTTATTATAGCACACTTCTCTGAAAAACACAAGGGGTTTAAAGGTAGGTTGCGGTTTTTATATTGTTGTGGTAAAATGTATGAAGATTAGGCTGTCGCCAAGTGGTAAGGCAACGGGTTTTGGTCCCGTCATTCGTAGGTTCGAATCCTACCAGCCTAGCCATTTTTTTAGAATAGTTTTTTGAGAAAGGAAAAGCCCGGTCAAATTGACCGGGCTCTTTTAGGTTGACTGTTAGCTGTTAACTAACTGTGTGCGATAACTTTCCAGATGCTGGATTCTGCTTCTTGCAACCACGCGGCAGAGCCAGGTGGAGAGATAGTAGAGTCCTGCGACGATTCCGAAAGCTACTGCTAGCCAGATGACGACGAAAGCGATGGTCCATACAGGTGACGGCCAGCTTTCGATCGCCGAAACCAGAGCGTTCTCTGCAAGAGAACAGACCTGGTACAACAGGACGAACGAAAGAATTGAGCTAGCAACACCGATTGTTGCGATGATTGCCAGCCGGAGCCACAAAGGCAACAGCAGCAGCGCTTGCGCACTGGAGTTTTTGTCAGCAACGAAGTCATAGTCTTCGATTGCCGTGTTGACTTCCGTGACGGACAGATCTTTGGAGTTCTGGGAACGCTTGAACGTTCCTTTTGCTTTTCTGATATCGGAATGGATTTCTTCATTCTGTACCAGAGCGTCCTTCAGTGTCATCATGATTTCTTTGGCTTTCATTTTTACCTACCCCCTAGTTTTAATGTCCGCACTTAATTTCTTAAGCGCTACTTTAATTATAGCACAAAAGGCCAAAAAAGTCAATAGTGCTTATGTTTAAACTGGGGTTAAACTTCAACTACAAGAGCGGTGCGGTCGTCATTTTTCGGGGATTTTTTGACTAGATTGTGGGCGGCTTTAGTGGCATCACCGGCACGGGTGACGATTTTTGCGATTTCATCATTTGAGAGAGATTCGGACTCGGAATCATTGGCTACGCCATCGGTACAAAAGACGATGTAATCACCTTTCTGAAGGGAAATTTTGCCGACTTGTTTGATATCGGCATTTTGGCGACCAAGTGAGTTATAGAGAACGTCGCCGGAACCTTCGTCAGTAGTAATCTGTTTGGCTTTATCGTTGCGAATAAGATAAATGCGGGAATTACCAACTGAGGAGTAGAGGATGGATTTTTGGCCTTTATTTTCGATAACACGACCAATAGCGGCGGTGGAATGGCCAGAGGCTGGATCATAATAGATTGCGTCATTCATGGACTCCATCATCAGTCTCATATCTTCGACGGTTTCGGGGACGGAGTCTTCAATTTCCTCGCGCATGACGTAGGTGGCAATCGTAGAAGCTTTTGTAGCTTTTTCTAAACCACCAGTGCCGTCGAAAACGCCAACAATGCCTTCTTTGGGATTGTAATAGGAATTGTCTTCATTTTGGCTTCTTGGCCCTTTTTCGGTGGCGACGCCGGAATCGGCGATAAGGCGTTCGTCTTTTAATCTTTCGCCAAAAATCCTGACAACTTTTTGGCCGAGACGGCGCATCGGGATAGGGCTCTCATATTGTTCGTTTTTTAGGCTTAAACTTTCATTACTTCTCATGGTTAATTTGATTATAGCACAGTTTGTCAGAAAAAAGGCAAGCGCCCCAGGGATGGGGCGCTTTAGGGGGAGGGTATAGGGCTTATGGTTGAATTTAGGGGGATTACTCTTCGTGACGGTAGCGACCCCATTCAGGGTCATAGTTGGGTTTATCAGAGTGCGGTTTGAGATTCTTGTGGAGTCTCGTATCGTGCTCAGAGTCGCCCCAGCCGCTGGGAGGAGACGTGGGCTTTTTTTCTTCAGGACAGTCGTCCTTTTCGATGAAGATTGTGCCCTTTTCGGGAGTTTCATTTTTCATGATTGCCACCTGTTGCCCACCTAGTGGGCACCCTTTCCTCTGTAATGTGCAATGTGGTCTATCAAAAAGACCTTGCTATTTTAAGTATATCACATTTTATAAAAAAATGCAAGTATGATATAATGTTCTCTATGATTAAGATTATTGCTGGCGGAAAAAAACACGCTGCCTGGTGCCTAGAGGCAATCTCTGAGTACGAGAAGAGGATGCGTAAACCATTTGAGGTGAGATGGGAGTTTTTGGAGGAAGAAAAATTGGCACGGCGGCTGAGTGAATGGCCGTTTTCCAGGGGACGTGAACTGGTGATTTGCTGTGATGAACGGGGGGAGAATATCTCATCGGTGGAGTTTTCGCGTAAGCTTGAGGGGGCATTTATAAACGGGCGCGAGGTGGTGATTTTGATTGGAGGAGCGTATGGGTTTTCGCCTGAGGTAAGAGAGAAGGCGGATTTTTGTTGGAGTTTTTCGAAATTGGTGTTTCCTCATATGATTGCAAGGCTTATTGTGGCGGAACAGATTTACCGAGCGCAGGAAATTTGTCATGGGGGAAAGTACCATCATGAATAGGGGTGTGTTATGCTGATTTTAGGGATTGAAACAAGTTGTGATGAGACGGCGGCGGCCGTGGTGAGAGACGGGAGAGAGATTCTGTCGAACGTGGTGGTGTCGCAGATTGATATTTTTGCGGAGTATGGAGGGGTGATTCCAGAGATTGCGGCAAGGTCGCATCTTGAGGCAATGATGCCAGTGGTGAATCGGGCGCTATCTGATGCTGGTGTAACTTGGGATGAGATTGATGCGATTGCGGTGACACATGCGCCGGGGCTTTTGGGGTCGCTTCTAATTGGGACTTTGACGGCAAGGACGCTCGCGATTTTGCATAATAAGCCGCTGTATGCGGTGCATCAT
>CAYSAK010000023.1:0-11117 GCA_964429055.1 uncultured Candidatus Saccharibacteria bacterium
CATTGCAGGAACGAGACGGCCTGGCTGGTGACAATCGGCGAACCTGGGCCACTATATGGTACACAGTTGTAATAAACGCCATCCGAACCCATTACTCCTGCCGGCAAGCCGGTTGGCTCTAAACCAACAAACTCCTGAGCAAATTTGTACCTTTTGTTAAATGCAGTGTAAGCCGTAGTCCCTGGTTTAAGGTCTTCGACTTTACTGACACCTTCTGAAGAGGCTGGACGTTCATAATTCTTATAGATTTCCCAAGTCGCATGCTTCAAATCCATGGCATTTAGGCCTTCAGGCTTTTGGTTCTTATTTCCACTAAGCTCCTTAATTAGGAATCCGACTTGAACTTCTAGCGAAGTGACCTTCTTATTATTATTGTCTGCATATTTTTGTAAATTCTCTACTCTGGTCTTGTAAGTCCATTGCGCAATACCAAAACCGCCTTTAAAGGTCTTGCCCCCATTATCCCAGGCTCTAAAATCGTCTGGTGCAGTTTTGCTGCCGTTTAGTTTCTTTTCTAGGCGTCGTGGGTTAATTCCCGACTCTGCTTTGAGGTTGCCGAGAATCGCAGCTATTGAGGTGTTTTTGTAGCCACTGTTGGCTAGAGTCGCCGCAGCACTACTAGCATTATCATTGCCAGAAACAAATGTGCCTTCGGTGCTAACCTGTTGGGCGTCGCCATATCCGGCAGTCAAACAATAACTATTGCCTGGATCGTAGAACAAGATATTGTTCTCTGCAAACATGTCTAGCTGCGCTTCCGAAATCGCGTAGACTGAAAATGGCGCCATGGTTGCTATCAGTATGGCGAATACTGTGCAAAGTAGGCTCTCAAAAAACTTTTTCATACTTTAATTATATCATGCTTTCTTGGCATTCGGGTTAGTTGTGATTAAACTTTCTTCGGTTTCAGACGCAATAATTTGGATATGTACGTGGTTCTGGCCAGCAAAGAAGAGGCCTTGCCCGACTGGGAAGTTGGCTAATCTTCGTTTCTCTTCTTCGGTAAGTTTAAAGACGTCTGACAAAACATCTACGGCTGAGGCGGATTGTTTTAAAAGCATCTGCATGGATGAGTTGGCCACAATGGCACGACCCATTTTGGAAGTCATGAAGTCTTCTACGTCCTGGGTAATGGTGGTAAGACCTAGATAATACTTACGAGCACGCTTAGCTAACGAGAAGAGGAAGCTAGCGGAATCGTCATATTTCATCAATTGCCAGGCCTCATCTACGATAAGGATGCGTTTTTTCTGCTGAGCTCTTACAATGTTCCAAATGTGCGAAAGCACGATGTACATGGCCACTGGACGGAGTTCGTCTTCAAGATCACGGATGTTGAACACTACCATTTGGTTATTGATATCAACGTTGGATTGTTGCGAGAAAATACCAGCAAATGTACCGCTAGTGTATTTACGTAAGCGCTGAGCGAGTTGCGGACCAGTGCCTTCCATGTGGAGTAAGGTATCATACAAATTTAAAATGGTTGGTGGAGTTGATTGATGCGTCAAAGGATCGGCGGTAATACCCGCTCTGGCGTAGGTATCAATCAAAGCTTGGTCAAGGTCCGCTTCTTCGTTTGGCGAGAGAGCTTGCAGGGCTTGGCCATTAGGACCTACTTGTGTGCCACCTAGCATTAATCTAAACAAACCGTGCAAAGTAACTAGATTTGCCCTCAAAGCGTCATTGGCGTCTTCTTTATCGATCACTTTTGGTAAATCAAATGGGTTAATGCGAACGTCAGAGTTAAGCGACAGCCTAATATAGGAACCGCCGACGGCGTCACATAGCTTCTGGTACTCGTTTTCTGGGTCGATAATCAAGATTTCCGAGCCAACCATCATGGAACGCAAAGCTTCAAGCTTCACCGTGAAGGATTTACCTGCACCAGATTTAGCGAAGACCACCATGTTGGCATTTTCAAGTGAGAACCGATCAAAGATCACCAGGCCATTGTTGTGCATGTTTACACCATACAAGATACCTTTATCCTGCGTGAGGTCAGCAGAAGTGAATGGGAAGGAAGTAGAAATTGCGCCCGTGTTCATGTTGCGGCGAATCTGTAATTGATCGGAGCATTGTGGCATGGTGGAGTTCAAACCTTGCTCTTGTTGTGAGTTGGCAACTTTAGAAAAGACCATTTGCTGACCGAAAATTGTTTCAATCTTTTGTTGGACAAATTTCATTTCGTCCATAGAATCGGCCCAAATCGTAATATAAAGCCCGAAACGGAAGAATCTTTCGGCACCGACCTGCAATTTATCGCGCAATTCCTCGGCATCGTTGATGGCGGCTTCAAGTTCTGGATCACGGACTTTGCCTTTTTCGGCATTTAAACTCAAAGAAGCTTCGAGCTGCGTCACTTTCGTTCTCAAGTTTTTCATCACGACGGCTGATTCAACCGGATAAATGTACATTGAAACGTCGACTACTTCATCGATATTGATAATTGGTGAAATCCAACCCGTGTAAAGGGTGCGTGGGTAGCCATAGATATATAGGGTGCGCCCGTATTTGGTACCAAGTCTAAAGTAGTCGGAATGGATTTCGATAGCGGAAGGAGAAATCAAATCACGGAGGGTGTTGGTGCCCTGTTCGAACGCTTGCTGGATTTCTGCCGCTTCCATGGCTTCGGCTTGCGCCGCAATTTGAGCTGGAGTCAGTTTTCTAGCCATTTTGTTTTTCTCCCTTCTTCACATAGAGTGTTGCCAATTTTGAAAAATCTACTAGCGGTTCGCGGACAGCGGTGTCTGGGTTATTGAAGTTATAATAAAGCTCCGCTAGCTCTCTCGTGTTTAATCTTACTGATTGAATACCAATTTGGAACAAACCGGCCGTGACTGTATCGACGCGGTTGGTTAATTCTGACAAAGCCTTATCATAGGTCGCACGATCAATTCTGGTAACTTCTGGCATTTTGGCCTTGGAGAATGATTTGAAGAAATTCTTGGTTTGCTGGAGGTTTTTCTCGGCTTCTGAGGAGGTGTAGTACGGAATGATGATAAAGAATGATTTATCCATAATATTAGCTTCTTGCGACAAAACGTCGATAAAGTTGATATAATCATCCATCAACACGCCAAGAAGCATGTTGTCGTTGTTGCGGCGGATTTCGGTGAGTTTTTCAATATAAGGGCCAATATCTACCCGTTGTGAACGAATTAAAATTTGAGTGGTGAATTTCAAAGAGTTGAGGAAGTTTTGGTATGAATACTCTACGGCTTCGCGCTCTACATCACTCATGAGGTCAAAGTTAATTGATTTACAAGCTACTACCGCTCTAAACGAACCATCTTTCATAATAACTACGTTGTCACGAAGCTCTGAAATGAGTAAGGTGGCTTGAGTTGAAGTAGGCAAATCCTTGTTTGGTGACATCGGCGCTGCTGCTTGAGCGGCCATGGCTGCCGAGCCCATATTTTGAGCCATTGGATATGGTTGTTGCATCATCTGCTGTTGCATCATTGGTGGTTGCGTCATATTCTGCTGCGGCAAAATCATTTGCGGTCCACCCGCACCCATTTGCCCATTTTGTTGATTTTGCTGTGGATTCATATTTTAATGCAAAGAGACGAAAATTTCGTTCCCATCCTTTCCTTTTATTCGATTATCTTCCTTCTCAATCGTCGAGGCATCAGAATTACTTGCTGATTCCATTATACTAGATTTTGAAGATTCTGTGGTTATTTTTTCTGGTTCATTCTTTTTAATCATGCCACGGTCATTTTGAATGGTGGCGCCCTTCATATCAACTTCATCACCACGAGCAATGGCGCCGCGCATTGATTCAATGGCTTGTCTATGTTCCTCATCTTGTTTTCGTTTAAGCTCTTCCCGACGTTTTCTTTCTTCTTCTTTCCTGGCGGCTTCGAGCTTTTCGAGTTCGGCCTGCATGCCATTTTTGGCGTCGGTCTGTTGCATGGTTTTGTTTTCGCTAATGGCACGATCAATGTTTGTCGTTTGATACTTATCAAACATATCTACGGCTTCATTTGCTTCGGCCACTAAATCATCACGCATCGAGCTGTTGGCGGTGTTTTTAATGGCATAGCCTTCCGTGTCTACGATATCAGCAAGAAAAGATAGACGATGTGTAGCCTCTTCGCCCGTGATATCACGGGTTCTCACTTCTTCGACAATTTTTGGTGCGGTAATAAGAATTGTGGTATCTCTCTGCCCTGGCGTCCACAGCCTAGTGTGCGGTTTCAAATAGTATGATACCAATGCTGCGAGATAAGTCTCCATCGGCTGGTCTTTTTTCAGTGGCAAGGCGAGAGCAAGAAGCAACAAAACTGGCGGCAAAGGTATTATCGCTAGAACTGGGAATAATTGGAATAAGCCTACTGCAAGAGCAATCAAACCTGCCGCAATCAAAAGATAAACGAACTGCCGAAAACTGAACGGTCCGAGTAATTTATCGTCCGCCTCAACATCCTGAGGCACTTTGTATTGCGCCATATGTATATTATAACATAACCTTGTTTGAATAAGAAAAAACCGCCAACTGTAGTTGGCGGTTTTAAAAGGTTTTGGTGATTTTACATTTTTTCCAAGAATCGTTCCCATTCTCCAGGAAGGAATTCCCCTTTTTCGTCAAGTATGCTGCCGGTTAAATTACAATTCCAGTTAAATCTAAAGGCAAATTTTTTGTCGAAAAACAGTTCGACATCATTCCAATAGTCTGCTTGGTGGTTCGGCATTCTTTCATTCAATAGTATTAATACCGTATGGCCATTGAACTCTTTTTCTAGTTCATAGCTAGTTTTTCTCTCGTTCTTTCTGGAAATTTTGCCCTGATTCTTTACCAACGACAAACAAATATCGCGGTATTTATGGAGCTTTTGGCTGTACCTAGCTGATTCTTCTTTGACTAATTGAATTAGCGTATTGTTGATTCTATATACCTCTTCTAATGTAGCCGAAACTTCGAAATTGAATAGTTCTGGTATTAAATCCTTCCAGTATCCACCGACAAAGTGTTCAGAGGAATCGTATTCATCAAACGAATATACTTCTCTTCCGCCCAAGAATACCCGCAGGCTTTCTCTCATCTCGCCAATTCCGAGAAAGATTACGTCGCTATAGTGTAGTTGCAGATCGCACCCTAGTGGGTCAATATAGACTGCACTTTTTGAAACTCCCGGGTTTTCTTTGACCACTCCATGCGATAATGCTAAATGTTTACAACTGTCATATACTTTTTTGTGGTTCAATTATAATCACCTCCTTTTTAAAGAACTAGTTTATTCACCAAAAACCTTATAATTAATTATACAATACTTTTTAATATTTGTCAATCTAGTAGTTATTCGGGTCGTTTAAAAGACCTTGGAGATATTCCATTAACTCGTAATCGCTAATACCTTCATTGGCCTCATAATAGTCTTTGTATTTTTTCAATATAGTACCAGATACGCCTTTCAGGTTCTCTTTGACCCACTCTACGGATTCTTCATAGAACTTAACGTCATCAAAGCCCTTGAATGTTTCATAAAGTCTTCGAACTTCAGCGGAGAAAAATGCTCTAGATGCTTTGTTGAACCCACCTGCAATAATGTCTTCTTCCGCATTGACATCGTTTTTGTGCGCTGCTTCAAACTCTTGTTTGCGCTTTTTATTGCTTCTTTCAAGATAGTCATTAATCGCAATTTCATCATCAAGACCAACCCAACCGCGCAACCAGTCTTTAGCATTGTTTGCGGCACCAGATCTTCGCGTTCTATAAATCTGTTCAAGCTTACCGGTATCACTCAAAATCTTTCTTAGTTGTCTACCGGCAAATTCCATCTTCAAGTTCTTCAAATCTTTAGCACGCTGCTCTTCTGCTTTTTCCTCACTCAAGCCGCTGTATACTCTCGACTCAATTTCGGCTCTTCTTCTTTCGTACTCTTCTTTTCTCGATGCAGACAATTCTTCGTCTCCTTCAACATTGAGATACATTTGGATTAAATGCTCCATCGTTGGATCACGATAGTCCGTTCTCATGCCAAGGATTTGTCCAGTGGTTTGGTCTTTAAAGTAGTCGTAAGTTTTCTTACGGAAGTATTTCTCAACTTCTTCCTCGTGGCCAGCAAATTCTTTACCCTCCCACGATGGGGCTAAGTAATAAACTGGATTGCCGTATTTGTCTGTTACGGTTTGGTCTTTTTCTACGCCATTTTCATCTTTTACTTTCTTTTTCTTCTGCTTCAATTCATAGCCAGTCCAGAATTTTACACCACTATTAATCTGTTCGCTACCGGATAGCCATTTCAAGCTTGATGACAAGAAGGCTGGTTCAATTGCGGTTTGGATTTCTTCGCGTTTTTTGAGATATCCTTTAACATCCCAATCTTTATCTTCTGCACCTTTTTCGTAACCATACGCTTTCTTCAAACTATCATCTAGGTTACCAAATGCCGTACGTTCAACATTATCAAGTGAGGTACCCTCTACTAACTTCTTCATATCTTTTTTAGCAAACATTCTACCGCTCTGGTTTTCTTTGGTCACCAAATCATTTTCACCATCATGATAGCCCTTAATATACTCATCATAAGTAACATTCATTACTTTACGATTATTGTCGTTATAAACATTTGCCGTTTCGAGATTAATGTATTTTCCGAAGCGCCTTAAGAATGGGTCATTGTCTTTTACTTCAAACATTAAGAAGCTGGCCAGTGACTGTGAAGCATGTGTACCAAGCTCTATGCCGTGTTCTAGTACATAGTCTAATTGTTTCTTGACTAAGTCGGTATCACCACGTTGGTTTAGAATTCTCATACCAGAAATAATCGCATCAATATTTTTAATTGCATCTTCACTCTGCGTTAATTCTCCTAGCCTGTATTCAATGTCTTTCGTTGGAGCAGTGAGTTCAAAATACTTTTGCATCTTGGTTTCTAGGATTTTCTTATGCGTATCAAAGGCGTGTGCCGCTGAAGCTGCTGCATATTGAGTATCAACAATATTGCCTTCCATAATTTCTTTGATGGCTTGATATCTTGCTTCTGCGGCAGTTCGCGCAGCAGCATCACCCGCAAAATGGAGTTTGTATTTGGTATTGTCTTTGACTACTTCGCCATTTTCATTAATTATGTAGCGATTTTCTGCATCCATATGTGCATTAATCGCATCTTCAAATCTCTTGTGACGGCCAGTGGCATTCACCTGATCAATTCTTTCGCTTCTGGCACTTTCTGCAAACAGCGCATCTGCTGCTTCCACGTTGGCATTATCTAAGGCATTGAGCCTTGCAATCTGTGCAGCGTTGTTTCGGTTTTTCACCGCCTCAAGCTGGCCCATGCCTTTGTTCATATTATTCTTATGGCGCAGGATGCTTCTTTGATATTGCATGTTTCGAGCTTGCAATTCATACGATTCTTCACCCTCACGTGATGGAGTGCCATCTTTTCGGTAATTACGCATAGCAGCATAAGCCTGGCCACGTAACTTCGTGGTGGTTGCGTGCTCCGCCGTCTCTTCCTCACGAGCAATTTTGCGGTTAGACAAGTATTGCATCAATCTCAGTGATGGAGTGTAGGCTCTACTTGAGGCTAAGTTTCTTTGTTTGGTTAGTTCTCTATGCGAGTCTGCCCAAGCACGATTGGCGGCAAGTGGCCTTGCTGCCCAACCGTTGATTCGAGCGTTGATGCCTTCGAGGAAGGTACCGCTCATCTTCATTAGCTTCCAGGAGAAGAACAATGGGAAGATTTGTACCGCAATACCAACTAACAAGAAGAAACCATCTTTTGCGCTTGAGATGATGGCCCAACCGGCTAGGTTTGAAGCACCGAAGAGCAACGAGAACATTGGGTAAAATACTAACATCTTCGTGAGTAATTGACGCCATTTCTTGAACCATTGTTCAGTGTTTGGCAACATATACGCGACAATTGCGAGTGGCGAAATCATAATCAGAAGTGCCACTACGGCTTGACGGAGAGCGATGGTGATTAAACCAGAGGCTACCGACACGATGGCGCCTAGCACTAATGGGATCAACATCCAGATTGAACCCGTTTCGAAAGCAATTACCCCGCCAGCGATGGCGATGGCGGCGCCGTCTTGCAGGGCGTCATAGATAGAGAGGGTCGACATGCTCGACATCGCTTCGAAGTCTACCGACGAAAGAGTTGACTCTTCGATTGAGGTAAAGATACCCCTTAGGCCGTTACCGACGATGTTTGAAGCGTCTACCGCGAGTGAACAAATGATGAAGCTGAGGTTGACCAAAATTGCCACCACGATCATCTTTGGCAGAATCTTCTTGATGCCATAATTTGAAATACCGACGCCTGTAATTTGAGAATAAATCACAATCAGGAACAGGATGATAAATACTACGTTGGTGACACCTTTGACGTATTTCCAGATTTCATAAATTGGCGAGCCATCCTGGGCTTCGACCGGGTTGATGATTAGAATACTCTCTAGTTTATCGTAGAGCCAGTCAGTGGCTTCGGCAATTTTACCGGTGGTCGGACAGACTAGCCAACCGAGAGCGCCAAGGCTATCCTCACAGGATTCACCACTGCCACTGGCTGGTTTAGTTGTAGTGGTTGTTGTGGTAGTTGTGGTACTTGTGTTCTCTTCAATATGTACTGGGGTTCTAGTTTCGTCTTCGGCTACATATACAGGAGTTCTAGTTTCGTCTTCAGCATAAACACTATTTACTGGTGCGATTAGAGAGAGACCAAAGAGTGCCATAATAGCAAAAAGACCACCAAAAATGGCGTTTTTCAGTCTGTTTTTGATTGATCTTTTCGTCATCATAGTAAAAACCGCCTCCCTTTTTAAGGCGTATAATTATTATAGCACACATAAGCACTTTTGTCAATATATTTTCCCCTATTTTTCCCAAGAATCCTTTTCTTGGTTTTTTTAGAAAAACATGCTACTATTAAAATAAGCTAAATAATGGATTTTTAAATGAAAAAACTAATAAAATATCTCCTCGCCTTTATCGCTATCATATCAATTTCGTGCTCTTTTCTTTCTCCGGCACCTGTTTCTGCCGCTGACAATATCAATAATTCTAGCTGTCGTTATTTCCTAGGGATGGTGTCTTGGGATTGTAATGTAGATATTGAACATAAAAATCAATCTGGACAAAGTGGGGCTGCGGCCGAGAGCTGGCTGTCTACTAATATTTGGACGATTGCTTTTAATGTTCTGACAGATATCGGGATTATTGCTACTTATCTGGTGATTGGTTATGTGATTTATGGTGGTTATCTTTATATGTTTTCGGCTGGTGAGGCAGCTAAGGTGGCAGCCGGTAAGAAAACACTCACTCAAGCTTTCATTGGGTTAGCGGTAGTGATGCTGGCTAGCGTGATTGTAAATGCCATCCGGATTGCAATTCTCGGGGCAAATGGCTCGCTCGCTGTTAACTGTGTAACCACCCAGTGTGTGGACGCCAACACGGCAGTAACCAATGCTATCCAGTGGGTAGTGGGCGTGTCTGGCGTGGTCGCGGCTATCTTCCTAGTGATTGGGGGGTTCTCCTATATGACTTCGGCTGGCGATCCGGGCAAGCTTCAAAAGGCTAAAAACACCATTATGTATGCGTTGATTGGTTTAGCCGTAGTTGCATTTGCTGAAATAATCACCGCAACAGTGTCCAACATTATTCGCGACGCTAATAAATCTTCATTTATTAATCAAACAACTATAGCAAAGGAGCTACATGAAAAAACTAACTAAATACTTCACAGCCATTATAATTGCCTTGCTTGGGTTAGCATTTTTTGCAACGCCAGCAGTTTTTGCGGGCTCTTCTACTAATAGTATCTGCGACAATAATAATGTTTCGGATGAAGTGAAAGCGGCTGCGGGCTGTACTAATACCAACAGTGATAAGTTTCCTAGTGTCGTGACTGGCATTTTGAATGGCGTGATTGGTATGCTTGGCCTCGTGGCTGTTGCTTTTATCATCGTTGGCGGGGTTAATTATATGACTTCGGCTGGTGATCCGGGAAAGACCAAAAAAGCTAAAGATACTATTCTTTATGCATGTATTGGTCTGATTGTGTGTGCTCTCGCTTTTGCTATTACCAACTTTACGATTAACATCATAAATCATGCTGGCGACAATACCTCAGGCCCAAGCTCCGAAGAGCCTGCACCAGACAAGCCTGTGAAGCCTGGTGAAGTCGAACAATATGAAAAATAAGCTTGCATTTTTAGAAAAAGAATTATACAATAGAATTAACTTATAAGTAAAGGAATAAAATGAATAGATTACTTACAACTTTAGCTGCAAATATTATCCCTGTTGTCGATAAGGATAGTAATGAAGCACTTGACGTAAGCGTTAGCAATATTTTAAATGCTATTATTGGTGTGCTTGGTCTCGTCGCCGTTGTAGTTATCATTATCGGTGGTGTTAGCTACATGACTTCAGCTGGCGATGCTGGTAAGGTTAAAAAAGCCAAAGATACCATTTTATATGGCGTTATTGGTTTAATCATTGTTGCTCTTGCATTTGCTATCGTCAACTTTGTTATCGGCAATATTCTCAAACAATAATAAAATATTAATTTATCTCCCGTTCGCGGGAGATATTTTTTTGCCACAAAATTTTGTCACAAAAAATCACCCCTCGCGGGGTGACTCTTGTTACTGTACTGCAATTTTCTTGCGCGCTTCGGTCTTTTCCTTTTCAAAGGTGATGGTGAGAACGCCGTCTTTTAGTTCTGCTTTGACGCTATCCTCATCTTCGCGCACTGGCACTGGTAAAGCAATGGTACGAGAAAATTCTCCCCAATAGCATTCCTGAATATGCCATCTAGTAGTCTGCTCGTCTTCGCCGCCGGAAAGTACACCCGAAATAGTCAAGATATTATCGGAAATACTGACGTCAAGATCAGATTTCGAAATACCGGCAGTTCGAGCCTTAACTACTAATTTGTCGGCGGTTTCGTAGACATCTACAGCGAGTTGTCCTGGGAAATCGTCGGCACCTTCCCACTCATCTTCTGGTGATTCGCTAACCTCTTGAGGTAGTTCATCCGTTGCTTCTTTTGGTGCCGCGAGATCGTCATCGCCTCCCAAAAATGCAGCGGCGAGATCATCCTCCATCAGCAAATCGTCACTGTTTGTACGAGCCATATTTCCTCCACTTATATTGT
>CAYSAK010000024.1:0-10170 GCA_964429055.1 uncultured Candidatus Saccharibacteria bacterium
GAATACCACACCAATGAGACCATCCATAATCACCATCAAGATTGGATCAATCATCGTTGAAATACTATTAATCTGTTCATCTAGCTCATTCTCATACACGCTAGCGGCCTTTCCAAGCATTTCGTCAATCTTACCAGATTCCTCACCAATAGACGCCATCTGCGGCACTAACGGCAACATATATTCCCTATCCTTCAAAGATTCAGAAAGTGCTTTACCACCTTTAATGATTTCAAGTGCTTTAGAATATTCTTCTTCAATCACCACGTTACCCGTCGCGTTGATGGCAATCTTAACGGAATCTAGCATCGGCACGCCAGTAGCCAGCAACATTTCTGCCGTACGCGCGAAACGTGAAACATAAAGCTTACGAAATAGCGCCCCAAACAGTGGCACATGAATCTTTACGCTATCCATCGCCTTCCGACCAGCCGGAGTGCTCTTAATAAAGAAGTAGATGCTACCTACAATCGAGCCTACTACAATGAGCACCAGCCACCAGAAATTCGCAAAGAAGTCTGATATGTCCACCAACGTCTGTGTCAGACCAGGTAGTTCCTCGCCCATATCTTCATAGAGGTTCTTTACTTGCGGCACCACCATAATCATCATGAAAGCGAGCACTGCAATAATCACCACGAGAATAATACCTGGATAAACCAATGCGCCCTTAATCTTCGATAGCATCGCCGCGTCTTTTTCTTCCTGATCCGCAAGGCGTTTCAAAGCCATATCGAGCGTACCAGAAGTTTCACCAGCTTGAATCAAAGCCGTATAAACGCCGTTAAACACCGCTGGGTGTGCCGAAAATGACTCAAACAAAGTTTTACCAGATTCCACATTAGTCAAAATCTCTTCAGCGATTTGTTTCATACTCTTGCTTTCGGTCTGTTCAATCACCGTCCGAAGGCTAGTAGCCAGTGGCAAACCTGCCCCAATCAAAGTAGACAATTGCCTCGTGAACATAATCCGGTCTTTGGTCGTCACGCGACCTTTACCACCAAATAATCCCGTTCCCTCTTCTGTAATACTTAAAGGCGTATAACCTTGTTCAAGCAACAAACGGCCTGCGGTTTGCTCATTCTCAGCCTGAATCGCGGCTTTGATGATTTTGCCGGTCTTCTTGTCCTTCGCCTTATAGTTAAACCGCTTCATTAGCCCCTCACCAATCTATTAAGTTCGTTAATATCGACTGCATACTCACGCGCGGAATCATAAGAAATCACACCAGTTTGGACTAGCTTCGCCAGCGTACGATCCATCGTCTGCATCCCTTCCGCTGCACCAGTCTGAATAGCGGTATCAAGTTGGAATGTCTTACCATCACGAATTAGTGACCTCACGGCTGGGTTAGCCACCAATATTTCAGCTGCCACCACGCGGCCACCACCCAGTGCTGGTACCAAACGTTGTGAACAAATCGCCATTAACATATTTGCGAGCTGCGAGCGAATTTGTGGTTGTTGATGAGCTGGGAAAACGTCAATCATACGGTCAATCGACTGTGCTGCCGAGTTGGTGTGGAGTGTCGCAAAGACCAAGTGACCAGTTTCAGCAATAGTAATCGCCGCCTGAATCGTCTCAAGATCACGCATCTCACCAATCAGCACCACATCCGGGTCCTCACGCAAAGCAGAACGTAGTGCCGCCGAGAAGCTAAAGGTGTCATAATGTACTTCGCGTTGCACGATAATCGAACGCTCCGACTTATGTGTAAACTCAATCGGGTCTTCAATCGTAATAATATGCTTACTTTTCTCACGATTAATCTTATCAATCAAAGCCGCCAGCGTAGTCGACTTACCAGAACCCGTTGGACCAGTCACCAAAACTAACCCACGCGGATAGTTCGCAAAGGTCTCCACGATCGCCGGCATACCGAGGTCATTAATCGACCGAATTTGGTTTGGAATCAACCGAAAAGCCGCCGCCATTTTACCACGTTCATGGAAAGCATTCACCCTAAAGCGTGCAATATCACCAAACGCAAACGAATAATCAAACTCTTTATCCTTCAAATAAATCTTCTGCTGTTCTTCATCCAGCGTCGCAAAAATAATATCTTTCAGCATTTCTTCGTTCAAAACCGGCATATTATTCACCGGTGTTAAAGCCCCATCCACACGAAGAATCGGCGGGAGCCCGTATTGAACATGTAAATCCGAAGCCTTACGACGAATACAATCTTCTAGCAAAGTTTCTATTTTTGGTTGTCTAGTCCCACTACTATCCATACTATTATTATACCATAACTTTTATGTTAAATCACTAGCAACACGATTAACTTCTTCCATTGTTGTAATACCAGAAAGTACTTTTAAAACACCATCCTGTCGCATCGTCACCGTTCCCTTCGCTTTCGCCAGACGCATGATTTCTGCCGAAGTCGCGTGTGAAATAATCAACTTCTGCACTTCTTCATCAACTTCAATGGTCTCGTAAAGCCCGGCACGACCTTTGTAACCACCAGGCGTTTCTTTTGTTGCCATACCCTTTGACAGCATATAATAATTATCGTTCTTCACCGGCAAACCAGGATAACCTAAATCTTCACTCACTTTAGCCACCTCGGCATCGGTTTTCGGCAGAAGATTACCTAGAATCTCATTAATGCTCGTCGTTTCAATATCAGTAGATTTGAAAGTTTCCCGTTTTTCCGTAATCCGGCGCACCAACCGCTGACCAATCACCACGTTAAGTGTTGAAGCGAGAAGGAACGGCTCGATACCCATATCTAGAAGACGTGGCAAGATACCTGCGGCCGAGTTGGTGTGTAGTGTCGAGAACACCAAGTGGCCCGTCAGTGCCGCCTGCACCGCCAGCGAAGCAGTTTCGGAGTCACGAATCTCACCCACCATCACTACATCAGGGTCTTGACGAAGAATACTACGAAGACCAGAAGCAAATGTGAGGCCCGCATCAACATTCACCTGAATTTGATTAATCCCGTCCATCTTATACTCGACCGGATCTTCCAAGGTCACAATGTTAATCGCTTCGGATTTAATCTTCTGAATCAATGCATAAAGCGTCGTCGACTTACCAGAACCCGTCGGACCAGATGTTAGAATCATGCCATTTGGTTTCTTAATTCCCTCAAGTACCGTGCGCAAAGCTCTACCGCTCATCCCCATTTTCTCAATATCCATGGTAGTACCAGTTTTATCAAGCAAACGAATCACCACCTGCTCACCCCACGTCACTGGCGAAATTGCAATACGCAGATCGATTTCCTTATCATCTACCAGCACCGTAAACTGGCCGTCTTGCGGAATACGGTGTTCGTCAATTTTCAAATTGGACAAAATTTTTATACGGGAAACTAGTGCCGGTGCCACATTTTTAGGAAGATCCATAATTCGACGCAACACACCATCCACCCGGCAACGAATTATCAGAGAGTTTTCGAGCGGTTCAATATGAATATCCGAAGCTTTAGTCTTGGCCGCATAGCTCAAAATTGTCGTGAGTGCCTTGGAAATCGGCGAGTCCTGAACAATTGTTTTGACATCCTTCTGTTCAGTATTTTGTTCAGCTTTATTGGTCTCGCGCACGGCTTCCGTCACACCAGAAAAATCGCCATGGTTCTTTTCGATCATTTCGCGAATGCCCTGCTCCGAGGACATCCATACCCGAATCGGGCGACCAGTCAAATTGGAAAGATAGTCAGTCAACTGTACGTTGGTCACGTCAGCCATCGCGACGTTCAATACTCCGTCTTTTTCACCAAGTGGAATCGCTAGAGCCATCACCTGATCATTTTGCGGAATCATCATCAAAATATCTTGGTCAATTGCAATATTTTTTAGCTCAACATATGGCACACCAATCAACGCTGCTGTAGCTCGCGCCACCATTCCATTATTAATAATCTTACGGCGAATTAGCTCCGCTAGTATCGGCTGATCGGTATTTGCAATTTCATTGATTACACTACTGACAAGATTGCCGTCGGCTAGACCTTCGGCAATTAAAAGAGCGGCGATTTTATTTTCAGCTTCTTTAGTCAGTTGTGCCATTAGTATTATCCCCTTCGGTTTCCGGTTCTTCTACTGGCTCCTCTTCCTCTTCAGTTTCTTCTTCAGACTCTTCTTCATTTTCAACATTCGGTGTGATCTCATTATCGTCAGTAGAGTTATTATCACAATCACCATCAGTACAATCACCATTAATAATCACTTCCACGGTCGGATTAACTGCCCGATAGTTAAAAATTTCGGCATTTGGTTCAGTCAAGTTGTAATTAATGCCAGAAGCCGGGTCTAGAATTTGAAACTCTACCTTATCAATTGACGGGATAAAAAGAGTACAAGCAAAATAAGCCGCTACCGTACCAATTAAAGCTGTAATAATCGAAGTAGTTAAATCAGTTTTCATTTCTTCTTTTCCTCCTTCTCCTTATCTCCTTCAATCGTCTTCTTAATCTCCTTTAGTTCAGACGGCGAAATATAATACGCCGTAGCCTGAGCTTGCAACTTTAAAGTATTTCCCTGTCCCCATTCAATTGTCGCTCTTTCAATGTGAAACTCACGAATGGAGTGTTCAATGTTATCAAGGAATTTAATCGTCTTGGAGCTATCTGCTTCTACTGACAACCTTACTGAAATATTCCCAACTTTTCCTGGTGCATCGCTCACACTACTCGAACTTGAATTGGTTGGACTCAGCGATTCTGGTTCCAAATAAGAAATATTAAATATTTTGTTCAAGCTAGCAAGAAGTGCTTCCTCGTTACGAAAAGCTGGAAGTGCATCTGGAATCACCCGAAGAGCCGAACAGCTTTGAATCAACGCGCTAGCCGCCGCTCTTTCGGCACTAGAGGTAGCTGAATCATAAAGCGCTGTCATCTCATCATAAGTATAATTTTTCCCAGTAGTTGGATTATAACAAGTGTTATTACTATCCTCTTTTTGTACAGAGTTTAGAGCCTTGTTTGCCGCAATATTGTTTAGAATATTTGCCCTAAGCGTTCCTGGAATCGAACTCACCGAAATAGTATTCGGATTACATTTTTTTAGCTCATCATCAGAATAAATCGTCCCGCTCGGCTTCGCGCAAATACCAATATTCTTAATAGCATTGGAATAATCCACAATTGCTTTCTCTTCTTCCGCAATCACATTAGAATTAAACGAAATCAATCTCATAAAGTGCACCACCAGAGCCAAACACGCACCTAGGACAACCGATGCACCTAGCGCTGCTAGCATTACGTATTGTTGAGCTTCAGTAATTTTTGCTCTCTTGCCAATTGCAACTTCCTTCGCCATCCTAGTTGCCTCCTGCCTTGTTTATATTATTCTTGGAACATTGCGCATCACCTTCAGCACAGTCTTTAGCACGTTCTGCAAACATACTTTGGATCTGAATATAAGAATCGGTCACGTTGTAACGTCCAGATGGCCCGAGCGCCAAAACATGGTGATTATTGAAATTATAAACATCTGAGCTCAAAGTAATAATTGCCGAGAAGCGTAGCACCAAACTATTTTCCGCATCACGACCATTCGAAGATTCCGGCACGTCAATATTGGTAACTAAAAGACATTTATCATTTGTCTTCGTCCATTTTGGAACGTTAGTTACGCTATTAATCTTACCAGTATAAGTAGTACATTGGCTTTCAAAATGTTCAATTTCTGAAATTCGGCCATCTAGCTCCATATATTTCTTCTGATACCATTCATCAGTCTGTGGAGTTCGCCAAATTCTTACTACTTGGTTGCCATTGTATTCTTCAATCGTGTAGCCAGCAGTAATTGGCTCACCACTAGAATTGGTTGAAGGATTACACCCTTCCCCATTGATTAACCAGTAAGCATAGTAACCTCTCTCCGCATCGGAGAAAGTTGCGCCATCCACACCATTTTCAATAATACAATAAGCTGGAATTGTGTTACCACTACGGTCAACATAATTGCCATAATCATAGCGCATGTAAGCCATACTTTTCTTAAATGCATCAAGCACGTTGTAATCAATATATGGTGGTTCACCCGCATTAGCCTGTGCATCAAACGAAATCGTTGGATCGCCCTTCGCTAAATCAATATTGAGTTCCGAAAGTGTAATCGTATCCGCACCCTTTGGTAGTAAAGCCGAAAGAATGTTAAAAGTACGTGAAAGCACTTTCTTATTCGAAGAGATAGTCGAAAGATTACTCAACTGATCCCTCACCGTAAGGAAGTCACTCAAATCAGAATAATTATTAATCTTTTGCGAAAGCATCGACAACGTATTCTTCTTACCATCCACCACCGCTTGTTGTCCACCAGCAATCACAGCAAAGAGCAGAGTAGCACCTACGCTAGCTGCCGCCACTACGATACAGATGAAGAAAATGAAATTACGAAGCTTGAGAGCCTTGATCATCTCTCCTTTAATATCCGGAACTAGGTTAATCTCACGAGCCATTAGTCATTGCTCCTTTCTGATAACCCAATCACCACTGCAAACTCACTGGCTACAGGCGCCAAAGCTTGCTGTTGTTCTGCCGACGTACGGACTAATTGCCATGGGTTACCACTCATTGTTGGAACGTTAGTACGTGCTTCAATATATTCTGGGAAAAGCGGAATTCGGCTCGCAAAGCCAGAAAGCACAATACCACCAACCTTGCTGTTCAAATATTTTGTCTGGAAGAAACGGATGGATTTGGTTAGTTCAGACGCGTAAGCCTCTAGTGAGTGACCAAGAATTTTAAACACTTGTCCTTCAATTTTACTCTCATCAAGACCAAACTTCAAAATAAACTGGCTCGCTTGATCTTCGCGCACGTCTAGACCGCTTGCAAGCGTCTTCACGAAATTACTAAACCCACCTGGGATAGTTCTGACTAGACGAGGCTGACCTTTATAAATAATCACAAGATCGGTCGATTTCTGACCAAAATCAACCACCATGGTCGCGTCCATCGCGCCGGTGACAGCGAGCGACCTCGCCATCGCTAGTGGCTCTGGTTCCATCGCAATAATATTCAGACCAGTTTTTTCAATAATTTCCATTACGCTCTCAGCGTATTCTTTGGCTACTGATGACACCAAAACTTCAGTCTTCGCCGGATCGTTAGGGCTCGGCCCAAGAATCACATAGTCTGCCTTAGCATCGGTCATCGGCATCGGCACATATTTATCCATTTCAAAACGAAAAGCCTTCGTTAGTTCTTTTTCTGGCAAAGTATCAGTTTCTACAATACTAGTAAAAGTTTTGTTCGCTGGCAAACCTACGGCGAGATTTTTGGTTCTAATCCCGGCCTGTTCCACAGCACCCAAAATCGCCTCTCCCAAACGCTTATGTCCCAAATCAGAATTATCGTTTACGAGTTTCGGGTCAATCGGCACATAAGCAAATTTCTGGAGAGTCCAACCGTGTTGGCTATTGCCTGACAACTGAATAATGCGCATCGAACTAGTCCCTATATCAAGGGAGAAGAAATCGCCCACGCCATGTAATAAGTTCATGCTTTATATTATAAGCGTAATCTTTTTATTTTGCAAGTTTTAAATAATAAAATCTTTCGATATTTCCAGTTTTGCCATGAAGCTCATTGTCGTGTTTTTTGACTACAAGAAAACCATTCTGCTTTAACCAATATTCAAACTGTTTAATAATGTCACGCCGAATGGTTTCATTCTTCACTACGCCGTTCTTTAACTGTTCCGGTCGCGCCTCAAATTGTGGTTTTAACATCACCAGAAACTCTGTCTGAGAATTAGCTAAATGATTCTTCGCATATTTCAAAATCTTAGTTAGGCTCAAGAAAGAAACATCCGCCACGATGACATCAATTCCCTTCTCCAGTTCAAAATCAAAAATGTCCGTTTTCTCATGTAGTTCAATTCTCGGATCGAAACGAAGAGGGGCTTTCATTTGATGAGAACCCTTCTCCACCGCGATTACTTTTTTAGCTCCGTGCTTCAAGACACATTCAGTAAATCCACCCGTAGAAGAGCCAATGTCGAGCACAGTTTTATTCTTAAAATCAAAATTGAAGGCGCGCACTGCACCTTCAATTTTGAGATATCCTCTATTTACGCCCGCGATATTCATACGTGTCCGTGTCAATTGACACAATATCACCTTGCTTAATAAACGCCGGGACCTTCACCACCACGCCAGTTTCAAGAGTTGCATCTTTCATCACTGAGCTAGTAGTATCACCTTTTACGGCAGTTTCGGTATAAGTCACCGTGAGCCACAAATTCTTTGGAAGTTGGAGGTTGATTGGAGTTCCATTATAGAATTGGATTTCCATTTCATCACCATCTTTCATAAAATCTTTTTGGTCACCGACCATGTCAGCGCCGAGCTCATATTGTTCAAACGATTCCGGGTCCATGAAGTAAAACTTCTCGTCATCACGATAAAGATATTGTACTTTCTTCGTGGTTACTTCTGCTGGCTCAATTTTTTCCTGACCCTTAAAAGTCTTCGGGAGTAAAGCACCAGTAATAAGATTCTTTACTTTCACGTTGACGATTGAGCCACCCCGGCCCATCACCTTTTGTGAGTATTCTACCACCTTATACGGCTGGCCGTCTAAAGTGATAAGGGTATTTTTCTTTAGATCTGTTGGTCCGTACATAATTACTCCTAGTTGTTAGAAACAAATGGCAAAAGTGCTAGATGGCGTGCACGCTTCACTGCCACAGCAAGTTGACGCTGTTGCTTAGCGGACAAACCAGTCTTTGAAATTGGTTCAATGTGACCATAGCTATCGATAAACCGTTGCAAAGTTTTGGTATCGCGGTAATCGAAGTATAGATTCGGGTCATTCTTGTATTTTTTCATAATAGTCATCTCCTTCGCTTAAAATTATTAAAATGGAACCTCACTTAGATCGATTTCCTCTGGGATGTCGTCTGGAATATCCGACGCATTGTCATCACCAGCACCTGCGTTGTAGTTCGAAGAGCCACCATCGCGAGATGGAGCGGAACCAGTAAAGTTGAAATCTTCAACGACGATTTCAGTGCGAGAACGCTTGGAACCGTCCTTGCCTTCAAAACTGCGTTGGCTGAGGCGGCCAGAAACTAACACTCCACTTCCCTTTTTGGCATATTGAGAAATCATCTCACCGAGTTTGCCCCAAGCGGAACAATCGATAAACGAAACGTCTTCTTTTTGTTCGCCACTAGCGTCTTTGTAGACACGATTAACGGCAACTGAGAAGCTACAAACCGAAGAACCACTTGGCGTGGTACGAAGCTCTGGATCACGGGTAATATTACCAGTGATAATGGCTTTAGAAAATCCGCGCATTAAGCCTCCTTTTCTTCTTCGTTTTGAGTAGCCATCTTGGCTTTACGTTCGTCAGTACGAACGAGAAGATAGCGCAACACCTCATCAGTGATATTTAAAGTGCTACTAATCTTCGCTGGAGCTTCTGCAGGAAGCTCAAGGTCGTAAAAGTAATAAACGGCAAAATCTTGGCCATTGATGGAATAAGCTAGGCGCTTCTTGCCATCGTTGTCCTCTTTTTTAATTTTGCCACCAGCCGACTCGATCAGTTTCTTAACTTTGGCGAGTGCTGGATCCAGATTCGTTTCGAGATCTGGATGATAGAGAATAGAAAGTTCGTAATCTTTCATACTACTCCTTTGGTTAAAGCAAACGCTGCTCTTCCCTATCAACGGGTAGGGGGTTGGCTCGTTTGCTGAGCTAATATTATGGTATGTATTATAGCACAGATGGGGGAAAATGGGAATGGGCTATTTCTGGAGGCTCGGGGGGAGGGAAAACTCCCTCACTGGCGCTCAGGCTATGGCGAACTTGAGAGATAACCGACACTGTAACGGCTAAGAACCGGCTACGCAGCGGACCGTGTAGACGCCGTACTTGTCGCGATCATCCGTCCCGGGGTAGACCCAGCTACTGAAGAGGTACAGGCGGTAGGCGGCGCTGCCATTGCACGCAGAAGACGACCAATAGAAGCCGATGCTGTTACGATCGTACGCCCGGGCACCACTCCAGTACCCGGAGTAAACAAAATTATTTGGGAAGGAGCGCCAGAGTGATGACATTGAGGCACCGGTAACTGAGTTAGTGCTATAAGATGTTCCTGTACCACCCATTTTTCGGTCTAGGTAGGAGAAGCCACCTACACGCCAAGTACCGCTGGCTTCTTGGTTGTCTAGTTCTCCAGTAGATTTATAGCCTAGTGGTAGATGC
>CAYSAK010000025.1:0-9146 GCA_964429055.1 uncultured Candidatus Saccharibacteria bacterium
TAAAATTATCCCTAATGGTGTTATCTTAGAGAAACACGAGTATAAAACGATTGTGCTGTTTACTGAGATGGGGATTGATGTGGAGCTAATCCCTAAGAGCGAAAAGGAAGGTGTTCATGTGCCGGATGTCATAATAAACTGTCTAAAATGGGAAATAAAAAGTCCAAAAGGTGAAGGAAAGTATTTGATGCAGAATACAATTCAAAGGGCAGTTAAACAATCTAGAAATGTTATTATCGATTTGAGACGAACAAAACGATCGCAGGAAAGATGCTTACAGGAGTTAAAAAAAGAGTTTAACAATTCAAGAAGTTTACAAAGATTGAAGATTATTACTAAATCTCGCAAAATACTTGATTTTGAAAAGTAATTGAGGTAAAATAGAGTCATCGAGGGCGAGTCCTGCATTGGATATATGCGGGATGTCGCCTTCTTTTTTCGTCAGCTAGATTTGTCGATTTGGCGTAAGCGAATCAATACCTGTTTTTTGTTGTTCAGAATAATGTTGTTCAGCGCGATTCTTTTTGTGTAGCTCAATCGATAGAATAATTATAATAAGCACCAAGACACTTGGTATAGTAATCAACAATGCAATACCAACATTAGAACTAAGGAATGAGATAAATGGATTTGCATCATCGGCGGGTTTATCTAGAGGAGAACCCGGAGCAGAAGCTAAATCACCACCAGACTGAATAGAAACAAAAGGACGACCAGCATCAGCCGAATCACCAGTTTGAATTACTTCAGAAGCATCAGCCGAATCATTTTTAAAAATCACAGAATAAGAATTATTAGCATCTGAACCACGAAAATCAAACGGGACCTCCGCATTAATTATAGTTAGGGTTCCAGAGCCAGAGAAAGTCGGTTTGATATTGTAAAAAGCCACGTTCTGGTTAGTGTAGTATTCAGTTGGCTTAGCATATATCGTGTTATTCCCGATTAGCTCTATTTCATAATTGCCATCAAAATCATAGTCGTTTGAAGTGATTATAACCGGTCCTCCACTATAGTTTTCTAGAACGATTTTTTTATCACTAATGCTAACGATGACGCCTTTTGGTGGAGTAGAATTATTCCAAGGAGTCGAATCTGTGCACCCATAGTTTACTCCATCAATCATTAGTGTGCCATAACATGCCGCAATTGTTGGTTTATAAACAAGAAAAATTGATAATATAACAAACACTATAAATAATAGCAACGAGATTATTCTTTTCTTCATATATAATTCCTTTTATACTTATTCTTATTGTAACACCTTTTTGATATATAATAATACATATGGTAATCCCCATAATCACAACAATGAAAATCACCACCCTATGACCAACCGCGCCAAATACAACATCTTTCTATTTATCTCAACCTTCGCCAGGAATTTGGTTGAAGTTTTCATCTCGCTAATTCTCTTTAAAAATGGCTTCCCGCTGATTTCCATCTTGCAATTCTACCTACTAGGCACTCTCTTCTCTATACCGGTTTCGTATTTTTTCGTCAGAATCGGCGAGAGATTCAATTATTCAATTATAATGTGCGTCGGAATTGTAGCGTTTGTCGCCCTGCAACTAGCCCTAAACGCCGTCACTGAGAGTACCTTCTTCATCATCTCAACAGCACTTCTATACTCGCTATATAAGAGAGGATATTGGGTAGCAAGAAGATATTACGTGGCCGAAGTAATCCCACAGAAAAATTCCACAAAACCATTCAGTATCATGATGGTTATCTCGGAAATCGCCTCAATCCTGGCAGGGTTTCTCGGCGGCTCACTCCTCGACGGCTTAAACGCGTCAATTCTTACCATCATCTCTTCCGTCTTATTATTAATCAGTATAATCCCGCTACTAAGAATCCAAAACAAAACCAAGAAAACCAAGATCGAGCTAATCAAAAACCTCAAAAAAAAACGACAAAAGAAACATTCTGGCCTTTTCATTGTATGAAATCAACAATATATTAACCTTTCTTTTCCCGATCTTCATCACCATTTACGTTAAAGACACCTACATGATGGCAGGGGCCGTCAACGCAATTAGCAGTCTAGCAATAATTCTTTTCATTCTGTTCTACGGCAGAATCATCAAAAAAAGAAACTATTTCGTCTTAAGCTCAATCCTCTTCGTCTTAATCTGTTTCGCCAAACTATTCTTCCTAGACTATCTCATATTAATACTGTGTTTTATCGAAGGCTTTATCAAAAAAATGCAGGAGCAATCAGTTAGTAAGATTTATTTTGAAAACAGAAACAATGTAGATTCGGCGCACCACAATTTAATCTACCAAATAATTGAGGCATTAGCGAGAGTAATCGTCACCGTGCCACTGCTATTCATGAGTGACGTGAGAATGATGATCTCGTTCGTCCTCATCGTCATCAGCGTTGAATTAGCAATTTACGCCTGCTTAAGAAAAAACCAAAAATTAAGCTAAGCACCAAAAAATCATGTATAATATAAGCATTAGCTATAAATGAGTGGAGCTATGGTGGTAATTGCCATTGCACTAGGTGCAGTGATATGGAAAAAATAGGCGAAAATTTATCTAACCCAAACACAGTAGACTCTAACCCAGAGCAGTTTTTCCCATCCTGGGAAGAACACCAAAAAGAATTAGGAACCGTCGAAACCGAGCAAGCTCAAGTACCAGAAGAACCATTAGATGAAGAAGCCAAAGCCCTAAAACTCGCTCAACTTAAAGCCGAAATGGTGGAAATGGTCGGCGGCGAAATAGAAGAAGCTCCTGAAGAAAAAGTCAAATTTGGCTCAGTAGAATTGCCAAAAAGCTTATTGGGCGAAGAAAAAGTTCTTGTCGATAGTCTCAAAGAGCGTCCTAAATTTGATTTCATCGGCCGAGCAAAAGACAAAAAAATAGCTTGGCAATTAATTAATGAAGATAATAAAAACGAAGAACAGATCAAAAATAACTTTTCTCCTACAGTTGCCAAAGCCTTTCTAGACATCTGTCACGAGGATCCTGACAGTATGTATAGCCCAGCCTATGCAAGATTATTCGAAGCATTGCCAATCGAAGTGCAAGAAAGCGAATTCTCAAAGAAAGAAGCTAAAAGGCTATTAAATGCCTTCCATGAAAGCGACACCCTATTGAATAAAGTTGCCTGTGGCATGATTGTCAACTTAGAAACCGAAAAAAATCCCGACAAAAGGATTAGTAGCAGTGACATATCGTTCATAGCAAAACACGAAAGAAATCAAAAACGTTTTAAAAACGGCAGACCAATATCCGACTTCTTAACTAAAGAAGTGAGCCAAAGATTGTTTGAAGCCTCAGCCAAAACCGACGTAGGCAAGCTAGATAGAGCTGTGGCTTTCTTAAAGCCAGAGCAAATCTTCGACCAACTAGAAGATTTAACCAATCGCGATATGCCAATAAGCGACGTCGGCTTATTCAACGAAATGATTGAAAACTCAGAAGAAAAAAATGGCGTAAAGCAGAGTAAATGGCGAGCAAGATACCAAGTAGCTTTTCCGCCGGAATCTCGCAGGTTGGCAGAAATTGACGATAATTTTTATCGAGACTATACGCCAGATAGAGCTAGGGCCGTTGTAGCAGAGTTGGATGCCACCACAACACAAAGAGAACAAATCGGGCTTAGCGAAGCCGCATGGGACAGTATAAGGAGAAAGCATTCTGCTGTATACGAGCAGGTCAAGGGCCAACCTGTAGATGAAGAAACTGCAATGGCACTAAAACTATTTGTAGGCTCTGGTCTGATGGCTACATCTAGAGGAGAAATCAACTCACTAGAAGAAGTCAAAAACATAGATACTATTTTGGCAGCATCAGCAAAAAACCGACTCAAAGAAGAGGATTATGACGGGGCCAGAGATTTTATTGGCCAATATGCCTTCGGCATGGGTATGGAAGAAATGGCCCAGTCTCTAGTAGCACTAGGTGTCATGGATTTAAAACGTCATAAAAGTTTGGACGAAGGAAAATTTGAATTCGGCAAAGATAAATTCAAAATCAAAGATTTATATGCAATAAAAGACATGTCCGAGGAGCAAAGATTACTAGTATTAGACGCTGTAGCCTTATTCGGGTGCAAAGATTCGGAACTTGCTAGCAAACTTAAAGCTTACGAGGATAATCATGTCTCCTTGGGCGAGAAAGGCAAATTAGTAGACACGATAGAAAAGGCTAAAGCACAAGTATCTGAAAAGGCGAGCGAATCATACAGTAAGTTTATGCAAGAAAAATTGCAAATTGGGGCAAGGGAAGTCGCTGAGTTAGACTATGAAGGCAGCAAAGTGCCAGTCATGAAGATGGAAGGAAACGAGTTCTTGCTTCTGATTCATCGCCTAGGGGCATTTTCCAGAAAAAACCGGGAGAATCCAGCGCAATGGAACGACGAAAGCGAAAAAGGCAAAAGAAATGTAGGATATATTTCCACCTCGGCAATTGCCAACGGCTCAATTCGGCTAGCCAATATTGAAGAAAAGCATTACGGCGACAAAGATGAAGTGTTTTATTCCTTCACCAATTTAGGCAAAGGCTCCATTAAGGCGATGTGTGAAGAAGACGCCTATACGGATGTACGTTCAAAACGGCGTGGTTATGAAATCGTCGAAGAAATCACCACAGATAGACAAGACCACTTCTATCTAGACCCAAGAGAATTAATTAAGAAGAATAAATTCGCCACCATGGGCGCGGATAAAACCTATAAGCACAACGAAGTGGTACTAGATAGATATTCTGGTGACCAGAATAAAAATGGCGGACGCTTGCAGCCAAATCAAATCGTCGTCTTTACAGATGATCCTTCGAAAATCGGCGATTTACCGAAGAAACATGCAGCGTATTTTGGCATTCCGATACTAATGGTTGACCCAAATAGGTATAAATAAAGGAGCAAAATGGAAAACTACCCGAATAACAACACTATCGAAAAAACCCCGCAGATGAGCGAAAAATCCAGGAAAATGTTGATCGAATCTCTAAAAGTCACTTTGAGAGAGCACGACATGGGTGGTCGCGTAGATCCAGATTCTCCTTTGACCGAAGAGTATTATGGTGAAGTCAGAAGAACTATCGACGATATAGAGCAAAAAATTAATTGGTGATATAATCACCGCATGAAAACAAAACTTCGGAGGTTAATTGCGGTCGTGGCGGCCTTGGTTGGCATCGTCATCTGGTTGGTAATTAATCCAGAAAGTTACGAGGAAGAATATGCGGCCACCGCGGTGACCGATCCAGACGAGAATGCACGCTTAGCGGTAGATGTACTAGAAGAATTAGAGGTTAAAGGCCGGGCGCCAAAAACTGGCTATAAAAGAGAAGAGTTCTATGATGGCTGGCCACTGGTGGACGGATGCAGTCTGAGACAACGGATTATCAAAAGGGAACTTGGCGAAACGGCAGTCTTAATTGGTTGTGACGTAGTGGCAGGAGAATACGACGAGCCATACACCGGCGAACACATAGTCTTTACGGAAAAATCACAGATTTCTAAAATCCAAATTGACCACGTAGTAGCCCTCTCAGATGCTTGGCAAAAAGGCGCGCAGTACAAGGATAAAGAAGTGAGGTATAAAATCGCCACCGATCCATTAAATCTCCTCGCTGTTGACGGCCCCGCCAACGAGCAAAAAGGCGACGGTGATGCCGCTACTTGGCTTCCAAAAAACAAAAAGTTCCGTTGCCAATATGTTGCCCGCCAAATCTCCGTGAAATATAAATATGGATTATGGGTAACCAAGGCCGAAAAAGAAGCTTTTTTACGAGTTTTACAGAGTTGTCCAAGCGAGCCGGCACTTGTGGAAAACCTTTCTAAATAGAAGCTTAAAAATACTTGACAATATTATCATGCTTATGTAAAATGAGAAATGTTAAAGGTCTATACATTTAACATATAAAAACAATATAATTTTCCACTAAAGTGTGGAAGGAGAAAAAAATATGAAAAAATTAGCAATTGCAGGAGCATCCGTAGCCCTAGCTGCTATGCCAGTAGTTGGTGTGTTCGCCGCTACGGGCACAACGGTAACTGATACCGTGCAAGTAACGATTGACTCGGCTTGTACGATTACTTCAACTCAAGCTGCTAACACTTATAGTGACACAATGACCAACGGTCAGTTAAAGAGTGATTTTGGTTCAACTGAAATGACAATCAACTGTAACGATCCAGCTGGTTGGCATATTACGGCAGTTGGTTCCGGTGCTGATGCGACTGATAAAACCGCAATGAATGCAACCGGTTCTGGTACCGATATCGCTACAGGTATAGCAACTTCCGGTGCCGCTTCTAACTGGGCCATGAAGGTTACTGGTACTGGTGCGACTGGTTTCACTACTTTCGCCGCTGTTCCATCTAGCGCAACGAACGTTGCGACTGGCTCTGGTTCCGTGTCTGGGGCTGTCCTCAATACTTATTACCAAGTATTCATCAGCGCAACTCAACAAGCTGATACTTACACTGGTCAGGTAACTTACACGCTTGCTCATCCAGCTGCCTAATTGTAGTTAAAGTTATTAGCGAAATGCGACCATTCTGGGTCGCATTTTTTATTGACACCTTACTATTATTTTGATATATAATTATAGTACGCAGTGGAGGTAAAATGTCAGAATCGAATAATAACGCCAAATATTATAAATATTCAATAGGTTGCCTAATTATAACTATAATAGCAGTAGTATTGTATTTGCTGTTTAATAATAAAACTATTTATAAACCTGCCGAAGATGATGATTCTAAATTGATAGGGACACTATATTGTTCAAGTGATAATTTAGATAATTCATTTTTTAGGATGGATAATGCAATAAACAATAACCATGAAATAAAAGCCATTTATAGGCAACAGAAAATAGATAAAATATCATATACTTATACTGGAATATTTAGAACTGAAGCCGAAGCAGACAACTCAGACGCAGTTTTACATGCTAAGTATAATAAGTATATGGCACAATATGATTATAATCCGGAATTATTGGCTCCAACCTTTTCAGTAATAGGAACAAAATACAAGGTAGTTTTGTATACCGATTTTTCAGATATCGATGGCGCGGTTAGTGGGTTATTCTTTTTAGAACCAGATGAAATTTCAAACGTTGCAGATGGGTCAGTTGAGTATCTTGGAGAAATATATTCTAGAAAAGGCTTAAATTGTGAAGTAAATAACAAACAAAAGGAGGAAAATGATGGGCAGAATTAAAAAAATAATTGGTTCAGTTATGTTAGTTGCGTCGTTGTTGACGATTATGACCACAGACGTCATAGCAAAAACAAGTTCAAGTTTAACGGTATCTCCACCAAATCAAGAAATTATTCTGATGCCGGGCGAAGTTTATGAAGGATCCATTGTTGTTGCTAATCCGAATGGAGCAGAAAATGACCTAGAGTACTCAGTATCCATAGGCTCATTTAGCCAAAAGCAAAGTGAGGGTGGTGTTGATGATTATGGAACCGTGGACACCGACACGGTATTACCATATAACCAAATGATGGAATGGATTAAGCTAGGGAAAGAAAACGGAGTTATATCACCAAATCAATCTGATAAAATACCTTTTACTATTACCGTACCAGAAGACGCGGCTGCTGGTGGTCAATATGCAACAATTTTAGTGCAAGATGATACTAAGATGGGTGATAATTCTAATGGGAATATAGCGATTGAAAGCAAGGTTAGAATTGCATCAATTATATATGCCGAAGTAGCGGGCGAGACTCGTGAAGAGGGAGCAATTATCTCTAATAATATACCAACCTTTTCATTGTCTAATAAACTTGAAGCAAGCTCAATTGTAAAAAACAATGGTAACGTTCATACAAACGCTGAATATATTTTACAAGTGTGGCCACTATTCTCAGATGAAGAGATTTGTACTAATGAAGAGAGTGCTGGCAAAAGCTTAATTATGCCGGAAACTGAAAAATACCATATTGAGAGCTGTGATCTTCCAGTGGTAGGTATTTTTAAGGCCAAACAAACAGTGAAAATTTTTGGCGAAACATCGATTACCGAAAAAACAGTAATAGTATGTCCAGCTTGGTTGTTGTTCTTGATAATATTCGGTCTAACCGCGATTATTATATATTTCGTCGCCCGTGCCAAAGCCAGAAAAGCCGAACGCCGCTCCGCAGAATAACATATAATATATATGTACCAAAATATCGCTTCACCGCAAGCGGTATTTTTGTTGACAAAATGCTTATGTTTATTTTATTATAGTTGACTATCTCTATCTCGCATGATAGAATATACGCAGGTAATGCTTATAATAAATAAAAAAAGGATTAATCATGAGAAAATTTAAAGTATCACTCGAGAAAGGACTGTCGCCATCTCCTTATAAGCACGAACTAGCTGCTGCGGGCATAATTGCTGATTATTTAAAATCTGACATCCTATTCTTGAGAAGGAACCCTAATGCTTCACCAGATTTATTGGTTGAAAAAACAAACCAAATCTGGGAGCTGAAGAGCCCTATTGGTAACGGCAAAAGAACCATTGCCAACAATCTTCGCAATGCGTCACATCAGTCCAAAAAAGTGATCATAGACTTATCAAGATGTAAGATGAATAACGAAAACGCATTGGCAAAAATCAATAGGTATTTAAACAGCGGGGACTCTACACTGGAAAAGCTTCTAGTGATTGATAAAAGCAAAAAGGTTATTGACTTTTTTAATAAAAAAGCATAAAATGGACTTAGGTTAAAAAGCGCATAAGATACTGAACTGAATCAAATGCGCTTTTTCCATACCTTCAAAAATTTACAAAAATTCTTTTAAAAAACCCTTGACTTGTTTGATTTTGTTTGATATAATAGGGAAAGTTTAAGCAAGTCGCCTTTGCGACCTCTACAAAAAGAAATGAAAAGCGAGGGAATCTTTTGAGGTCGCTTTGAAGACTTCAAATATTTCTTTAAGACTCTTCAATTAACAATTTGGATTAACGATGAAAAGATTTTAATTGACGGCTCGAGCGAGCGAACAAAATAAAAACTTGTTTTTATTTTTAAGCGAGCGAAGAGACGTATAGCTTTTAGCTATACGGCAGCAATCAAACTTCGATTGCTAGTTAAGTCAATGCATAAAAAGGTAATAAAGGGCACTGATAGTGGATGCCTTGACAATCAATACCGATGAAGGCCGTAGAAGT
>CAYSAK010000026.1:0-8753 GCA_964429055.1 uncultured Candidatus Saccharibacteria bacterium
TCGCAACCACCGCCACGAGACCACCAGTTTTCGTGGTCATCGTAGAAGAAGATGCGTTCTCCTGGTTTGATGCCGCGCTTGTCGCCTTCTTTTGCCGAGCCGATTTCGGCGATTTTAGCTTCGACACCAGCCTCTTTAAAGACTTTTTGCCAAATTTCGGCCGCTTCAGTATCTTTCGGAATGCCGTATTTTTTATTGCCTATAAAACAAGTCACGTAAATGTTTGACGGGTCAAGCCCGACGACAGAAGTCAAAAACTCAAAGAAATTGCGAATTTGTTCTTCTTTAAAATAGTCACCAAGCGACCAGTTGCCGAGCATCTCAAAGACCGTAGTGTGACGTGGATCACCAACGTCTTCGATATCCTGCAGACGGAGTGATGGTTGCGAGTCGGTTAAACGAGTGCCAAGCGGATGCTCTTTGCCTAGAAGATATGGCAGAAGTGGTTGCATTCCGGAACCGGTAAATAAGGTCGTCGGGTCTCCCTCAAGCACTAGTGGTGCAGGAGCGATTGGCTTGTGACCTTTCGATACTTCAAAATCTAAAAATTTTTGTCTAATTACATTTGCGTCCATGTCAATTATTATACCATATCTTAAAATAAATACTCTTGCCATTTTAGCGTAAGTGTGATATAATGGATTTATAGATTAATTATTAATATAAAAAAAGGAAATAAACATGGCGCAAGCAAAAAAGAAAACTGCGACAAGAACTGCAAAGAAAGCTACAGCCAAGCGTTGCTGTGCTAGCAAGAAGAGCCAAATCCGCTACGAGAAATATCAAAAGGGCCAAAAGTCCAATGTATTCTTCGTAGTCTGTATGACTTTCCTTGCTGCAACTTTGCTCTTCGCAGATTTGCTCATGATGACAGCATAATTCCATTTAATCTAACAAAAAGCGCCGAACCTAAGGCGTTTTTTGTTATTTGATGATTCCGCCACCAAGGCAAACTTCGCCATCGTATAGAACAGCTGACTGCCCTGAGGCTGGACGCTTGATTTCGTTTTCAAAATGCAAAGTCTCACCATCGAACGTAGCTGGTACCAACGGCGCGCGGTGACGTAAACGTACTAATAAGGATGCTTCCCTTCGCTCGGGGCCGCGTCCGGCCGGCCCGTCGCCACGGGCGGCCGGCGCTAAATCTCGCGCTGCCGCGCTCCGAAATGCCCCGAGCCGAAGGAAAACATCCTTTAAGCATAGTTTATTCGTCCAGATCGCTTCGTGGTTCAAGTTCTTTGATACATAAACGATGTTTTGCGAGATATCTTTTTTGACAACATAATACGGCATGCCGTCGTTGACTTCACCGGCTACGCCTGATAAATATAGACCATGTCTTTGCCCGATAGTATAGAACACCGCTCCCTCGTGATATCCTAATACTTTGTTAGTTTCGATTTCGCGAATTTCGCCTGGCTCGATATCAATATACTCTTTCAAAAAGTCTTTCATCCCAACTTCACCCACGAAACAAACGCCCATAGATTCTTTTTTATAAGCGTTATGAAGGCCGTGCTCTGCAGCGAGTTTTTTAACCTCTGGTTTAAGCATCCCACCGATTGGAAAGAGAGTGTGTTTTAAAGCGTCGTTAGAAATCCGGTACAAGAAGTAGGTCTGATCCTTGTTTTCGTCTACGGCTCTTAAGAGATTCCCGTCTCTAACCTGTGCGTAGTGCCCGGTGGCAATATAGTCGGCTCCTGCGGCCATCGCCTTCTCGTAAAACAGTTTGAATTTGATTTCTTGGTTACACATGATATCGGGATTTGGTGTGTTTCCCTTTTTGAATTCGTCAAGCATGTATTCCACCACTTTGTCGTGGTATTCTTTTTCAAAATCCCAGACTTCAAACGGGATGCCGAGTTTCACCGCTACTCGCTTAGCGTCAGCGAGGTCTTCTGCCCAAGGGCATTTCATGCCTGGTAAATCCCTGGACCAGTTTTTCATGTAGACACCAACTACTTTGTAACCTTGTTCCACCAAAAGCATGGCCGTCACCGACGAATCCACGCCCCCGCTCATCCCGACATATACCGTTTTCATTGTCAATATTATAACATAAAATGGCATAAAAAGAAAATGCTTTTTTCAAATAACTATGCTAAAATAATAATAAGCGCATTGCGCCATATTGAGTTTTTTTGAAAACTGGCGTTGTTTGCGCGTGAAAATTAATGGAGTCACAGTGAGAGGACTGAGAAAAACAGTTGTCAAATTATTACTGGTTTTCATGACTCTAATAGGCGGACAAATAATTTTTGGAACGCCGGTTTTTGGCGTCACGAACCCAACTATATCTATTACTCTTGATAATTTGTCTCCTCTAGAATTATTCCCAGGTGACTTTGGAGCCACTTCACAAAACATAAGTGTCACTACTGATAATTACACCGGCTATATTGTAAACTTGGCTAATTCAGTTAATTCTACAGATCTTGTTAATTCGGGTGATGATTCTTTAGTTATTCCAACCATTGTTCTTCCTAGCGGTCGTTCGTCTATTACCGTCAATGAATTTACTAGTGGTTATGGCATCAGTACGGATGGAGTTAATTATGTGCCCGCTCCAACTATAAATAATAATCTTGCAATTGGTAGTGCTAACTCTTCTGGTTCTAATACTTATACATTGACTTTCGGTGCGAAGCCGGCATCAGCTACGCCAATGGGGATATATACTAAAACTTTTGTTATCACTGCGGTCGTAAATAATCCGCAGTATTCAGTTACCTATAATGCTAATGCGGGTACAGATACTGTTACTAATATGCCAACTAATCAGAGCGTTACTGTTTCTAGTTCTAGTACGATAACTTTAGCCAGTGATGTGCCAGTTCGTTCGGGCTACAGTTTCCTTGGTTGGGATGCAGATAATACCGCCACAACGCCAACTTATGCGAATGGCAGTACTAATACTATCGCTTTAGAGCCTACCCAAAGTAACGCTATTTCACTTTATGCGATTTGGGAGGAAACCAGTCGAGAAATACACGATACCACCACCACGGTTTATAGTCCTTCTGCCGTGCCGGCGGGTTATACTGTTTATTTTGATAATCCGAGTGTTGAAGGCAATCCTGTAGTAACTGCGGATGAAGACGGAAATATTATTTCATTTGCTTATACTGATACTGGCACAAATGGAATTAGCTTTACAACGGGGCACTCTTTAAATACTGGCGTTTTGGCGTTTGATGGTTTAGGATTTACTATTCATCTTGTGGTAACAATGACACCAAATAATAATTCAAATGCGGGCAAGTATTTAGTTTCAGCCATCAAACAATTGCAACAAAGTAATCAGTATGCTGGGTTTACTTTCTACTGTTATAGCGGTAACTATTTTTATCTAGATGCATCAACATCATCAAATATTACTTCAAATACGTTTGGCGCTCACATTAACAGTAGCGGTTGGAGGGTCCAACCAAATTCCAATAACACATTTACATTGGATATCACATATACTCCAGCACCAAGCAAAAGCATCTCCGCATCGTTTACGCCTGTGCGTTCTGGTTCAAGTACTTATTATAGTGACAGTACGAATCTTTCATATATTCCGGATAGTTTAGATGGTGCAACTATTATATTGAATGGTATTGGTATATCTGGGAATACCTCAAAAGACCTTTCGAGCGCAATAGTACATGAATTTAGCGTGACAAAGATTATTCCAGACTAATTCGTTTGCGTTCGGCTTTAATCATCTCATTGATAATTCTCACGGCTTCTTTGATTTGTTTTTCGGTGTTGGTCTCACCTAGGGTGAGCCGGAGCGAGCCGGCAATTTGTGCGTCGGTTAGACCAATGGCTTTTAAGACATGCGATTTTTTGCCCTTACTGGCTGCACAAGCCGCGCCGGTGGCTACATAAACCTCTTTTTCTTCTAAGAGGTAAATCAGCCTTTCTGCATCTAGCCCCTCAAACATCAAAACCACAAAATTGTCTAGGGAGTGTTTTTTGTTGACTAATTCGTAATCTTTTAATTCGGAAAGTAATAATTTTCGCCAATTGGCGTATTTTTTACGGTTGCCATTCAAGTGCTCTTTGGCGAGCTCCACGGCTTTCGCAAAACCAATCACGCCTGGTACATTTTCCGTGCCAGAGCGAAGACCATTTTCCTGTCCGCCACCGACGGTCAATGGCTTTAATTTAACTCCGTGTGCCACATAAAGCGCACCGACACCCTTTGGCCCGTAAACTTTTGCGGCATTTAGAGTCAGCAAATCCACCCCTAGTCGCGCAACGCTAATATCAAGCAGGTTTAAAGCTTGTGAAGCGTCGGAATGGAGCAATAACTGTCGTTTGATTCCTCGTTTTAGGCGGTCAAATTTGACATCGCGGATGATACCAGCAATTTCAGCCAAAGGTTGAATCGTGCCAAGCTCGTTGTTGGCGAGAGACACCGATATTAGCTCAGTTTCATCAGTAATCTTATTACGTAAATCATCTAAATCAATCAGACCGGTTGGCAAAACCCTGATAGCTTTGCCGCCATAGCTTTCAGCTGCGCGGCGCACCGAATCGTGCTCGGTTTCCAAGTATAACATGGACCCGTCCAGGCTAATGGCTGTGAACGCGAGATTATTTGCTTCCGTTGCGCCGGCGGTGATGATGAGATCGGAGGTTTTAGCGCCAATTGCGTGCGCAATTACGCCCTTAGCTTTATCATAATCAGCGGATACTTTTTTGGCTGGTAAATACGCTGCCGACGGGTTAAAAAATTCAGCACCAAAATACGGCCTCATCGCCTCAAGCACTTTGTCAGAAACTGGCGTGGCCGCCGCATGGTCTAGATATATCATAAGATATATTATAACATATTTTTTGCTAAAATTAAACCTTTAGCATTGACAAAAAAGCAAAAGTATGATACAATTAGGTAGTAAGGTTGTTTTTTGTGTCACTATAAAAATACCTAAGTACTTTAAGGAGGGTTTTATGAAAACTTCGCTTGCTGATTTAAGGAGATGCGTCGCCGAAAATGACGTTAAATCCTTAAAAAAGATTCTGGATACTTACCGTATCTATACTAATGGAACGAATCTTTTCACTGACGAGAAAAAGCGTGTTTTGAGTACTTTGCTGATGTACGCATCGGCCTATGCCAAGAATGATGCTTTGGATGAGGAGTTTTCTGGTGTACTGATTGAGCGAGTCGCTATGCTGGTAGAAATCTATGATTTTCTCAATGCTATGATGATTTATCTCGACTATCAACCACGGGAGTTCGAAGAATCGTACCCCCCACCGCGTCGTCTGATTGAAGAAATGCATCGGGCGTTCCCGAATAATTCAATTCATTCTCTCACGCGGTCGATGGCTAAAGAACAGTTCATGTATTTAGCCGAGCTGATGTCTCTGGGTGAGTTTAGCGATCTCAATCGAGAATGCTCTGCTCCTGTTCTGCTCTACTGCTACAACAATAAGGTGATTCCGCACGATGTTTGCCTTTCTTACATCGCAAATTGCCTGATGAGAGTAGACTCGGTTTGTTGGCCCGACGAGGACAAGTGCCCGTTTGGCGATGATGAAGAAGGTCTCGACATTTAACCGATACCCTCCCCCTAAAAACCCGCTTTTAAAAGCGGGTTTTTCTTATTGCCATTATTATTCCTATGCTATAATAAAATAATAATAAGGAGGTCACGGTGAAAAAGTGCTTTGATGCCACTAAGTATTTGAAAATTCAAAAAAAGAAAATCAAACAACGCATTCAAATGTTTGATAAACTTTATCTCGAATTTGGTGGCAAGCTCATCGACGACCAACACGCAGCCCGCACTCTTCCGGGCTTTTTACCGGACCTTAAAATTAGACTTTTGCAGGAATTTAAAGATGAAGCCGAGGTGATTTTGTGTATCAACGCGAACGCTATTGAAAAATCCAAAATTCGCGCTGACCACATGATTTCGTATGAGACCGAGGTGCTACGTTTGATTGAATTTTTGAGAGCCAAAGGGCTTTACGTGAGTTCGGTGGTGATTACGCTTTTTGATGGTCAGAAAAAAGCTAAAGATTTTGCTAAAAAACTGGAAGATTACAAGATTAATGTGTATTTTCACACGTTTACCAAGGGTTATCCTACCGATGTGGATACGATTGTGTCGGATGAGGGCTATGGGGCTAACCCGTATATTAAGACTACGCGTAAACTAGTGGTGGTTTCGGCGCCGGGGCCTTGTTCTGGTAAGCTGGCCACGAGCTTGTCACAACTTTATCATGAGTATAAGCAGGGCGTGAATGCTGGCTATGCTAAGTTTGAGACTTTCCCGGTCTGGGCTTTGCCACTGAAACATCCGGTGAATATTGCCTATGAAGCGGCTACGGCGGATCTCAATGATAAAAACATGATTGACCATTTCCATTTGGAAAAATATGGGGTGACGGCGGTTAATTACAATCGTGATCTCGAGACTTTCCCGGTTCTTAAAGAAATTTTGACGCGGATTACCGGCAAGGCGATTTATTATTCACCGACCGATATGGGCGTTAACGTGATTGGCGAGTGTATTACCGATGATAAGGCGATTCAAAAAGCCGCCAAGGCGGAGATTGTGCGACGCTATTATCGTGCGCTGACTGATCTTAAGAAAGGTGCGGTAGGTCCAGAAGTGCCGGAGCGAATTAAACTTTTGATGAATGAACTCGGGATTTCGGAAAAAGACCGCACGGTGGCTATCGAAGCGGATAAAAAACGTGAAAAATCTGGTAATTTGCCGAGCGCCTGTATTAATGTGGGTAAGAAGTATATTGTTGGTAGAAAAACTGGTTATCTTTCGCCGGTTTCTTCCACGATGCTAAATGCCTTGAAACACATTAGCAAGATTCCTGATGAAGTCGATTTGATTGCGCCGGCGGTACTCGAACCGATTCTTGAAATTAAGAATAAGACTTCGAATTTCAAGGAATCCTATCTTAAAATTGGTGAAGTTTTGATTGCGTTGTCGATTTGTTCGACGACTAATCCGGTGGTGAAAAAGGTGCTTGAAAATCTCGACAAACTAAAAGGCGCCGAGTTTCACGCGACGCACATGATTTCGGATGATGAATTAGTTATCCTCAGTAACCTCGGGATCAACGCTACTTGCGGGAACGAAATTGATATCGCCTGATTCGCTGGTTAAAGTTAGAGTGTTTTTACCTTGGTCTAGTTTGTAAATGTATTCGTCATTGAGTTCATATAGCCATTTGGTTTCGATTTTGAGCGTGTCACCATCGATGCGCCAGATAAATTCGTAATCGTTGAGATGTGAATTGGTGGTTAAAGTGCCTTTCCCGATTTCGGTGAAATTCCAAACTACGGATGGATCATTTTCAAGTTCCCACTTGCCCACTTGTACTAGATAATCTGCGTCCTGGGTGGTTGGGCCTTTGAGTAAATTGAAAAGCAAAAATGTTACGCCAGCAGTAAGGGTGAGTAGGCCGATAACAAAAATGGTGATCCCCCATTTTTTCTTGACGGATTTCTTTTGTTTGGTTTTCTTCTTGGTTGGTTTTTCTTCTTGAGTGACTTCTTCTTTTTCTGGTGAAAAAGCAGCCTTCAAATCTTCTTCGGAAACTTTTTTATCCTCATCCATGAATTCATTTTAGCAACAAAAAAGGCTTTTTACAAGAAAGCCCTCATGGTTATCTAATGATAAAGGTTGGTTTTGATGAGTTTTAGATACATTCTGGCGGCTTTCCTAAAATTATCGAGCTCTTCGCCTTCGATGCGGGCATAAGGCTGACCGGCTACTTTTTTAAACACGCCTTCAGGTTTTACTTCGTAACGGATGGTAGTGCCATGAGGCTTACCTACTTCGTCAAACCAACCGTCATGCCAAACCCAAATATTTTTCTTATGTTCAAAGAATTCGCGTTGGTGGCCTTCTGGAATTGGCCCGAACAAGGTTCTACCAAGCTCAGATTCGGCGTTAATCAGATTGGCGTAAGCCATTTCGCTGGAGTTTTCTAGATCATAAATATCAGAGGCGCGATATTTGCTAGAGGTTTCTAGAAAATCAAAATCAAACAGCCCCTTCATGGTTTTCTTAAAAGTATCAACGTTTAGGAGTTCCGCAAGCGACATGCTTCAATCTCCTCAGCAATTGCATTAAGTTCTTGATATACTTCGAGAGATTTTTGAGTGACGGCATCAAAATCTTCCACCTCGCGCTTAGCGAAGGACGGAATCGGGAAAATTGAACAATCTTTCTGCATTTTTGGTCGTCTCTTTCTTAACTGTCTCAAACTCCACCCCTGTTTTTTGACTTAACCATTGGGCAATCTCATAAATATACCCCGGTTCATTAATTATACCACGAAACGGCGTCGGTGTCAAGAAGGGAGCGTCGGTTTCAAGTAGAATTCGCTCTAATGGCGGCAAAGGCAAAGTTGAGTATGTAGCCAGACCATTTACTCCTACATATAAATTTGTGTTCTCCAAAATTTTACGCAAAGTTTTCTTGCTGTCCGTAAAACTATGCACACAACCTCGCACTTTAGGGAAATTTGCGGTTACCGCAAAAAAATCTGGGAAAGCATTTCTAACATGAAATGATACTGGCAAATCATTATCTACTGCGAGTTGTAGCATTTCTTCAAACAGCCTAATCTGCCCTTCGCGGTCGTAGCCATCAGAATGATAATCTAAGCCTACCTCACCGATGGCTACTAAAGAATTCCGCTCGGGGCCGCGTCCGGCCGTACGAAAGCCACGGGCGGCCGGCGCTAAATCTCGCGCTGCCGCGCTCCGAAATGCCCCGAGC
>CAYSAK010000027.1:0-7959 GCA_964429055.1 uncultured Candidatus Saccharibacteria bacterium
GTCGGATTTGTATCAATTTCGGTTTCCATATCTATATTATAGCATAAGCACCTCTATATCGCGAATCCGTACAAAAAAATTATACATATTTTACAGAGGAATTTTCCACAAAAAGAAAGAAGCAAAGAAAAAAGAGCATTAAAGAGCGCAAGGGCTTGGGCGCTTGCTTTGTGGGGAGCCGCGCCCAGCCCTTGCTTATTAGACCAGTATATTACTATTTAAGTTCAAGGCTGTTTATCTTGTGATTGTTAGAATACGTAATTCATCTCTAATATCTGTTTTCGTCTCTCGTCGGCGGATTGTTTCTGTAATTTTATCATGCTCCAATTATTGCTATTTAAGAACCAGTCTGCTATAATATAGATAGGTTCAAGAAGCGTCACACTTCTTCCACCAGGAAGTTTTTCGGACATTGTAACGACACTATCAAAGGGTTCCCTACAGAGGTAAGTGAGCCTTTTTTGGTCGTCTAAATATAGGTTCACAAATAGTTTTCGGGCAATTTTGTCCTTTTGAATAATGTCTGCTGACCTCATCTTATTCCCGAGCGTTTTCATCAAGTTCACAAATTCTTGCTGGCTAAGCTTCAAGGCCTCAGGGTCTTTTATTTTGTCCTGGAGTTCATCGCACTCAGCCTCTAGCCCGTTAATCTCAAGCTCTAGCTCTTGTATCTTAGTATTACAGCGTTTTATGAGGGCATCCGAAGTAGCTTTAGCCAATTTATCCCCCTCGAATTCTATTTCTTTATTGAGCCCACTAATAACTGCCCTTCTGCTCTTTATCTCATGGCGTATTTCCTCAAGCTTTTCGTCAGTTATGGACGACAGGCGTTTGACATATTCCTTATAGGCAGGCTCATCAAATTGCATGCGGTCTAAAATAGCATAGATTTGGTCAAATATTTCACCAGCCATAACGCCTTTCTGTTTCCGAGTACAATGTTTATTCCTACACTCATAGTAGAGAATACGGCCGCTCTTATCTCTAGGCATATGTCTACCAGGTGTCATAGGGTGTTTGCATACATCACATATGACCATACCTCTAAGTGGCAGAAAGATTTGTCTTGGTCTGGCGCATAGAATATTACGCTTTTTTGCTTCTTTATACCTAATAAGTTGGACTTGGTTATATTGCTCTTCTGTAATCATAGGTTTAAAATCATAATGTTCCATGAGGTGCATCTCATTTTTAGCCTGGTTGAGGACACCATAATAAAGTGTTTCTGTAAAAATATTACGAACAGTAGTTTCAGACTCCATCGTTTCAACTTTTCCAGTCTTAGTAACCCTATGCAACCCCTCGTTTTTGAAATACTTATGTATTTCACGACAAGAGGCACCATCAATTCTCATCATCCAACCATGCTTGATAATATCCCAGTTTTCATCAGGCTCATATTGTTTAGTACGAGGGTTCCTAACATATCCCCATTTTCTAGCACCATTAGATATACCACGCTCGACATTGGTATCTATGCCTCGCTGTACACGCTCCTTAAGGGCATCAGAGTATTGTTTTGAGAATACAAACATCATGCCAAGCATCATCTTGCCACTAGCATTATTGGCGAATTGGTGCTGACAGAATTTAAGGTCAACAATATCCCAGTTATCCAGCATATCGATTATCTCGCCAGCTTCAAGCATATTACGACAGAGCCTATCAGGGTGCCAAGCGAGTATCCCATCATACTTGCCCGCCTTAATGTCGTCTAGCATCTTTCTAAATTTAGGGCGTTTACCAGCAGTTTTTGCAGACTGCTTTTCAGTGATTTCAGCAACCACATTTAGATTATTCCTCTTAGCGAACTCTCTGCAATACGCTAGCTGGTCTGGGATAGAGTGTTCCTGGTGGCTCTCATCAGTAGTAGATTTTCTAGCATAGAGAACATACCTCAATTGAGTGAAATCTATATCATCCCAATCCATGCCCTCGTTTTCTGGCCTATCCTTCCATTGTTTCATTACTTCTTATTATACCATTTTTCTTGAGGGTTTTATAGTGGTAGAACCATGTGCGAAGTTCACTATCATTACCACTAAGACCTTCATAGTAACAATTACGCATCGAGTATTGGTTCATCTTACTACAAGGTGCGGTTTCATCAATTTGCTGAAGTATATCGACCAACTCTAGCAAATCATCCTGTGCGTTCGTGTGGCGTTTCACGATTAAGTTTTAGTTGTCTGCAAGAGAACAAAAATGCAACACAACAAAGCCTCCTTTCTAGGGCTCTTGTCGTAGCTGCTTTCTGAACAGCCGTAACCTTTGCAAGCAGAGCTTACAAGAACTGCCACCACTAGCAGTCGGCTTTGAGGTTTTTGTATTCTATATGCGGTATAAGCAACAGCTATCCCTGACTAAAGTGGTAACATTGGGTAGGTAAGTCGCTTATATCCTCTACACTACAGGTTTATATTGTTAATATTCTCTGTATCAATTTTATATAACATCAACGCTATATGCAAGTATAGACTTACTAAGGTAATTACCTAAGAAGTAAAGACATTAGACCTATGAGCATCAAAAGCAAAACAAGCATTGGAAAATAATACACAAAAAATCTTCTGATTTTCTCCCGTACAGTTCTTTTGACTTTCTTTCCGTTTTTCTTAGCCTCACGGTCTTCTTTAATTTTTGCAAGCTCTATATCATGTTGCTCATGGAGTACTTTTCCCACTAATACGCATAGACCGCATGCAATTATTAAGCCAGTAATTCCACCTAAGGTGCTGGCAAGATTGCCAGTGGAAGATGCCAAAATAATGAATATATTGCTCATACTATCTCCATATTGATTTTTCGTTGCTCCCTAGAAAACAAAGGAGCACCCACTCGGGGTGTTCTAAAACCTTTTCCATAATCTAGCGGTTAAACCAGACAGGGAGCAGGTGCTCCTCTTGTGGTTCAACCTTTAACCTTTGTCCGTGTGGACTAGATTACAGATTTGGTTTTAGAACATTATAATTATAGCATAATTTTGTTGGATTTAAAACGCATGGCGAAGTCCCTAAACAATAAGAAAGATACTATCAGTAGCTCTCTCGTAATGGCTCCGAACTCGCCAGAACTCGGTAGGGTAACTCATCAAGGGGGACTCTTGGGTAGGGTTTGTCAACAAGCTACACGAAGACACTATCATCAGTGAGGTACCAGGGGGTCATCAGAGAGTAAAGCAAGTTAATCAAACAAACCAATAATGTGAATTTTTGAAACTATGCGAGCGGTATGGTAAAAGAATATTTTTTCACCGAGATAATAATTTGCACTCTAGTTCACTTTTTAAGGGGTAAATACTTTGCTACCATGATGCTAAAAGGCTCTCCTTAGTTTTCTATAGGTTTTCATATAAACCAACCTAAAAAGACACCAGGGTATTCCGCCCGATTTGCTACCTAAAACAGCGTACAAAAATGCCCTGTAAGGCCTCTAAAAGCCTCTGTAAGCCCTTCTAGCACAGAGATGGTAGAATAAATACTGTCTTGAAAAGTGAATTGAAGCTGGTGAATAATAATTTTATTTAAGGTTCACGCTCGTTTTAGTTGTTGAAGCTGGCTTCTGCTTACGGAGGTAATAATAGAGAGTGTGGTCAAAATATTCCTTGCTAGCATCAACACGGAAATAATGCTGGTCTTTGTTGTGCAGTAGAAAAACAGCAACCTCCTCTATCTGTTGTAATGGTTCACAATAAGCACTGCTTAGTCCACCAGATTTTATATAATTCGGCATTTTCGCCGATTTTTTATTAGTAAATTTCTGTTAAGTATCCTGCAAAAAATAGTATGCAATTTTGGACCATTTTTACAACGAAAAACCGCCAAAAATGCGGTTTTTAACCCTGTTAAAATGTCTGTTAATACCCCTACTCTCGATTCAATACTTACCGTTATTTATTAAATAATGATTCATAGACCTCGTACTTTCCATCCGAATATAGTAGCGCAGAAGTCACATATCCAGAACCACCCTCATTTTCTCCAGCATCTTTACGTTTTGAAAAAACGCCTATCTCGTCTAACACATCAGTAACAAAACCATTGACATTAAGCTGCTCCGTAGAAATATCCACTGTTTTGAGCGCATCATCCGACTGGAAATACCTAACCGTACCATCTTGCATTACTAAAACAATGGGGGGATTTCCCATTTGGCCATGAGCTAAGTAACCAACCTTATATATTTTCCCAGAAATGCCCGAGATGTTACATTCGTGTTGCAAAACAGATTTTACACTAGATTCCTCAAAATACAACTCACACCCAACTATATTGCCATCTCTCAATCCAAACCTAAGCGAATAGTTTTTGCTGGTATCGTAGTCATGTATATGAAAACTTTTAGTAATTGTGTAGGTCTGAACATAATCGCCTTCAGACGTTGTTGCCGGAAAAATTGGATTTTGGCTCTTTGCTTCAGGGGCTATAGTAGTTGTAATCAGCAAACCTTCGTCAATATCAGAGGCGTTTCTTTCTTTATTAAAGTCTACTTGAGTTTTTAGATCAGAAATCTGGCTGTCTTTTTGCGAACTTTGCATCATACCATAAACACCAAACCCAATACCACAAACAGCCACAATACATGCAATCGCAGTAGCGATTTTTAATCCATTCCCACTTTTTTGTTTATTTTCTACTACTGGCGCTACTGGTATACCAGCATCTGCAGTTTGCTCCATTAAGACTCCTTTCTATAATGCTTATGCTTCTATTATAGCACGACTCCATGCTATAATCGTGGGGTATGAAAAACAACCCAACGCCGTCTGTTGTCAAAGGTATTGTCACTCGCGAGAGCGGAGCCAAGCCAAAGCCACACGAATATATCACTGCTGAAGCCCTTGCTGATTCCGGTTACAACGTACGTTTTATTCCTAACAGCTTGAATATCGGCATGGCGGATTGTTATATTAATGATACTATATTTGAGATCAAAGCTCCCGAAGGAAAAACCACTGATTGTATTGAACGTAATTTGCGTAAAGCTATAGACCACCAATCACCAAATATTGTTTTAGATTCCTTTCGGATGAAAAATATACAAGATAAAAGCATCCAAAACTTCTTACTAGAACGCTTAAAACGAAGACATGGCATCCAGCGTATCATTTTCGTAAATCGTAAGCGAGAAGCTATTGACATTAACAGCTTTTTGAAGTAAAATGAAAGCATTGAAGTTCACGAGGGCGAAGCATTCGCTGAGACGGGAACTTCTTTTTTATATTGGATTATTCAATTATAACTTAATATTCTCTCTATAAATTGTTAATGTCTGCCCAATTCGCCCCCACCATTTTTTATGTTTTATTTGTAGTATAATAATCTTATGAAAATCCCGCTAAGATACCAAAACACCGAATATGATTGTGGCACCACAACTTTTATTAATGCCCTGGCCTACCTCTACGACCGGGAAGATATCCCAGTAGAACTCTTAAAAGCTATTCACCAGCTATCTCTAGACGTTCGCGATTCCAAAGGAGTAGTCGGAAAAGGTGGCACCTCCGCTAAGCATGCCGAACTCATTGCGAAGTTTTTCTCTGATTACGCAGCAAAGCATGCTGATTTTAGTGTTAATTGTGAAATACTCTACGGCAAAGACGCCAGCGCCAATAAGATCAGAAAAGCCCTCGACGAAGGCGGTGTAGCGATAGCCCGCTGCTGGCAGAATACCGAACATTACGTCTTAATCACCAAGATTAGCGACGATTTCGTCTATCTATTTGACCCCTATTATTTAGACAAAAACTACTACGATAAAGATGACGATGTGGCAATGGTCTTTCACGAAGAATTCACCCACAACCGAATAGTAAAGATTAGCCGCGTTTTTGATGATTCAGAAAAAGATTATTCTTTGACAAATGGTGACGAAAGAGCAGTAATAATCTTGAAGCGTAAGTAATTGTGCTATAATAAACTTATGGATTTTACGTTTAGTTTCGGGTGGATGGCAGCAGGGCTAGTTATCGCCGCCATCGGTGGTGCAGTAGTCTATTTTCACCGCCCAATCGCTGAAAACCTCGCCAGTGGCGTCGCTTCCTACGACAAAGTTAAACTTTTCGGGATAATTATGTCTGTAATTGGCCTCCTCGTCACCGCCAATCTTCACATCATCGTGCTTGAATTATTTGTCAAATTCATCACCGGTAAATAGATTTTGCCTAGTCCACTCATACATCGCAATCGCCGCCGCCGCACCGACGTTCACTGATCTTGTCGATCCAAAAGACTCAATAAAGCGCACATCCGCCGCTTTTTCTAACAATTCTTGGGAAATTCCATTATTTTCAGACCCAAAAATCAACGTAGTTTTCTCTGTAAACCTCTTCGTGTGCAAAGTCTTAGCCCGCGGAGTATTATTCTCAATCGCGACCAACTCTCTTCCCTCTTGCGTCTTCAAAAATTCCTCTATAGAAGCATGATGAACAATTTTCAAATACTTATCCGTGCACATCGCTCCCCGACGATTATATTTTTTTCGTCCAATAATATGCACTTTGCTCACATTAAAAGAGTTCGCCGTGCGCACAATAGACCCGATATTAAAATCGTGTTCAACGTTTTCGATCGCGATTTCCAGCTCAGTACGTTTTTTATCCAACGCATCAAAAACTTGTTCGTTAGACAAACCTTTATATTCATCAATCAAATTTCTGGTATCTTCCATGCGTGGTATAATTATACCATAAGAGGAGGACAAGATGAAATTTGACGACTACCAGAAAAAAGCCAAAAAATACGATTTTTATGAAGAAACCGAGGATTTAAGCGCGGTAGGCTTTTTTGAAAAAGTCCTAGGTTTGACCGGTGAAGCCGGCGAAACTGCAGATAAAGTAAAGAAAATCCTCCGCGATAAAAACGGTGTAGTATCTGATGAAGACCGCGAGCTACTGATAAAAGAACTCGGTGACGTTTTATGGTACTTGGCGGCAATCTCAAGATACTTAGATGTACCTCTCTCAGAGGTAGCCAAAGGTAACCTGGATAAACTGGAAAGTCGCTACCAGAGAAACAAACTCCACGGCGAAGGCGATAAGAGATAAAAAAGCCCAGGTCTTTTGACCTGGGCAAGGGGGTATTAGGGGACGATGGACATAGTTCCTTTCCTGGTCTTTGTGTTATAATATGCCAAGAATTTTTTTGTCTCACCAGACGGAATCTGGCAATAACCGGTAAGGTTAAAACTGTGACCACTGCCATCTTCGTGTGCCATTGTTGCAATGCGCGCACTAGTGACTTCGGAGATTGCATACTTATGGTCGCCTTTTTCTCTTACTACCGTAAAACTTACGGGCACCTTGACCTCTTTGGAATAGGCATACTTGAAAGAATCAATTAGCCGATCCGCACTGGGGCCTCCCTCAATATTGAAGGATAATGGGTACTTACTAGTGTCCATACGAACACCTCCTTGTTAGAATTTCCGCCGTATACACGGTCGGATGCTTGTTGGCACCCAAAAAGCCAACAATACTTTTATTATATCATACTTCACTAAAAAAGTCAATGCTTAGGCCTGTTTTTCGCGGTCTAACGCCTCTTGTTTAGCCTTTTCAGCCGCCTCCGGATCAAATTCGCCAAATTCCTCGTCGTCACTTTTCTCGTCAAAATTCCAACCATTATCCCAACTATTACCGGCTTTATCTACCAAAGAATTATCATAACCATCTGGCAATTCCTTCCCCCATTCTGGATTAGTGCCCGGGACAAATCTTTTCTCTCTATTCATATTATCTCCTTAATTTTATTATAACAAAAAACCGCCCTTAAAAGGCGGTTTTATTGTTTAACAACTTGGTTGTGCAATTTTCATCTGTTAGTTCGTGTAAAGCTTAGTGTTACTTCTGGTAAACCAGATGCTGTTGTGTTATAAGCTTACTTAACACAACCGTAACCGACCTTGCATTATGCATCCTCGCGGATTCATAAGCATCAAATCCTTCTCAAGAAAGGAGGT
>CAYSAK010000028.1:0-7775 GCA_964429055.1 uncultured Candidatus Saccharibacteria bacterium
GGATTACAGGGCTCGAACCTGTGACCTTACGAATGTGAATCGTACGCTCTAGCCAACTGAGCTAAATCCCCAGATTATGAAAGTATGTTATAATTATAACATGGATATACAAAAATATAAAGATGAACTTACTGAGCTAGAGGCCTTTCTGGCTCGTCCTGATGCTTTTTCTAGCCCTGATTTTGCCAGTAAAAGTAAGCGCGTGGCGCTGCTTCATCAGATTATTGATTTAGATGCTCAAATTACTCAGTCTAAGGCTAATCTTGAAGAGGCAGAATCACTTATTAATGATCCAGAGCTTGGTGAGATTGCCAGAGAAGATGTAAAAACTTTGAAAGAATCTATTGATTCGATGCAGGCTGAACTTGAAGAGCTCCTGATTCCCCGTGACCCAGCAGATGACAAACCAGCGATTATCGAAATTCGTGCTGGAGCTGGTGGCGATGAGGCATCATTATTTGCAGGCGAATTATATCGTATGTATGTGAAATACGCTGAAAATCATGGTCTTAAAGCAGAGCTGATGTCTCAAAATGAGAATGAGGCCGGTGGTATGAAAGAAGTAATTTTCAGAATATCTGGCGACAATGCCTACGGCCAACTGAAGTTTGAAGGTGGCGTGCATCGTGTCCAACGTGTACCGGTGACTGAATCGCAAGGACGTATTCATACTTCAACTGCTACGGTTGCGGTGCTCCCTGAAGCTTCTGAGCAAGATTTAGTAATTAATCCAGAGGATTTACGTATAGATATTTATCGTTCTGGCGGACATGGTGGCCAGGGTGTCAACACGACTGACTCTGCCGTGCGGATTACACATCTACCTACAGGTTTAGTGGTGGCGATGCAAGATGAGCGCTCACAACAGCAAAACCGGATAAAAGCGATGAATATTCTCCGCTCAAGACTCCTTGAACGCAAGAAAGAAGAAGAATTAAAATCTGCTTCTGAGGCTCGGAAATCCTTAATTGGTACCGGTGATAGAAGTGAAAAGATTCGTACCTATAATTTCCCGCAAGACCGCGTGACTGACCACCGTATTCATTACTCTCGTTCGAATATTCCTGCGGTGATGGATGGTGACATTGACGACCTAATTCATGAGCTAACTAAGCATGAACGTAGCCTACAGTAGAGGTTATCAAAATTTTTATGGGCGTGATTTTTTAGTGACGCCAGATGTTTTGATCCCTCGTCCAGAGACGGAACAGATTATTGATACAGTGTTAGATCTCGCCGGTAAGTCTTATCTTCCTGGTGTGAAGCCTAACCCACGAGTTTTACCTGAAAAATCTATTATTCTTGATGTTGGCACTGGTTCTGGTTGTATTGCGGTTACTTTAGCTCTGGAGTTACCTGAGGCTAAGGTTTATGCTTCAGATATTTCTGAGGCTGCTCTTGAGATTACAAAGAAAAATGCGTCTAAATTCGGCGCATCCATATGTATTATTATATCACACTTACTTAAAAAAGTCAATTTCACCCCTGATGTAGTGGTGGCTAATCTTCCGTATGTAGATAAGGACTGGGATTGGCTAGACAAAGAAGCTCTCTCTGGAGAACCAGCTACTGCTCTTTATGCTGAGGACCATGGCCTGGCTCTAATTAAACAATTAATTGACCAGGCTTATGAACGTCATATTAAATATCTTGTGCTTGAGGCTGACCCTTGTCAACATGACAGCATTATTAAATACGCTGAATCTAAATATAAACTGCTGAAGATTAATGGTTTTATTCTGAGTATGCAGCTAGTGTCACGTTGATGGCAATTTCCTTGCCTTCGCGGACCACAGTGAGCTGAACAGTATCATCTGGTTTGTATTCGCCAATCAAAGTACCAAGTGAGCCGGCGGAACCAATTTTAACGCCGTTGACTGCCGTGATAATATCTTTGTCGCGAAGACCAGCCTTCTCAGCAGGGCTATTATTAATAATCGCGGAGTATTTGGCAGAATTGTAAAGATAAACTCCGGTGCTGACTGGCAAATTGTATTCCTTGGCTACATCTGGCGTGATTTCGACTGAATATACGCCGATGTAGGCACGGGCAGCTTTGCCGGTTTCGATTAATTGAGAGAGCATACCTTTGACTGAGGAAATTGGAATAGCAAAACCGATGTTTTCAACTCCAGAGCCAGTGGCGGTGTTGATGCCAATTACTTCACCAGCGGCATTGAGGAGTGGACCGCCCGAGTTACCTGAGTTAATGGCAGCATCAGTTTGAATCATATCGGTCAAATTCTCACTCATTGAGCCAGTACTATCGGTAGCGGTAAGCGAGCGGCCGGTGCCAGAAATAATTCCTGATGTGACGGAGTTTTGATATTGGCCAAGGGCATTTCCGATAGCGATGACTTGTTGGCCAACAGTGATTGTTTTAGAGTTGCCTAGGGTGGCTGGCTTCAAATCGGTGACATCACTAATTTTGAGAAAAGCGATATCGTTTAGAGGATCCGTAACAACTAGTTTGACATTTTCGTAGGTGGTACCATCATCTAGCACAACGTTGATTTTGGTAGCACCATCAATTACGTGCTTGTTGGTCAAAATATAGCCGTCGGCCGTGACGATAATGCCGGTTCCGGCCGCAGAAGAATCATAACTTTGACCAAAAAGGCTGGTTGATTTGAGTGAAGTGACAATTGAAACTACACTTTCGGATACTTTTTCCACAATATCTGCTACCGAGCCTTCGACGAAGTTCGCAGAATTACCGTCCATACCTTCGCTTAGTATCGTAATCGGCGTAGAGGCTTTTTCATAGCTTTTGATGCTAAAAACCACTCCGACGCATGACATAATTAATGCGATAGTCGCTAAACTGATTGCCAGTAGATTTCCGTGTCTTTCACGACGTACAACAATACTACCCTTTGATTCTTCCATTTTTACTCCTTTAAATATTAAATCTTGGATCACTAAACCAAATTACGATTATACCAACTAGTAGTAGACCAAACATCACTGGTCCGATGATATCGCGGAAGCGGAAATCTTCCTGGCGCCGGACCATGGTCTGTCTGACATAGTTATAGATGAATGCAAAAATGGTCAAAATGAGGGCAACTTGCGGTATTCTGATGCCGGTACTACCAAAGGTATAAACGATTGACCACGAGTGGCACATCCATGCCACCTCTGAGAAAATTAGACCGCAAACCAGAGTAGTCAAAGTGAAATCCTTATCATTAGTTTGCGATAAGACGTGACGGCTCGCGGCATAGCCAATCAAAAATGCTGTGATAGCGGCAAAGAAGGAGTCCGAACTTACAGTGATAAAAGTAGTGGCTGAGATGCCAAGGAATACGCCAACTAGAGATTGAGTCAAGGTTGCAGTTTCAGAAGACATTGGCTTCAAAATTATGAGCCATATTATATATAGTGCCATCAAAACAAAATGAACCACCATAAGTGAGCTACCGGCGTAGTAAGCTAGGAAGACAATGCTTAGACCAACGATAAGGTCGACAAGATTTGATTTGATGCTGAGCCATAGATAACGGCTACGAACGGCGAAGATGCGCCATTTAGATAGTATTACGAGTATTACACCGAGCAAAGGGTTGCCACTAAAAACCGTAATCAACACTGCGCCAATACCAAGTAATATATTCAAGAAAACATGCACCGTGGTGCTTGCGATATTGCGGGATTTTCTAGCTAACACAAAATCTGCCATACTTCTATATTATAGCAGATTTATAAAAATTAGCTTAAAAGTGATATAATTAAATAATGCAACTAGCTTTTTTCCAAAAACATCCAGTGCTGAAAGATATTTTAAGCCTAGCCAGTTTCGTGATCGCGATTGTGTTGGGTACGCTTTTTCTAAATACCTATATTTATCGGTCCTACAATGTGGTCGGCGCGAGTATGGAGAATACTCTACATAATGATGACCGTGTAATTGTGAATCGTGCGGTTGTTTCTTGGGACCACTTCTTAGGTAAAGAATATGTTCCGGAACGTGGTCAAATAATTGTTTTCATCAATGAAGATGAAGCTGCCGTCAAGGAGTATAAGAGACAAGGTGTTAAGAACCCGATGACTTGTACGGTGCCTTCTGGTGTCAGTGACCAATATATTATTAAGCGCGTGATTGCTTTTCCAGGTGAACGCGTGGTAGTGAAAGATGGTGTGATGACGATTTATAACGAAGAACATCCAGATGGCTTTGTTTATGATACCGATTGGCGCATATCGGAGAATGATGGGCCAAAGGAATACACTTCTGGTGAAGTGGATGTGACGGTTCCGGACGGTGAGTTGTTCGTGTCTGGAGACAATCGTGAAGGCTCACACTCTTGGGATTCTCGAAATGGTCTTGGTACTGTGCCATACTGCCGAATTATCGGTCCTGTAGTACTCAGGTTATTCCCGTTTGATAAAATTCGTGGTTTCTAAATTTCGCCAATTAGTTTGACTGATTCTGATTCTGGTAGTTCTTCGACGTCTTTAAGTTTTCGTTCAATTTGACGAGATGTGGTCTTGGCATCATCGATTTTGTTAGCTGATTCCTGAAGCTTCTTTTGTACGCCTTCGAGCAAATCACCGAACTTGCCAAATTGAGTTTTGACGGCACCGAGAGTCTGCCAGACTTCTGCAGAACGCTTTTCAATTGCCACGGTTCTAAAGCCCATCAAAAGCCCAGAGAGCATGACAGGCAAGGTAGAAGGTGATGCGAGAGAGATATTATATTTCTTGCGAATCTCGTCCGATAAGCCAGCAATGCGGATAATTTCAGCATACAAAGATTCGGTTGGCACAAACATGATTGCAAAATCAGTCGTGGCAGGTGGATCGATATATTTGGTTGAAATCTTCTTGGCTTGTTCTTTGACGTCGCCCGCTAAGGCTTTTCTGAAAATTTCAATGTCACCTTTTCTACCCTCATCATAGGCAGCGATCAACCTTGAATAATTTTCAGTTGGAAACTTTGAGTCGATTGGCAGATAGACGGCGTTATCCTTGCCAGGCATTTTAACGGCAAATTCCACTCGGTCGGTTGAGCCTTTTTTGGTAACAATATTCTCTTCATATTGCGATTTAGTTAAAATATCTTCTATGATGGCTCCAAGTTGAATTTCGCCGTAAATACCACGTGTTTTGACGCCTTCCATAACTTTTTTGAGACCGCCGACTTCAGTGGCCATACTTTTCATTTCACCGAGGCCTTGCGAAACTTGGCTAAGTTGAGTAGAAATTGTCTTGAAGCTCTCATTGAAACGTTTTTCGACTGAGGCTTTTAGTTTTTCGTCTACTGTTTCACGCATTTCTTCGAGTTTCTTTTCGTTGCCAGTCTGTAATCTTTCTAGGTTCTCGGCAATTTCCTTGCGGTTTTCACGGAAGTTTCTATCAATGGCTGGGTTGATTTCCTTAACCTGGCCCTCCATGCGGATCAACCGTTCTTCCATTGATTTGAAATCGGCGGATTTCTCCGTATTTGGCTTTCGCACCAAAAGAATGATTAATAGAACAATTATTATTCCCCCCACAACCATTAACGCTATATCCATAAAAAAATTATAGCATATTTATTTCTAGATATGCTATAATAGCTTTATGCCGACTTAGCTCAGCTGGTAGAGCAACGGTTTTGTAAACCGTAGGTCGTCAGTTCAAACCTGACAGTCGGCTCCATTTTTTTTAGTAATTTTGTGATTTGATTTCAAAATATGACTTAGGGTGGCTACAGACTGGGCAAACTTCTGGAGCGTCTTTACCAACTACAATGTGACCACAATTACGACAAACCCAAATTGTGTCGCCATCACGTGAGAATACCACTTTATCTTTGATGTTTTTCAGTAGTTTGCGATATCTTTCTTCGTGTGATTTTTCGATTGCGGCCACGCCTTCGAATTTCTTGGCTAATTCTTCGAAACCTTCCTCGCGGGCTGTTTTAGCAAAACCAACATACATATCAGTCCACTCATAGTTTTCGCCATCAGCGGCAGCTTCAAGATTAATTTCAGTTGGTTCAACTTCACCACCGTGAAGTTCTTTGTACCACATTTTGGCATGTTCTTTTTCATTTAAAGCTGTTTCGGCGAAGATGGCGGCAATTTGCTCATAACCATCTTTCTTGGCCTTAGAAGCAAAATAATCATATTTATTGCGAGCTTGCGATTCACCAGCAAAAGCTGCTTTTAAATTTTCTTCTGTTTTGGTACCTTTATACATAAAATCTCCTTATATATATTATATAGCGGTGTAGCCACCGTCTACTGGCATTATTAATCCTGTCACGTAAGATGATTCTTTTGAGGCTAAGAATACAACCGCAGCGTCTAACTCGCCTGGTTTGCCATACCGTTGCATTGGTACGTGAGTCTTAGCGAACTCTTGAAACTGTGGCGTATCAAGAACCTCTTTGGTGAGTTCTGTTTCAAAATAACCTGGGCAAATCGCGTTGCAAGTAATTCCGTCTAGGGCTAATTCTGCTGCCACGGCACGTGTGAAATTCACTACTGCGCCTTTGCTGGCGTGATATGCTACAGTATGGATTTCTGTATTTCCAACTAGACCATACATTGAAGCAATATTGATGATTCGGCCGTAATGATTCTTTTTCATGATATTCGCAAAGGCACGAGTCATTTTGAACACTGAAGTCTCGTCTGTCGCAATGGTGAAGTCCCATTCGTCATCGGTCATTTCAATGACGCCTTTATCTTTGGATGAGCCGGCACAGTTGATTAAAATATCTACTTTACCAAAATGTTTTTCGGCTTCCTCGGCTACGTGATTAATGTCTTCGGTTGAAGTGACGTCACACTTGATTGCGAGCACTTCACCGGCACCTGCTTCTTCCAGCTTCGGTTTAAACTCTTCGAGTCTTTCCATGCGCCTGGCCAAGATAACTAAACTCGCTCCTTGTCTTGCAAGCGCAAGGGCCATTTGTTGGCCAAGACCAGATGATGCGCCAGACACAACGGCTACACATTCCTTTAAATCAAACATAATATCTCCTGTTTACTGTCATGATTATACCAACAAATGTGATAAAATTAAACTATGGAAAAAACACGTACTAACACCATTGTTAAAGCTGGTTATTTATTCATTTTGGTGAATTTTTTGTTGGCGGTTTTTAATATTATCGTTGGATTTTTATCTAACTCTCTGGCAATTGCGTCTGATGCTATTCACAGCTTGATCGACTCTATTTCTGGTCTTTTAATTATTGTGAGCGAGAAACTGGCGAATTGTAAGAAATTGTCTAATCAACGCGCTAAGATTGAGCGCATTACTACAATTCTAATTGCTCTGATTATTATTGCGGTCGGTATTGAATTAATTGTTGTTTCAATTAAAAATATTGTTTCGCCGGAAGATGTTGACTATTCTGTCCCAACAGTAATTGTTCTAATAGGTTCCATTATTGCTAAATATTTACTCGCTAGCTATCTTAAACATGCTGGTAAGAAAGTAAAGTCTGATGTTTTGATCGCTTCTGGCGCAGAAACGATGAATGACACTTGGATTTCTGTCGTGGTGCTGATATCGGCTGCGATCTATTTAATATGGCATGTTGATATTAATCACTATGTTAGTTTAGTAATTTCTCTAGTGATTATTAAGGTAGGGCTTGAATTTATCTTCCCACATCTTTCGCACCATCATCACCATCATCTCGAACAAAACCCCGACCATGACCATTGCGGCAAGAAATAAAAAAAATGGAGCCGCGAACGAGATTTGAACTCGTGACCTCATCCTTACCATGGATGCGCTCTACCGACTGAGCTATCGCGGCACCTGTGACTATT
>CAYSAK010000029.1:0-7471 GCA_964429055.1 uncultured Candidatus Saccharibacteria bacterium
TGGTGATAACACCAGAACCAACGGTCTTGCCACCTTCGCGGATAGCGAAGCGGTCGTTATTGTTCATAGCGACTGGGGCCAAGAGCTTCACATTGAAGGTAACTTGGTCACCAGGCATCACGATTTCCTTGTCGGCTGGAAGTTCAACTTCACCAGTCACATCAGTGGTGCGGAAGTAGAATTGTGGCTTGTAACCCTTGGAGAATGGAGTGTGGCGGCCGCCTTCCTCTTTCTTCAAGATATAAACTTGTGCCTCAAATTCGGTGTGTGGAGTAATTGAACCAGGTTTTGCAATCACCTGACCACGTTCAATTTGATCACGCTCGATACCACGTAGGAGCAACCCAGCGTTATCGCCAGCTTGACCTTGGTCGAGAGTCTTGTGGAAGGCTTCAATACCAGTCACGACTGATTTTTGAGTTTCTTTAAGACCAACGATTTCAACTTCGTCATTCAATTTGACAACACCTTGCTCAATACGACCAGTAGCTACAGTACCACGGCCTTTGATTGAGAAGACGTCCTCGATTGGCATGAGGAATGGTTTGTCAAGATCGTGTTCTGGAATATCAAAGTATTCATCCATCGCCTTGACGAGTTCCATAATAGCGTCTTCGTTTTCCTTATCACCTTCGAGAGCCTTAGTAGCAGAACCCTTGATGATTGGAGCGTTGTCGCCATCGAAACCATATTTGTTCAAAAGTTCGCGAACATCCATTTCGACGAGCTCAACGAGTTCTGGATCAGCGAGATCCATTTTGTTTAAGAAAACGATAATCTTTGGCACATTCACCTGGTGGGCAAGAAGTACGTGCTCACGGGTTTGTGGCAATGGACCATCGTTCGCTGCTACCACGAGGATAGCACCATCAACCTGTGCAGCACCGGTAATCATGTTCTTGATGTAATCGGCGTGGCCTGGCATATCGACGTGTGCGTAGTGGCGCTTCTCTGATTCATATTCCTGGTGAGAGGTTGCGATAGTAATACCACGAGCCTTTTCCTCAGGTGCGTTATCAATTTGGTCATAAGCCACCGGCTTGTTGACATCCGATGGAAGTCTTTTTGCGAGAACAGTAGTAATCGCAGCAGTTAAAGTGGTTTTACCATGGTCGACGTGGCCCATGGTGCCGACGTTGATGTGCGGCTTGGAACGGTCAAAATTTGCCATTCATTCTCCTTTTATATTATTAATGTTTGGAGCGCTAATAAAAACCAGCTCCAAAACTCTACTTTATTATTTTAGACTATTTTGCCTAAAATGTAAAGGGGTTTTAAAAAAATGTTGACAAAACCATAACTATTATATATAATACATAGCGTAAAAGGTTATTACACAAAAACGGAACATAAAAAATGCTTTTGTTAAGTAAGAAAAATATCATAAAAAGGGCTATTTTAGTCGGATTTTTGGTGGTTTCATTAGTTGCTTTGGCGATTGGGACAATTAAACGTGTCCAGTTCCAAGCCAGTGCAGTTACTGCTGATGGTGCTAGCGTTAAAATTACTAAGGGTGAAAGTATTTCATATGGTCACGGTTGGGCTACTAGTGTCTTTTCAATTACTACTGGTGGGCAGAAAATTACTGGTTATTGTGCTAACCCGAGTAAGAAGTCGCTTTCAGGTACTTTTCCGGCTGTTAAGATGCCAAATACGGAGAATAATAATCTTATCAAGTTGATGATTTATGTCTCTACGGTAGATAACTCAATTACTAGACCAGTAATGAATGATTTGTTTAGTAGCATAAGTAATTCTGATAAGCGTTATGCTTATTCTCACGCAGTAATCGGTGCTATTTATGCTAATGATTACCATCGTCTGGAATCTTCTGATCGGACTTTGGTCAATGGAATTATTACTAAATTACGTAATTTGATTAATAATGATGCTGATGCTTGGGTAATAGCTAAGAGTTATCAACTTTACACTATTGATCGAAGCGGGACGGCTTATGCTGACGACGATGATTATCAGGATATTATGTGGGCTGAAAACGATTATAAGTCTGGTGACATTAAAGTCGAAAAACGTGATTCTGCAACTCATTCAACTACTCCGCAAGGTGGCGCTAGCCTTCAAGGTATCACTTTTAGTGTATATAATAATAATGGTAGCCGGATTTATAGCCAACAGACTGGTCAATTCTATAATAACGGTGCTTTAGTGACTTCTGGTACTACTAATGCTAATGGTGTGGTGACTTTTTCGAATTTGCCAGCCGGTACTTATTCAGTGAAAGAAACTGGCACTAATAGTAGTTATGATTTGACTGCTACGGCTTCTCAAAATGTGACAATTGCTACCAATGGTGAGACTAAGACTGTCAGTTTTGAAGATAATGTCAAAAAAGGTTTAATCGCGGTTTTCAAGAAGGATAAAGAATTAACTACCTGTAACCAACTAGGTAAGGCGAAATTTACCGGTATTAAGTTCCAAATTATTAACGATTCAGCTAAACCAGTTTATTATGGCGGTAATTCAATTGCCAATGGTAGTGTTGTGGCAGAAAAAACTCTTACCGCAACTGACTGTGGTGCCACTTTTAATGATTTGCCATATGGGCAGTACAAGGTGAAGGAGGTTGGTAGTGGGGTTGGCTACTTGACGGATTCTACCGTACATACCGTGACGATTCCAAACGGTAGTTCTACCAGTATAAGTGTGTCATTTTCTAACCAAGTAATTCGTGGTGATGTGAAATTTAAGAAGATTAATTCTAATAGTAATCAGAGCATGGCAAATATTCCATTTAGAATTACTTCAAAAACTACTGGCGAGTCGCATATTGTGGTGACTGATTCAAATGGTGTAGTCAATACGGCCGCGAGCGTTAATGCTCACACAAATCACACCAATGGTTACGATAGTATTAGTAATATGGATACTATTACTTATCAAGGCTATGGCACTTGGTTTGGTAAAAGTGCTTCTAGCAGTAGTGCTACGGCGGCCGCTAATAATTCACTCGGTGCTTTACCATATGATACTTATGAAATTGTCGAAATTTCTTGTGAGCAAAACCAATATTGTATAAATATCGAGGCAGAAAAACAAACCTTTAGTATCACCAGTAATAATACAGTGGTAGATCTAGGTAATTGGGAAAACGATTGTGTTGATTTTACTCTTGGTACTACCGCTACTGACAATGCAGATGGCGATAAATACATCGTGGCTGGTACTAACGCTAAGATTAAAGACGTGATTAATTATTGCCTCAAGGCTGGCATGGATTTTACGATTAAAGGCACTTTATGGGATAAAACTGCTAATCGAGAAATTGCTGGTAGCGAAAAAACGATTACTGTTTCTCCGACTACTGATGATTGCGGTCAGGCTGAGATGATTTTCACAGTTAACGCCTCTTCCCTTGCTGGACATGAGATTGTAGTTTTCGAAAAAGCCTATCATGGAGACGACTTAGTTGCGGCACATGATGGCGTTAATGACGCAGCTCAAACGGTTAATGTGATTAGTCTTGGCACTACTGCCACTGATAATGCCGACGGCGACAAGTTTGTGGTGGCTAGTGCTAATGCCAAAATTAAAGACGATGTGGCTTACTGTCTCAAAACTGGTACGGAATACACAATTAAAGGTGTTCTGATGGATAAAAGTACTGGTGCAGTCTTAAAGATTAACGGTTCCACAATAGAAAAATCTATCAAAGTCACTCCAACGTCTAACTGTGGTAATGCTACAATGGTCTTTGAATTAGATGCTTCTATACTTGCTGGTCGTGAGGTTGTGGTTTATGAAACGGTCTACCAAGGTGACAACCATAAGGTTATTTCTCATGAAGACATCAATGATGCGGCTCAGACTGTCAGTGTCATTAGTCTTGCTACTACTGCTACCGATAATAAAGATGGTGACAAATATGTCTTTGCTGGCTCTGGAGCAAAGGTTAAGGATGTAATTAATTATTGCGTTAAACCTGGTGTTAAATATACGATTAAAGGTACCCTAATGGATAAAACTACCAACGCGGCTATTACTACTAAAGAAATTGAAATTACTCCAACAGCCGCTTGTGGCCAAGCCGAGATGATCTTTGATTTCAATGCTGCTTCCCTTGCTGGACATGATGCCGTTGTGTTTGAAGAGCTGTATTATAATAATGTGCTTATCGCGGAACATAAAGATCTTAATGATGTAGCTCAAACAGTAACCATCGTTAGCCTTGGAACAACTGCAGTTGATAACGCTGATAATAATAAGTATTTAGCTAATGATGCAAATGCCAAAATTAAAGATACTATTAATTATTGTCTCAAGGCTGGCACTGAGTTTACCATTAAAGGTGTTTTGATGGATAAGACCACCGGTGAGGCACTTATGATTAATGGTTCTAAAGTAGAGAAATCTGTCAAGGTAACACCGACGACAAATTGTGGTACTGTGAATATGATTTTCGAACTGGATGCTTCTGCTCTCTCTGGTCACGAAATTGTGGTTTATGAGACAGCCTACCAGAATAATAAACTTGTCGTGGCGCATGAGAGTATTAATGATGCAGCACAAACAGTTACCGTGGTTAGCCTAGCCACTGTTGCTGTAGATAATACTGATGAGGATAAGTTTATTGAGGCTGGCCCATTATCAACAATTAAAGATACTGTTGAATACTGTCTCAAGGTTGGCATACCGTTTGTGATAAAGGGCTCGTTGGTAGATAAAACTACGGGTGATTATTTAATTGATAACGAAGGTAATTTAATTGAAAAAGCGATTACTATTACTCCGACTACCGCTTGTGGTGAAGTTGAATTAATTTTCGAACTGGATACATCTCTTCTTGCCGGCCACGAAATCGTAGTTTTTGAAAATGCATATCAGAATGGTCCTGTGATTGCTTCTCATCAAGACATTAATGATGTAGCTCAAATAGTTAGCATGATTAATTTCTCGACCTTTGCTGAAAACGGTAAGGAAGAAGAACCGGAAGAAGAGGAAGAAGAAACTGAAGAGGATAAAGCCTATGCCGAAATGATTAAGAAACACGTTGAGGCAGTGGAGGGTGCTAAAATTAAGGATACTATTACTTACTGTCTAAAGCCAAATACTGAATTTACTATTAAAGGAACTCTAATTGATAAGGAAACTGGTGAGCCTTTGATGGTAGATGAAGAAGTAATTGAAGAATCGGTAGTTTTTACCACAGAAGATGCTTGCGGACAGGTGGAAATGATGTTTGAAATCGACGCTACTTCCCTTGCCGGTCACGAAGTAGTAGTGTTTGAAAGGCTATATTATAATAATGAATTTGTGATGTCGCATGAAGATATTGAAGATGAAGATCAAACAGTTTACCTTGTAGATTTGACTACTTTCGCTACAGATTCCGAGACTAAGAAGAAAGAACTCACTGCCAATGGCGTAGTAAAAATTAAAGATGTAGTGAAATATTGCCTCAGAGCAGGTTTAGAATTCACGGTTAAGGGTATTTTAATGGATAAAGAAACCGAAAAACCACTATTAGTGGATGGTAAGACCGTAGAACAAACTATAACATTTATTCCAGAAGATAGGTGCGGCGAGACCGAGATGCTCTATGAATTTGATGCTACTGGTTTAGGTGGTACAGATGTAGTAATCTTTGAGGATATATATCTTGGTAAATCGCTATTAATTAGACACGAAGACTTTGGCAATACGGATGAAACCTTCTATCTTCTTGCACCTGCACCAGACACGGGTTTCATCACCAGAACCGAAGATGGGGGTAGCGAACAAAATAATCTAGTGTTTGTCGGTATTTCCATGACGGTAACTTCCGTGTTAGTATATGGCGCAATGAGAATTAATCGCCGAAGAAAAATCTTTAACCATTAAGGATAAAAAAACCGAGGCTTGAAACCTCGGTTTTTTGTTTAATTATTTAGAATTGCGTTTCTCAATAATTTCTTGTGCTACGTTTGGTGGTACTTCTTCGTAAGCGAAGAGCTCCATTGAAGAAGCGGCACGACCTTGCGTCATACCACGGAGGTCACCAGTATAACCAAAGAGATTGGCAAGTGGACAGAAGGCTTTGATGAGCTTAGCGCCACCATTCAAGTCTTCCATTTCGTCGATGCGGCCACGGCGTGAGTTGATATCGCCAATGACGTCACCCATGAATTCTTCTGGAGTGGTAATTTCCATCTTCATCACTGGTTCGAGCAGTACTGGGTTAGCTTTCTTGATACCTTCGCGAGTAGCCAAAGCACCGGCGAGGGTGAAGGCGAGCTCAGAGGAGTCGACATCGTGGTAGGAACCATCGTAAAGGGTTGCTTTAACGTCAACTACTGGGTAGCCAGCAATAACACCACCAGCCAAGGTGTCTTCCACACCTTTTTGAACTGGTTTGCGGTATTCTTGAGGCACCACACCACCTTTAATTTGGTCGATGAACTCAAAGCCTTTACCTGGTTCATTTGGTTCAAACTTAATCCAAACATCACCGTATTGACCACGACCACCAGACTGCTTGATGTGTTTACCTTGGGCTTCAGCTACGCCACGAATAGTTTCGCGGTAAGCTACTTGTGGAGCACCAGTGTTGGCTTCGACGCCGTGTTCACGTTTCAGACGGTCGATAATGATTTCGAGGTGGAGCTCACCCATACCAGAAATAATGGTTTGCCCAGTTTCCTCGTCGGTGTGGACGCGGAAGGTTGGATCTTCTTCAGCGAGCTTGGAAAGACCGATGCCCATTTTTTCTTGGTCGGCTTTAGTTTTTGGCTCAACTGCGATAGATACCGGTGGATCTGGGAAATCAATCGATTCAAGTAAGATTGGATGGGCTGGGCTACAAATGGTTGTACCAGTAGTACAGTTTTTGAGACCTACCACAGCGGCAATATCGCCAGCGGTGATTTCAGAAATCTCATTACGGTCGTTGGCATACATACGGACCAAGCGGCCGATGCGTTCCTTATCGCCGGTTGTAGCGTTCATCACGGTATCGCCGGATTTGAGGGTACCAGCATAGACGCGGATGAAGATTAGTTTACCTACAAATGGGTCAGTGGCAATCTTGAATGCAAGAGCTGTAAGAGGCTCTGAATTGTCGGCTTTGCGGACAATTTGGTCGCCAGTTTTTGGATCGGTACCAACGGTTTGACCTTGGTCACGATCAAGTGGAGAAGGAAGATAGTCGGTCATGAGGTCGAGAACTTTCTCAACAATCACACCACGGCCATCGCCACCGGTAACTAGGAAGAAGTCACCGTCGAGTACGCGCTTTCGAAGAGCGGCTTTAAGCTCGATTTCGGTGATTGATTCTTCACCTTGTGAGAAATACTTATCCATCAAGGCTTCATCGGCTTGGACGGCTTCTTCAATTAACATGGAGCGAGCATTTTTGGCTTTTTCAACCATATCGGCTGGGATTTCACCAACGGTAAGTTCATGATCAGCATAATCTTTGTATCGACCTTGTCGGCTATTCCGGCACGCTGTGGCTGCAGCCCGACCGCGACATGTT
>CAYSAK010000030.1:0-7220 GCA_964429055.1 uncultured Candidatus Saccharibacteria bacterium
CTTTCACCCGAGTGGTAGGCTCGATTTTAGCCTCCGCAAGGATTTTTTTACTGGTTGTGCGACCGATTCCGTAAACGTAAGTGAGGGCAATCCACACTTGCTTTTCGGAAGGGATCACAACGCTAGCTATTCTAGCCATTCTTAACCCTGCCTTTGCTTATTCTTAGGTTTTTTCTTGTTGATAACACGAAGCACACCTTTGCGGCGTACGATGATGTCATCAGGCGAAATTTTTTTAACACTTGCACGTACTTTCATGGTGTTAAAAATCCTTTCTTGTTATACTTTTAAGTTTTAAAATCATACTCGCATGATTTTCTGAATTCTATCTCTGTTATTTTACAGTGATAAAAAACATACTTAAAAGCGTTAATATTAATCCTTGAGCCTGAAGCTGATTCTACCCTTTGTAAGATCGTAAGGGGTTAACTCAACTTCGACTCTGTCGCCCGGGACGAGACGGATGTAGTTTTTCCGCATCTTCCCACTCATGTGGGCAACAATAACATGACCATTCTCGAGTTCAACCCGAAACTGGGTATTTGGTAATGCTTCAACAACAGTACCAGTGAGCTTAATCACTTCCTTTTGACTAGCCATAAATTACCTTATTAGTGTAGCATACAATAGCGGTTTTGTAAAGAGAAAAATTCTAATTATTCAGTTGATACTAAGACTGCCCGTGTGAACTGGCGCGAAAGGTAGGTTCCTTGCACTTGCGACCACTCGCCAGTGCATGAAATTAAGGTCACGGATTCTTTGCTTTTTTCTGGTGAACGCATAGCTACGGACATGTAGGCGTCAGCGTCGATCAGTAGTACGGATTTGTTTTCCACCACACTATAATTAAAAATCTTGCCATCGCCACGTTCAATTTTGATAATGTCGCCAACTTGTAGATCTGGTAAATCTTTAAACACGCCATGGACGTGCGGGCCACCATTGTGCCCATCTATCACCATGGTACCGCCTTCGCCCGGTGCGTAGGAGGCTTCGTACCAACCAACATCAAAAATGTTGTTTGGAGTCTTGAGTTCGCCTTTTGCATTGACACCCATCGGGAGAATTCTGGCGTTTTTGATGTTTAATTTAGCGATTGATAAATATCTAGGACGCTGTGCACCCACAACATATTCGCGGATTTCATCGCTGGTCGGAGCTATTTCGACTAATTCTTCTTCCGTGTTTTCTTCAATATTTACTATCGCCTGTTCTCGTTCGCTGCCTTCTTTTTCCCGGTAGTAAGCGTCTTCCCATACGGCAATCCGTACAAAGAAGATAATTAGAGCGACCAAAAATACAGAAATGGCCACCCATTTAATAATGGTTTTTGGACTACTTTCGATCTTCAGGCTCATTTTTGAAATCATCGTAAGTTATCATTAGAGCTCTCGAATCCACCGACCTCAGATTCTCTAACGCCACCGTCACCACGATGAGAAGCCCAGTACCGGAAATTGACAAACCGATTGGTGCTCCTGTCACGATAATGAAAATATAATCCGTAATAAATGGCAACATCGCAATCAGGCCAAGTGCTAGCGCACCAAACAAATCTAAGCGATTAACTACTTTACTTAGATATTCTGCTGTCTTGATGCCAGGACGCACGCCTTCAATAAAGGCACCTTGCTTTTGGAGGTTATCGGCAATTTCCTTGGTGTTAAAAATGATTGACGTGTAAAAATAAGTAAAGGCAAATACCAACACAAAATAGACTGCTGGATAAATAAACCAGCGACCGGTAATACCATCTGGATACATGGTGGCAAAGTTATTGGCTGATGGTGCTGAGAAGATCGACACTAGTGACGCGCCAAATTCATTGCCAGAATCTATTGAGGTAATCACTTGCCCTACGAGTGCTGGAAGCGACAAGAAGGCTGTTGCAAAAATCACTGGAATCACGCCGGCGGCGATTAGCTTGATTGGCAGAATTGATTTAATTCCGCCGTATGAAGAGTTGCCGTGTACGCGTTTAGCGTAATTAATTGTGATAATACGTTGAGCTTCATTGAGTTTAACTAGGAAGTAAATTACTACCAGCATGGCGATTGCAAAGCCGAGCACAATCCAGAACACAGTTGGGTTGACTGGTAATTCTAGCCAACCAAATAGTGAAAGTGAGCCGCTGCTCGTATCGAACAAAGATGTGCCGAGTGAGGCCATCGTCGTTGGCAACTGTGAAATAATAGAAGCAAAGATTAAGGTGGAAATACCGTTACCGACGCCTTGCTCCGTAATTAATTCACCCATCCACATCAAGATTACTGAACCGGCAGTCATCGCCACAACTGACAATGCCCAGTCGCCCATGGTTGGCGTGAACTCAGTCGCGATATTGGCTGAAATGGTGTTTTGGTAAAGAATAAAGATGTAAGCAATAGATTGAACAATGGCTAGTGGCACAGTCAGCATACGAGTCCACTGATTGATTTTGCGACGGCCAGTTTCACCGTCGTTCGAGAGTTCTTCAAGACTTGGAATAGCTTTAGTTAAAAGTTGAATAACAATTGAGCCGGTAATGTATGGTGAGAGACCTACTAGGATAATACTGAATGAGGCTAGACCACCACCGGAAATTAAATTCAAGAAGTTCGAGAAGTCGGATTTTTCCATCAAATTAGAAACAGCTTCCTTAAAAGTAGAAGCATCGCCCATTGGTACTGGAATTTGTGCAAGTAAACGATAAGCCACCAAAATACCAAAGATAATACCGACACGCTTCAACATGTCTTTATTTTTTAGGGATTTGAAAATTGTCTTAAAATGCATAACACCTCTTGAATAACTTCTTCCATGATATCACATAATTAAACAAAAAACAACTAAAATATATCTAAGCGGGGCATCCGGAGCGCGGCAGCGCGAGGACAAGCGCCGTCCGCCTGTGGCTTTCGTACGGACGGACGCGGCCCCGCGTGATATATTTAGTTGTTTAGGTTACCTTAAAGGTTCTCGATGTCTTCTTCAGTAGGTTCTACTGCGTTTGAAGTCTCGAAATCTTCGAGTGGTGCGACGCCGGTACCTACTGGAATCTTGCGACCAATGATCACATTTTCCTTGAGGCCCTTCAAGTGATCTACACGACCATTGATAGCGGCGTTGATGAGCACACGAGTAGTATCCTGGAAGGATGCTGCTGACAAGAACGAATCAGAGAAGATAGAAACCTTCGTGATACCAAGTAGCAAGTTCGTATAGGTAGCTGGCTTCTTGCCTTCTTCTTCCAGTCTCTTGTTTTCAGAAACTACGGAAGCTTTGGAGGTAATATCGCCAGTTACGAACTCGGAATCACCTGGATCATTGATTTGAACTCTCGAGAACATCTGACGGACCAGAATCTCAAGGTGCTTTGGTGAAATCTCATGGCCTTGTGCGGAGTAGACTGAAAGCACGTCGTTCATGATGTAACGCTCAGTTTCTTCGATGCCCTTGTACTTCATCAAATCTTGCAAGTTGAGAGAACCGGTGGTCAAACGGTCGCCAGCCGATACTGTGTCGTTCGACTTTACTACGAGCTCGGCATCGCCTGGAATTTCCATCTTGATTGGAGCGGTAGCGGAACCAACTAGGATGATTGCATCTTTGACTAACTCGATGATGCCATCATGTTTAGCTTTCACAGCGGCCTTCTCGCCAGATTTTTTAATCAACGTAGCGCCAGCTTTGACTGATTCGCCATCTTTGACAGCAGGTTTTCGGCCATCCAGTGCAATTCTTTCAATGGCACCAGCTTGTGGAGCAATTTGAATTACATAATGGTTGCCGTCTTCCCAAACTTCTACCACACCATCAATTGGTGAGACATAGGCTTGACCTTTTGGCGTACGAGCTTCGAGAAGCTCTTCGACACGTGGAAGACCACGGGCGATAGCACCAGAACCTGCCACACCAGAACCGTGTTTGGTATCGAGCGTGAGCTGCGTACCTGGTTCACCAAGTGACTGAGCGGCGATTACACCGACTGGCTCATGTGCAGCTACGAGCGCACGGGTAGACATATCTACGCCGTAAGCCTTGCGTGGCACACCGTCAACTGCGGTAGTTGAAAGCACAGATTGAATCTTGACAGAATCAATGTTTTCATCGGCATTGATTTGTTCAGCAATGTCTTTGGTGATTAATTCGTCAGCTTCGAGATAGCCTGGCACTGCTTCAGCCGTATAACGGCCAGCAATTCTAGCTACGAATTCGATACCAGAAGCTTCAGTTTCAGACTTGTAGACGGTAAAGCCTGGATCGTAGGCTTCTTTGTCAGTCGTGAAGACATCTTGTGACACATCAACAAGACGACGAGTGAGGTAACCAGAGTCGGCGGTACGAAGAGCCGTAGACACCTGACCTTGACGAGCACCTCGCGTCGCAATGAATGACTCCAAGGTGTTGAGACCTTTCTTGTAGGAAGACTTCACTGGAAGCTCGATTTCGTTGTTATTAATATCCACCATGATACCAATTTCGGCGGAGGCGAGCTTGATGTTAGAAATGTTACCACGAGCACCGGAGTTCACCATCACGGCGATATCGGTATCCATTTCGGAAAGCTTGCCCTGCAAGAATTCAGAAATCTTCTTGTCGATATCACGCCAGTTGGCAATCGTGAGTTTGTAACGTTCATCATCAGTCACCAAACCGTCATTGTATTGTTGCTGAATGAGAGCGGTCTTGGCATCGCCTTCGGCAATGAAGTCGTCAATTTCGTCATAGGTTGGGTAATCGTCTTTAGCTGTTGAAATTGAAGCGATTGTTTCATATTCAAAGGCGAGATCCTTAAGCGCATCGGCGGTTTTAACCATTACTTCTGAACCGTAAAGGTCAAAGATGTCAGCCATCACTTTGGACAAGTGCTTCTTGTTTTGCACTGAGTTATCAAATGGATAATCCTTTGGCAAAATCTCGTTGAAAATCACGCGACCGAGAGTAGTGTTTCTAATCTCTTTTTTGGCAAACACGCGAATTGGTGTTTGAAGGGCAATGATTCCCTGATCGTAGGCCATCTCAGCTTCATAAACTGAAGAGAAGGCTTTTGGATCACCTTGGTCAGTACCTGGCTTGTCATAAGTCAAGTAGTAGGCACCGAGCACCACGTCCTGATAAATAGCCAGCACTGGCGCGCCATCAGCAGGCTTGAGCAAGTTCTTCTCAGCGGACATGAGTTCGCGAGCTTCGGCTTGTGCGGCCTCAGACAATGGTAGATGGACTGCCATTTGGTCACCATCATAGTCGGCGTTAAAACCGGATGCTACGAGTGGATGAAGCTTGATAGCCTTGCCATCAATTAATCTTGGTTGGAAAGCTTGGACTGACAAACGGTGCAAGGACGGAGCACGGTTCAAGAGTACGTACTTTCCTTGAATGACTTCGTCAAGAGCATCCCAAACTGCAGTTTCTTTGGCTTCAATAAGACGCGATGCAGCACGAATATTGTTAGCATATTCATGTGAAATCAACCAAGAAATCACGAATGGCTTAAAGAGTTCAAGTGCCATTTGTTTTGGCAAACCACATTCGTTGAGCTTGAGTTCTGGACCGACCACAATCACGGAACGACCAGAGTAGTCAACACGTTTACCAAGAAGGTTCTGGCGGAAACGACCTTGCTTACCTTTTAAGAGGTCAGACAAGGATTTGAGGCGACGACGACCGTTGGTCGAATTGGCACCACGAGAACCGTGAGCAGCTGAGTTATCGATCAAAGCGTCCACAGCTTCCTGGAGCATGCGCATTTCGTTGCGGCAAATCACTTCTGGAGCGTTAAGATCGAGCAGCTTCTTTAAGCGGTTGTTACGGTTAATTACACGACGATAAAGATCGTTCAAATCGGAAGTCGCGAAACGGCCGCCAGGAAGGGCGATCATTGGACGTAGATCCGGTGGAATGACTGGAACCACGGTGAGTACCAAGTCTTCCGGTTTGATGCCAGCAGCTTGCATACCTTCGAGAGTCTTCAAACGTTTTTGAATTTTCTTTTCTCTTTGGCCTTTAGCTTCGGCTTCTTCTTTGTGTAACTTTTCAATCAATCTATCGAGATCGATTTCGTCGAGCATTTTCTTGATTGCCGTAGCACCCATTTCTACCGTAATCAAATCTTCGTATTCTTCTGGAAGATTACGATATTCAACTTCGGTAATCACGCCACCTTTCTTGAATGATTCAAGAGTGGTTTTTCTACTTTGGTAATCGCTTTCTAGCTCTTCTAATTCCTTAGTGCGAGCTTCAGCGAGAGCTTTAGTATCGGCATTTTCGGCCTTAGCTTCGTTGGCGTAACGAATCTCGATGGCTTCACGAGCAGCCTTGGTTTGGTTCTCCAAATCACTCAAAGTCTTAGCAATCTCATCTGTTTTGGCATCAGTCATCAAATAGGTGGCGAAATAAACTACCTTTTCGATGTTCTTGACGGTAATGTCAAGAAGTAGCGACAGAGCAGAAGGGATACCGCGCATAAACCAAATGTGTGCCACTGGCGCTGCGAGAGTAATGTGGCCCATACGTTCACGACGAGTGATAGATTTAGTAACTAGGTTACCTTCCTTATCCACGGCCGCTTCACGCGAGCGCACACCTTTTAATTTAGAATCGTGTGGATTGATATCTTTGGTTGGACCGAAAATCCTTTCGCAGAACAAACCATCTCGTTCTGGTTTTTGGGTACGATTGTTAATAGTTTCTGGCTTGGTTACTTCACCATAACTCCAATTTAGAATATCATCGCGGCTAGCTACTGATAGTCTAATCGAGTCAAAGTCCGAAGCGCTGATAAAATTGTCCATCCACGCCATATTAGAACTCCTCTCCGAGGTCAACTGTACCATCGTCAAAATCTTCGACTGCTTCCTCCTCCGTAGTGGATTCTTCCGTCAAATCATCATCGAGGTCATCTGCCTCCGTTATCTCGATACCTTCTTCTGCCATCATGGCAACTGCCTCTTCATCGTCGAGGTCCACAATGGTTGGTGCGGTATCTTTTTTATGTTGATCATAAATTGATTGATCATCTTTATCTTTTTCAATTTCGCGTGAGGTTCTCTCAATCACGTCACCAGCATCGGCTGATTCACCGTGATCTAGGAGGTCAACTTTGAGGCCTAAGCCTTGAAGCTCTTTCACTAACACGTTGAAACCTTCTGGAAGCTTTGGACCTTCAATTGGTTCGTGTTTAATGATTGATTCATAGGCTTTAGCACGGCCATAAACGTCATCTGATTTGATGGTGAGCA
>CAYSAK010000031.1:0-5433 GCA_964429055.1 uncultured Candidatus Saccharibacteria bacterium
AATTTTAGGTGTAGGTAAAGCCAAACAACAGGAAGGCAATATGCATGCTGGCGCGGTAGCGGATATTCCGGCTGTGGTGGATGTGTGCGAGAAGGCCTTGGTAGACGTTGAAGAACAAGCTGGTGTCCGAGCTGATACGACTGTGGTAGGGATTGCCGGTGAATTGGTTAAAGGGAATACCACGACTGTTAATTACGACCGTAAGAATCCGAACAAGCCAATCACCGAATCCGAAATGAATGAAATTATCAAAAAGGTGCAAGAGAAATCTGGCGAGGTAGCTAAGCAAACCATTGCTCTCGAAACCGGCAATGACAATATCGAAATTAGCTTAATCAATTCAGCAATTGTTTCTTTGACCATAGACGGTTATAAAATTGTCAATCCGATTGGTTTTAAAGGTTCGGAGGTAGCGATTCAATTTTACACGGCGTTCGCGCCGATGATTCATGTGGCAGCAATTGAAAAAGTTTGCGCGGAGCTGAATTTGGATTTACTGACTGTGGCAGTGGAGCCATTTGCAGTTTGCAGGGCGTGTCTTGGTGATGATGCGGATTCGAACTTCTCGGGAATTGTGATGGATATTGGTGGTGGTACGACGGATATTGCCGTGATTGATGATGGTGGTGTGGAAGGTACCAAAATGTTTTCGATTGGCGGGCGAAGTTTTACGCGCCAAATTGCTGAGTCACTAGGTGAAGATTTTGATACGGCCGAGGAAGATAAATTGGCTTACGATTCTGGTGAACTTGACGACCATAAAAAAGCTAAAATTGAAACAGCCTTGTCACGAAATGTAAGTGTGTGGCTAACGGGTGTAGAAGTGGCCCTTGAAGAGTTTAGTAATATTGGTAGTTTACCGCGGAATATTCTACTTTGTGGTGGTGGAGCTAGCCTTTCTGTGATTCAGGAAACTTTGGCGATTTCGGATTGGTATGAAGGTTTGCCGTTTGCGCGTCGGCCAGTGATTCATTTGATTGATATTAATGAGCTTCCAAATCTGGTGGTTGGTGATCATCAACTTGATCATTCGTTTGCGACAGCACTAGGACTTCTTCGGGTTGGGGTGGACACGTTGGCGGGTGCACCTGAGGAAAATAAGTTGAAGGCTAAACTTGCAAAACTTTTGTCAAACTAACATGAACTTTTTGTTTTTGTGCTATAATAAATATATGCATAAAGGTTGTGTTAAACTATTTAGCTGTCTAGCATTTAGCGCTTCTCTTGTTTCTTGTCTAGTCTTACCTTCTTCTGTTTCCGCCACCGACCCCTCCTCTTCCGCCACCGCCACTGTCCATGTCTCAGAAGCCTGTTCTCTCACATCTTCTGTAATTACTCCACATACTGATAATATGAGTAATGGTACTTCTACAGAAAGTCTAGGTAGTACTAAATATACAGTTAAATGTAATGATGCTTCAGGATTTGCTCTATATGCTATAGGATACTCAGGAGATCAATATGGTGCTACCAGTATGCTAGGAGATAATGAACTATCTATTCCTACTGGTACTGATGCATCAGCTGGCAATACTACTTCACATTGGTCTATGAAGATATCAAAGGATACTACTTCATATCTTCCTAATAGCTTAACTATTGAAAATAGCTTTAATAGTCAACATTTAATCCCATCTACTTATACGAAGATTGCTAGTTTCCCTTCTTCTACTGATGGTACTAATGGTACTGGTTCATCCATACTTGCTACTTATGGTGTGAGAATCTCTGGTACTCAGGCTGCTGGAACATACATTGGCAAGGTTAAATACACACTTGTGCATCCGAATATGGTAGACGACTCTAATAAACCAGTTTATCCATTAACAGAAAATGATTGCCCAGCTGGATACGTTTGTTATGCCCCAAACACCTCTGATATTGAGGGCTCCATGGCTTCGATTAGTAACGAAACCATTGCTGCTTCTGATAAAGCTGGAAAGATTGGTGTGAGCACTTGGGCCACCACCATTAACCTTATCGCACCAAACTACAAACGAGAAGGTTATGGCTTTGCTGGTTGGTCCACCGATTTCGTAGCGACAAGCAGTTCTACTATCTACGGTCCAAATGAAACCATCTCTACTAACCCAACTAACGGTGGTCTAGATGTATCAAGTGGCGCTATCCTTTACCCAGTCTGGGTAGCATCTTCTGGCACACTCCAAGGTTGGATGGGCTGTTCTAGTCTTACTCCAGCAACCTATGATAGCACGACTGGTAAAATCTCTGCTACCCTTTCCTCCATAACTGCTCTTACTGATGCTCGTGATGGTAACACCTATGCCGTAGCGAAACTCGCTGATGGTCAGTGCTGGATGATAGAAAACCTAAGACTTAACAGTGAACACACCACCAGCTCTGGAGATATTGCTCTCGCAGAGGGTTATGGTAACGCCACAACTTCTATTAACGCTGGTGGCAATAATCTAGGTAGGTTCATTGGTCTTCCGGCTTCTGAGGACGCGAACTTTGGAGATAACACTACCGCTAACTCCCTCTATAGCATTGACGGTACTAATGGCACCATTAATATCAAATCCAATAGCAGTTATGATCCAGGCTATCGTCTCCCCCGCTACAACAAGAACAATACCAACATGGCTTCAAACGCCACCAATTCAGATGGCACCACAAGCCTAGTCACTAGCTATAACGCAAATGATAATCACTCCAGATGGTATGGTTACGGTAACTACTACAACTGGCCAGCAGCTATGGCAAACACTGAATACTACACTACCTATAGTGGAAATAATGGCTCTGATGCCGCTGGTACTTCCATCTGCCCATCTAACTGGCATCTACCACTAGGCTATAAATCTACTGGAGAACTAGACAACCAAGAAGCCAGCAGTACTTGGCGTGTAGGTGGCTTCTCCTACCTAGACCGAGTGATGGGTGGTACTGGTCAAGACCAGTCTAGCACCGCGGGTTCTACTCAGTCTGTTAAATGGCGTTCATTCCCAAATAACTTTGTTTACTCCGGGTACTGGGATGGTGCCCAGGCGTACAATCGTAGCATCCGCGGCATCTATTGGTCGTCTTCTGCGCAAGGTTTCGGCACCGCCTACCGCCTGTACCTCTTCAGTAACATCGTCAGCCCCGGGACGAATAGCCTCAGCAAGTACAGCGGATACACGGTCCGCTGCGTATCTCAGTAGTTATCTAATTTCCGTCTTCTTAAACCCCGGGTAATAATGTTCGGCTCGCCCTCCCGAACCTTGGGTTTAGTGTCCGCTGTATATCATAGTAGCCATCCTTGACATATAAACATAAGTATGATATAATATAGTTATCTGGCATAACAATAAAAAGGGGGGATAAAAATGATTATCTTATCAGATTTGTCAGAAGTACTTATCAACGGGTTAAGTGGTACATCGATCTACGTCTATCAAGACTATGGCAGAGAAGTATTTACCAAATATTGGCAGCGTATCAGAGAAACTGAAGATTTTTTCGAGAATCTCATGCGTGGTAAGTTGACCGAAGAAATTTATTATAAAATTTTCTTCGCGAATAATGACTTCCCTTTTACTGAGGAAAAGATGAGGAAATACTTCTCAAAGAGTTTCCAAACTTCTGTCCCTGGTACCCTGGATCTTTACCGCCGCATTGTCTCTTGTCCAAAGAGACTTGAAGGTGGTGAATTGCAGGAAGGTAGACCAGACATCTACATCGTTTCTGACCATATCACCGAAAGACTAGGAGAAATCAAGGGATATCATCCCGAAATCTTCAACTTTGTCAAAGGCGTGTTCTGGTCCTGTGAACTTGGGCGTATCAAATGTGATCCTCATTTCTTTGAGGATTTGCTTATGACACTGGGTGTTGACGCCGATGAAGTCATCTTTATCGATGATAGCCGTGATAACATCATGGCTGCAAAAAGAGCCGGAATTTATGGTATTCAGTTCATGAATTCCGATCAGCTACGTCTGGAACTCTTCCAACTCGGTTTCAAATTCCAACCAACTAACCCCTAACCAAAAGGCGCCATACTCGGCGCCTCTTTTTATTCCAACACTGCTTTGATGCGGCGGATGCCGGCGGCGGAGGATTCTTCTTTGATGATTTTGAAGTGACCTAAGACACCGGTATGTTCAACATGCGGGCCGCCACAGACTTCGCGGGAGACTGGACTATCAAAATCACCGATAGTGTAGACTTTCAAAACATCTGGATACTTATCCCAGAATTGCCCATGTGCTTTCAAAGTATCTCGTGCGTAGGTTTTATCATATTCATCAAATACCACTGGAAGATCGGCTTTGATCCATTCGTTCACCTGGTCTTCAACTTTTGCAATTTCTTCTGGTGTCATTTTGTGATCGAGATTAAAATCAAAACGCACGCGGTTGGCGGTAATGTTGGAGCCTTTTTGACAAGCGTCACTTGAAATGAGTTTTTGCAGCGCCGCAAGCAATAAGTGCGTGGCGGTGTGATATTTGACGGTTTGTTCGCCGTGGTCTTCAAGGCCACCTTTGAACATACCTTTCGAGGCAGTTTGGGAACGTTCCCTTTGCTCTTTTAGGGCCTCGTCAAACTCAGTGCGGTAGTTTTCGGATAGCTCAATTCCCTCGCGATAACATTCTTCAACTGATAACTCCATCGGGAAGCCGTAGGTGTCTTGCAACATGAAGATATCGCGTCCATCCAAAATCTTATGATTCTTAGTCAGCTTCTTTAGCTCGCGAAGACCGTTGTTTAATGTTTTTCTAAATGAGGTTTCTTCTTTTAACAAGACTTCTAGGGCCATCTCGCGGTGAGTGAGAATTGAATTTGGTAAATCGGCATAGTTTGAGGCCACGATTGGAATGATTTCGGCTAGGAAATTCGACGCGATGCCTAGATCCAAAGCACGTAAAATCGCTCTTCTCACGAGTCTTCGCATGGCATAGCCGTGTGCTTTATTAGATGGTGTTAAACCTTGCGCGGCCAAGAGATAGGCGCCACGAATATGGTCGGCAATTACCCGCATTTCGTCGGTGTTATTGTCGTAGGATTTTCCTGAAATCTCTTCCAATTTATCAATAATTGGTTTCATCAAGGAAATCTTAAACACATCAAATGAGCCAATGGCCGCAGCGGCAATGCGTTCAAGCCCGCCACCAAAGTCAACGTTTTTCTTCTCTAGCTCTGAGAAAGTGCCGTCTTCGTTGCGACGATATTGCATAAAGACTTGGTTGCCAATTTCCATAAAGCGAGCGCCATCCGAAGCTGGATGCGACAGACCGTATTTTTCGACGTCTTGTTTGTCTTCACCAAAATCATAGAATACTTCTGAATCTGGTCCACACGGGTCGCCAATCGGGGTGGTTTCGCAACCACCGCCACGAGACCACCAGTTTTCGTGGTCATCGTAGAAGAAGATGCAGACGAATATTCTGAATGAGATTTTTCCATATGCACCTGAAAACATATGCTCAA
>CAYSAK010000032.1:0-4539 GCA_964429055.1 uncultured Candidatus Saccharibacteria bacterium
AACAGCACTAAGGTGAAGAACTTGCCAGATGCGGGCACAATGGCCCCTCAAAATACATCAGCATTTCCTGCTTCTTGTGATACCGCATGTTCATTCGTGCGCAATTACATGAACTCTGGTACAGCTGATAACATTGACGTAAACGAATTCCAAGATCCAGATGGTACCTGGTATGGTATGACGATTCAAGATTTCGATACTACCTACACTGCTTCTGGTAGATTCAACTATCAAACTGTAGCTGGCACCAATGCAATGAACCACATCATCTATGTGCTCACCGGTGCTAAGTGTGATGGTGAGGAAGCCATCCACGATACCTCTCGCCACTTCGCGATTCTTTATCGCTTGGAAGGCGCTGGTACTTACTGTATCGACGATCAGTAGAATTAGCTGATTTTAAAAATACTCCCGCGAGGGAGTATTTTTTATCCGTTTTAAATTTTTAGGTGTTGAAGCAGTAGGCTTCGGAACCTTCTAGGCGGTAGAGTACGGCGAGATTTCGGGTGTTAGAGGAACCTACTACGTCGATACCGTCACATTTGGCTTGGAGAACCACTAAGATGCGGAAGTCGTTAGGTGGAGTGCTGGTGCCAAAGGCGGTAGTTTTGAGGTTGGCGAGATAGCTACCATAGCCGTCACCACAGCTGACGTCTAGGCCGCCACCACACTTAAAGACGGTCAATTTATAATGTTCACCATAAGGATCGAGGAATCTGTCTCCTAGGTAATCACGATAGAATCCCGCCCAAGTGTTTGGATCTCCGGCCATACTTTCACTCCAAACTACATCCACGTGGTCATAGTTGGACTCGTTGATGCCTGGAAGGGAACCACGATTGTTGGTTTGATACCTTTTGACTTCTGAGACGAATTTCATTAAATCATCGCGCCTGGTGTTGTCTCTTTGCGACCTTTGCAGAGCCGGCAAAGCAATAAATACCATCGTAAAAATCAAACCTGCGACAGCAAGTACTAGTACTACTTCAATGATTGTAAAGCCTTGTTTTTTTGCACCCTTTTTCATATTTCTCCTTATGCTTATTATAAGATGGTTCCAGTAAAAATACAAGTCTGTGTGCTACAATAATAATATGCAGCAGGTTGTGTTCTTAATTATATTATTTATTATCGGGGCTTGCTTTGGCTCGTTTTTGTGTTGTCAGGCTAGGCGATTTCATCTAAGAGAAGAAAAACCGAAAACGAAGTTAAATCGCCGTTCGGTTTGTCTTCATTGCGGGTACCAGCTTAAGTGGTATGATAACTTGCCGATTATTTCTTGGTTATTTTTAAAGGGCAAATGCCGGAAGTGCCATAGAAGGATTGGGGGAGCAGAAATCCTGGCGGAGCTGGGGGTGGGGCTAGCTTTTCTGACACTTGGAATTGGGATGCATTTTAGCGGGATTACAATTAATACGTTTATATCTCAAACGCTACTAACTAATATCAGTATAATAATGGTTTTTGTTTTTACTTTAATTGTGGCGTTTCTTGCGATTTATGATGGTCTTTATGGGCAGCTTCCGACACTATATTTAATGATAGCCATCGGTTGGGCCTTGATAATTGCGGTTTTAAGCCTGATTAATGGCGCGAAACTTGGTGATTTGGTGCTTTCTGTAGCAGTACTTGGTGGGGTGTATTTGCTACTATATATTATCAGTAAAGGCAAGTGGGTAGGTGATGGTGACTGGATTTTAGGTTCAGCACTAGCTTTAGTGCTTGGTACGCCATGGCTGGCATTAGTGACGCTCTTTTTGGCGAATTTTCTAGCGTGTATGGTGATGCTTCCAATGATTAAACGCTTAAAGAATCATAAAATCTATTTTGGACCGTTTTTGGTGATAGCATTTGTAATTGTATATAGTTTTTCTGAATACTTTTATGCTATAATAAGCTTATGGTAAAGAAAGGTGATACCTTAATTGAAGTGACGTTGGCGGTGGGCATTTTTTCACTCGTGGCGATTGCCGTGGTGGCAGTGGTAAATAGCAGCACTTCTGGGGCACAATCTTCTCTTGAAACTACACTAGCACGTGAGGAAATTGATTCTCAAGCTGAAGCGCTGCGTTTTATTCAGGCTTCGTATGTAAATAGTGGTACGGCTAATAAAGTTACTGCTACAAATAAGTATAAGACGCTTTGGCAAAACATTACGAGCAGAGCGGCGGAGCCAAATACTAGATTAGACTATAACCCGAGTTCTTGTCAGGAATTATATGATATGTCGTCGACAAGTATCCTTAAGCAAAATAGTACATTTATTATTAACCCGAGAAAACTAGGTTCTGATGACGTAGATAGTATTGTGGTTTCGGCGATTACAAATGCGTCACTATTTAACATAGCTTCGACCTATCCGCGAATTATATATGAAGGCAGTACGACCGGTGATTTGCTGAGCGAAGGGAACAATAATATCACGCGGGTGGAAGGGCTTTATGTCATGGCAGTGAAGGGGCCAGAAACCATGGTGGTGCCAGAAGGTGGCAGCACAGCGGCAAAAACAGCTTCGGCTTACTTTGATTTTTATATTCGTTCTTGTTGGTATGCTCCGGGAGCCAATACACCGTCAACTATTTCTACAGTGATTCGTTTGCATAACCCTGATGTGGTAAAAGTTAACTCAGTGAATTAGTTATTTAGTCTCGGAATGAAATTTTTCGTGGATTTCTTTTAGATGCGCGTCGGTGACGTGAGTGTAAATCTGGGTAGTGGAAATATCGGCGTGACCGAGCATGGTTTGCACGGCGCGAATGTCGGCGCCGTTCATGAGAAGATCAGTGGCAAAGGAATGCCTTAAGGTGTGTGGTGAAACGTGTTTGGTGATACCGGCGAGGCGGGCGTATTTTTCGACAATGCGTTCAACGGAACGCGGGGTGATGCGGCGATAGTTGCCGGAAGTGTCAACGGCTTGAAGGTTTTTGGAATTGTTTAAGAAGAGAGCGGGCAGGGAATCAGTACGGGCGTCTAGGTAATCGCGTACTCTATCGGCACAAGCTTCAGAAATGAAAATCGGGCGGTCTTTGCTGCCTTTACCACGAACCATGAATTCGCGTCTTTCTAGATTGACGGAATCGCGGTTTAACCCAACTAGCTCTGAAACACGGAGACCACCGGAATATAATAGTTCGATGATGGCGCGGTCGCGGAGACCGGATTCGGTGGAGAGGTCGATTTGTTCAAGCATGTCTTCGACTTCATCAAAATGAAGGAAGGTGACTTGCTTTCGCACGACGTGAGGGAGTTCGACAAGTGAAGGGTCGAGAGACTTGATTTCGCGCCTGGCGAGGTATTTTAGGAAGCCTCTCAAAGCAATTAGGTGGTAGGCCTGGGTGATGGTTTTTAAGTCGTCGCTACCGTTTTCTGAGCCGTAACGGTTGAGCCTGATGCGGTACTTTCTTAAAACCTCGCGGTCGATGTCGGAGGCTTTGACGTCATCTTTGTTTAAGATTTCTTGGACAATCATCAAAAAGCGTTCGAGATACAGGCGGTAATTCTCGATGGTTTTTTTGCTGCGTCCGCTTTCAATTTCCAGATGTTCTAAAAAGTCATCAATCAGTTCCGCAATGTCCATGCTTCTATTATAATATGATATAATAGCAAAAAGGAGTTTTTTATGGCAAAAACAGAAGATTATATTCAACGTACGTTGGTAGTTTTAAAGCCTGATACAGTGCAACGTGGTATCATCGGCGAAGTGATTCAACGTTTTGAACGAGTTGGTCTTAAAATTGTGGGTATGAAGATGGTCATGCCAGACGAGCATCTTTATCGTCAACATTATGAAGACATTGGCCAAATGATTACTCGTCGTGGTGAAACTGCTTTCCGTTACAATGTTGAGTATATGATGAGTGGTCCGGTGATTGCGATGGTGCTAGAAGGCGTCGAAGCTCAGCCACTTGTGCGTAAAATTGTTGGCCCAACTGAGCCAAAATCCGCTGAAATGGGCACCATCCGTGGTGATTTCTCCCACATGAGCTTTGGCTATTCTGATGCTAAGGGTACCGGCGTGCCAAATCTTGTCCACGCTTCTGGTTCTATCGAGGAAGCTAAAAAAGAAATCGATCTTTGGTTCAATGCTAACGAGCTTTACGACTATTCTGATTTAAACGAAAAATATACTCGATAAAACCTATAAAACTTTTTATAGAAAATCCCGGACTCTGGGGGTTTTTGGAGGGGCGAAGAATTCGTTTGGTTTTCCTTCTTCGATGATTTTGCCTTTGTCGATAAAGACGATGCGGGTGGCAATTTCTTTAGCAAAGCTCATTTCGTGTGTCACAATCATGATGGTCATGCCACGGTCGGCAAGTTCGCGAATGAGCGACAAGACATCACCGATTGATTCTGGATCGAGTGCGGAGGTTGGTTCGTCAAATAGCAAAACTTCTGGCGACATCATCATAGCGCGGATGATGGCGATACGTTGTTTTTGACCACCGGACAGGGAAGCAGGGTAGGCATTTTCTTTTTCGGACAAACCAATATGTTTCAAGAGTTCTCGTGCGCGCTTTTCGGCTTCATCTTTTTTCA